>NZ_LMCL01000003.1:101782-286478 GCF_001424795.1 Aminobacter sp. DSM 101952 | reverse complement strand
CGGCGCGATCAACATCGTCACCGGCCACACCGCCGAACTGACCACCGTGCTCGCCAGGCACGACGACGTCGACGGCCTCTGGGTCATCGCCGAAGCCGAGGTCTGCGCCAGGGCGGAAGCCGAATCTGTCGGCAACCTCAAGCGCGTCTGGACCGGCCACGGCCGCAGCCTCGACTGGCCAACCGCACAAGGCGAAGCCTTCCTCCGCCGTGCCGTCGAAGTGAAGAACGTCTGGGTGCCCTATGGCGATTGAGCATAGAGCTCCTGATGCCCCGGGCTTTTGTCATTTCTTCAGAACGAGAACGATTACCGATGAAAATCTACCTGGCCGGCCCCGAAGTCTTCCTGTCCAACGCCCGCGAGGTGCTCGACCGCAAGATCGATTTGACCCGGCGCTACGGCTTCGTCCCGGTCTCGCCGGGCGACCTCGAGGTACCGGCAACCGATACCAAGAGGGCAAAGGGGCTGGCCATCAGTTCGATCAACGAGCGCCTGATGATGAGCGCCGACATGATCATCGCCAATCTCACGCCGTTCCGCGGCGTCGCTGCCGATGTCGGCACGGCCTTCGAGCTTGGCTTCATGTGCGCCCGCGGCTGCCCGGCCTATGCATTCTCGAACGTGCTTGGCGACCATTACGCACGGGTTTCATGCCTGCATGACGGCCGTATCGAGCCCGATGCCCACGGCAGGCCGCGCGGACCGGACGGACTGGCGGTGGAAGATTTCGACATGGTCGACAACCTCATGCTGGACGGCGGCATCGAGGCGCGCGGCGGCATGGTCATCACGCGCGAGGTCGCGCCCGCCGAGCTGTACACGGACCATCAGGCGTTCGAGGAATGCCTGAGGCAGGCGGCTGCCAAATTCCTGCTCTGAGGTCCGCGTTGCAACTGGGAGGTATTCTGATGGATCGTGCCGATATCGTCGTGCTTGGAACCTTTGTCGCTGACCTGGCCTTCAAGGCCGAGCGTCTGCCGGTGATCGGGGAAACGCTGCTTGGCCGGGGCTTTGCCATGGGGCCGGGCGGCAAGGGCTCGAACCAGGTGATCGCGGCAGCGCGCGCCGGCGCGCGTTCGGCCATGATCACCCGCGTCGGGCAGGATGCCTTTGGTGAAATGGCGCGGCAGGCCTGGTCTGGCGATGGAGTGGACACCTCCCACGTCTTGATCGACGAGACCGCGCCCACCGGGGCCGCGTTCATCTTCGTCTCCTCCGAGACCGGCGACAACGCGATCATCATCGAAAGCGGTGCTGCCGCCAATCTGAGCGCCGCAGATGTCCGCGCTGCCGCCCAGTTGATCTCCGGCGCAAAGGTCTTCGTCACGCAGTTCGAGCAGCCCATCGAGGCTGCCATTGAAGGGCTTCGGTTGGCCCGAAGCTATGGCGTCACGACCATCCTCAATCCTGCCCCGGCACTCCCCGTCGAGGCGTCGATCTACGCCCATTGCGATTACGTGACGCCCAACGAGACCGAGGCCGCGACGTTGACCGGCATCGATACGAGCACGGACGAGGGGGCGGTGCGCGCTGCTGCCCGCCTGGTCGAGCTTGGCGCCTCCAATGCGTTGATCACCCTGGGATCGAAGGGCGCGTTGTTGCATGGCGCGGCGGGCACTCATTTTGTGCCGGCGTTCCGCGTCGCGAAGGTTGTCGACACCACCGGCGCCGGTGACGCCTTCAACGGCGGCTTCGCCGTCGCGATCGCCGAAGGCCGTCCACCGCTCGAGGCAATTCGCTTCGGATCGGCGGTCGCCGCGCTGTCGGTGCAGAAGCCCGGCACGGCGCCGTCCATGCCGACACGCGCGGAAATCGACGCTTTTCTCCGCGCGAACGGATAGAAATCAGGCCGGTTGGACAGCGGATCGGTCAGCGATAGCTGGTGAACGGCTTTGGCGGCGCGGTCCGGTCCGCATTGGTTGCGAAGGAGTTCGGTCATCCTGGCTCCGTAAATGGCATCGGAGAATGTGGGCAATGGCGTGCGGGACTTGCCATGTGCAAGTCGAGGAAACAGCAGTTTCGCTTGGGAATCCGAGCATACCTGAGAACGACATGCTGAACGTACCGCGTGCAAGCTCTCGTGCTTCGACTTGCCAGTCTGCTCGCACAGCTCGACATTACGATCCGAGCTGTCCGCGTGGCCGAGATTTCCCGGACGAGCCACCAGATCATTCTCGGCGACGGCAGCCGCTGCGGCTACGACCATCCCATCCTCGCAACAGGTGCCCGTAATGTCGTGCCGCCCGCCCGACTTTGGTTCATTGCTGCCGCAAACCTGCCGCGCAGCCGCGAATTTGCGCATGGCTTCCGCCCACAATTCTTCCTGAGAAATAGCGCATGTGCTCTGCTGTAGAGGGAGTTGCGCGAAAAATCAGGGCGCGGCGGGGCTCTCCGGTTCGTCGTTCACCGAATCGGCGAACTTGCGCATGAGCCGGATGAGCTCATCGATGTCGCGGGCATCCCAGGTCGCGAAGATGGCGCGGGCGTTCCTCTCGCGCGCGGCGTCGATCTTGTCGGTCATCGCCTTGCCCTTCGGGGTGACAACGGCCTCGTTCACGCGGCGGTCGGCCGCGCTCTGCCGGCGTTCGGCGAGGCCAAGACTTTCCAGCTTGGCGACCTGGCGGCTGACGGTGGTGTAATCGCGACCGGCGCGGTCGGCGAGGTCCACGATGCCGATTGGCCCCAGCCGTTCGATGCCGACCAGCAGGGGAAACAGCGCGCGGTCGAGCGAGATGCCGGCTTCGCGCACCAGGCTCTCGTCGCGCTGGGGCCTGTTCATGATGCTGACGATTTCGACCAGTGCACCGTGGAGCTCACGAATCTGGCGGCTCTCGATATGTGTATTTTTCACATTTTTTCTTGACGGCATTCCGAATCTCCTACTATGTGCATAATACACATAAGGAGGCGACCATGACAAACGGTTTCACTGCGGACGTGCTCATCTGCGGGGCGGGGGCATCCGGCCTGACGCTGGCGATCGAGCTTGCGCGGCGCGGCGTTTCCTTCCGGCTGATCGAGAAGCGGGAAGGACCCTTCCGGGGCTCGCGCGGGAAGGGCATCCAGCCGAGGACGCAGGAGATATTCGAGGACCTCGGCATTCTCGACAAGGTGGTCGCCGCCGGCGGCATCTATCCGCCGGTGCGCGCGTATCGCAGTGACGGCAGCCATACCGAAAAGGACATCGGCGAGCGGCCCGATCCGACGCCGGCCGAGCCTTACCACATCGCGCTGATGATCCCGCAATCCCGCACCGAGGAGATCATGCGGGAGCGGCTGGGCGAGCTCGGCCACGAGGTCGAGTTCGGATGCGAACTGGTCGACGTCGAGCAAGACGCCGACGGCGTCATGGCCCGCCTTGCGGGACCACATGGCGGGCAAACCGTTCGCGCACGCTATCTCGTCGGGGCCGACGGCGGCCGCAGCTTCGTGCGGGACGCGCTCTGCGTGGGTTTCCCCGGCAAGACGCTGGGCGTGCGGGCGATCGTGGCGGATGTGGAATTGACGGGGCTGGACCGCGATGCCTGGCACCAGTTCAACGACGGCGACATGGAACGCATGGTCGTGATCTGTCCGCTGGCCGGAACCGATCTCTTCCAGCTTCAGGCGCCGATTCCGCCCGACGGCGAAGCCGACCTCTCGGCCGAAGGGCTGGCACGGATGATCGGCGAGCGGACAGGGCGCGGCGACATACCTGTGCATTCGGTCTACTGGGCTTCGGCCTATGCAATGAGCGCGCGGCTTGCCGATCGCTACCGGGTCGGACGGGTGTTCCTCGTCGGCGACGCCGCCCATATCCATCCGCCGACCGGCGGCCAGGGCCTGAACACCAGCGTGCAGGATGCCTACAATCTCGGCTGGAAACTCGCCGCCGTTCTCGGCGGCGGCGAAGATTTCCTGCTCGACACCTATGAGTTCGAGCGGCGGCCGGTGGCAGAGTTGATGCTCGGCCTCGCGTCCCGGCTGCTCGATGCGCAGAAGCAGGGTGAAATGCGCCGGGGGCGAGAGGTGCGCCAGCTCGATATCGGCTATCCGGACTCGCCGCTTTCCAGGCAACTGGCTGAACGCAGCGGCAGTCTGCGTCCGGGCGACCGTGCGCCGGACGCCCCGATCATGGGTGCGGCGGGCCAGCCGTCGCGGCTGTTCCAACTGTTCCGGGGGACGCATTGGACGCTGCTCGTCCATGAGGGGGAAAGAGAGATGGTCGGGCCAAGGCCTGGGCTGCATGTCCGCCACATCGGCCCGCAGGGCGACGTCATCGACGCCTGGGGGCACGTCCGCGATGCCTACGAACTGGCGCCGGGCGAGGGCGTGCTGATCCGCCCGGACGGCTATGTCGGCGCGTTCCTGATGCTTGGCGCAGAGCGGACGGCGAAGCTTGAAAGATATCTGGGCCACGTGGGCGTCGGTCCGCTCGAAGAGGAAACGAAGTGAGCGCCGGGATATGTTCGAAGCATGAGGCCGGCCTGTCGGACAGGCTCGACTGGCGGCTGATGCTGCCGCTGTTCGCCATAGTCACCCTCTATGCCGCGGGCATCGGCGCGGTTCTGCCCGTCCTGCCTTTCTATCTGCGTGAGATGGGGGCGAGTCCGCTGGTCTTCGGCATCGTCCTTGCCACCGAAGCATTGAGCCTGTCCGCCGCATCGCCTTTGCTCGGCCAGCTTTCCGACCGTTTCGGACGCAGGCGGGTGCTTTTGGCCAGCCAGGTCGTGGCGGTCGTCAGCCTGCTCCTGCTCGCCCTTGCGCAGAGTATCTTCACCGTGCTCCTGGCGCGCTTCCTGTTCGGACTGACTGCGGGCAACTTCTCGGCTGCGGCCGCCTACGCCGCAGACAACAGTTCGCCGACGACCCGACGCCAGGCGATCGGCGTCGTGAACGCCGCACTCGGTCTCGGCGCGATCGTCGGCGCAGGACTTTCAAGCGTCCTGTCCGATATCTCGCTGACCGCCCCGATCTACATGGCGCTCGCCCTGTCGGCATCCGGCGTCGTCGTGACGACGTTCGGCCTGAAAGGCGGCAAGGTGGTGCGACAGGCCACCGACGAACCCGATCGCGAGCGCATTTCGTTGCGGGCGATCACTGGCCATCCGGTCATCCGCGTGCTCGTCATCGTCATGCTGTGCCATTTCTTCGCCTATGGAATGTATACCTCGCAGCTTCCGATCTACCTTGCCGACCGGTTTGTCTGGAACGGCCACGCTCTCGGGCCGCGCGAATTTGCCTACATCATCGCGGCGGACGGTGTGATCAACATTCTCGTCCAGCTTTTCCTGCTCGGATTGCTCGGCCGGTTCTTCTCGGAGCGCCGGCTGATCATCCTGATCTTCGCCCTTTTCTGCATCGGCTTCCTCACTGCCGGACTGGCGAGCACCATTCCCGTCCTCGCCTTTGCCGTGCTCTGCATCAGCACCGCCGACGCCCTTGCAAAGCCGACCTATCTCGCGGCGCTGTCGGTCCATGTCCCGTCCGAGCGGCAGGGGGTGGTCATGGGAACAGGCCAGGCGCTGGTCGCGGTGACGGATATCGCTTCTCCGGTCATGGCGGGCTTTATCGTCGGGCTGGGCCTCTATGGGGCGTGGATCGGCGCGGTGGTGGCGATCGCGATCACCGGAGCCGTCATCGCAGCCACCCGTCTTCCCCGCCAAAGCGATTCCGAGACCGGGACACCCGCGCCACCAGGATGATGATGCAATCGCGGATCTCGCCGGCCGTGCGTGCGGAACCACGTACGGTCGATCAACTCGGCATCGTCGCGCGAAGGCTGCGAGACGGCGATGACTCCCACTCGACAGTCGTCACGGCGGTTCCTGATAGTTCGCCTCCGATGCGGACCCGTCTGACCAAGGTCCGTTTGCCCACGGATTTATGATTGCGCCGACAGAGGTAAATTATCGAACTGTTAAGCATAAAGCTCTCAAACGTTGCTTAGTGTTTGAATCATTTTGGTTTTCGATGTTGATGAATCGCCGCCCATCCGGGGCTTTCCAACCGTCCCGTCGCTTGTCTATGGTTGTCGCGCCTTTGGCCTTGATGCTGGCGAGTGCGCCAGTGTCGGCCCAGCAGGTCATCCTGAGTGGCGACGCCGATCCTTCGGACCCGACGAGCATCACCGGCGGTGACGATCTGGAGATCGGCCGCACCGGCATTGGCGCCTTGACCATCCTGAATGGCGGTGCGCTGACCAATAGGCAGGGCTCGGTCGGCAGCAATATCGGCGGCGATGGCGCAGTCACCGTCACCGGGCGCGATGGCGCAGGCAATGCCTCCACCTGGACCAACACGGATCTTCTCCATGTCGGCGGTCAGGGCACCGGGACCCTCGACATTCTCGATGGCGGCGTGGTGACGGATAGCGGCGGCTATGTCGGCTATGAGACTGGCAGCACCGGTTCGGTCACGGTTTCCGGCCAAGGTTCATGGTGGAACAATGTTGGTGACGTCGTCATCGGGCAGCTTGGCAATGGAACGCTCGATGTCCTGGCGGGCGGGCGCGTCAGCAGCGAGACCGGCTATATCGGCGCCAGCCCGGGCGGCGTCGGTGTCGTGACCGTGTCGGGCAACGACGGACAGGGCAATGCCTCGACCTGGACCCAGCAAAACAACCTTTACATCGGCGATGAGGGGAACGGCACATTGAACGTTGCCCGTGGCGGCCGCGTCGTGACGAACGGCCGGATCAACATTGGCAATTTCGGTCAGGGCCAAATTACCGTCTCCGACGGCGCCACTGTCTCGAGCAACGACGCAATCGTCGGCGTCGGCGGATATGGCGAGGCGCTGCTGACATCGGGCGGGTCCTGGACCATGACGGACCAGCTTACGATCGGCCTGGGCGGCCAAGGCGTCCTGCGGATCGAGGACGGCGCCCGAGTGATCAGCAACCAGGGCTATGTGGGCGCCAATCCCGGTGGCGACGGCAGCGTCACGGTGACAGGCGCTGGGTCGACCTGGGAGATGACCGGCTCCAATCTCACCTTGGGCAATTACGGCGTCGGCGCCATGGCCATCGAAGACGGCGCCCGGGTTTTTGCGCATAGCGGCGTCTATCTCGGCATGTCGAATGCCACGGCAAGCGGCACGCTGAATGTGCTGGGCACCCCAGGTGCGCGCGGGGTTCTGGAAACCAGTGGTTTCCGCGGTGGCGCGGGCACGGCAAATGTAACCATGGACGGGGGCATCATCCGGGCAATCGACAACAATGCGACGTTCTTCCGCAACTATGGTGCTCAACAGGTCACCCTTGGCGCCGCTGGCGGTATCTTCGATACCAACGGCTACAGTATCGGCATCGCCCCCGAAATGACGGGCGTCGGTGGTCTGACCAAGGAGGGTCTGGGTACGCTGACCTTGAGCGGCGCCAATAGCTATGCCGGCGGCACGACGGTTGCATCTGGAGTGCTGGCGGCGGGGGCTGCGAACGTCTTCAGCGCCGGGTCGGCGCATATGGTTCTCGGTGGCGGCACGCTTGCGCTCAACGGCTTTGATCAGGTTGTCGCGTCGCTGAACAACGCCGGTCGCATGACGTTCGGCCGCGTTCCCGGCACGACGCTGACCGTCACCGGCGACTATACCGGTAATGGCGGTGCGCTCGAGATTGCGGCCGAGCTCGGCACGGACAACGCGCCGACGGACCTGCTCGTCATCACCGGCAACAGCATTCGTGGCAGTGGCGCCACGCTGGTCAGCGTCATCAATGTCGGCGGCACGGGTGGCCTGACCACGGCCGACGGCATCCGTATCGTCCAGGTCGATGGCACCTCCGATGCCGAGGCCTTCGCGCTCGCCGGGCCGGCCATCGCCGGTGCCTATCGTTATGGCCTTTACCACAACGGCATTGCCGACCCCGCCGACGGCGACTGGTATCTGCGCTCGTCCGGCCTGGCGCCGACCTTGCCGGTCTACGAGAGCTATCCGCAGCTGCTGCTCGGCATGGTCGAGCTGCCGACCCTGCAGCAACGCGTCGGCGCTCGCTATTGGACGGAGCTGAACGGTGCTGCGCCGAGCGGCGGCACTCCGAGCGCCATCTGGGCGCGCATCGAGGGCGCGCATGGCCGCGTCAAATCAGGCGCTTCGACCAGCGGCGACGCCGCCTTCGACACCACCGGCTCGCTGTTGCAGGCCGGCCTCGACGGCCAGCTGGCCGCCAATGCTGCGGGCATGTGGGTGGGCGGGCTGACCGCGCAATATGGCCGCGCCAGCGCCGACATCTTCTCCGGCCTCGGCGACGGATCCAACTCGACCACCAGCTACGGCATCGGCGCGACGCTGAGCTGGTATGGCGAGAACGGCTTTTATGTCGACGGCCAGGCGCAGATAGCCATGTTGCGCAGCGACCTGGATGCCGCCGGCATCGGCAGGGTCGGTGACGGCATTCACGGCAGCGGCCATGCGCTGAGCCTGGAGGCCGGCCGGAAAGTCGCGCTGGGCGACGGCTGGTCGCTGACGCCGCAGGCGCAGCTTGCCTGGTCGTCCGTCGACTTCGACAGCTTCACCGACCGGTTCGGCGCGATCGTCTCGCTGAAGGACGGCGACAGCCTGAAGGGCCGTATCGGCATCGCCGCCAACTATGAAGAAGGGCCGGCCGGAACCCAGGTCTACGGTATCGCCAACCTGACCTACGAGTTCCTCGACGGGACAAGCGTGATGGTGTCAGGCCTGGATACGTCTTTCGCAGCGCAGCGTTTTGGCGGCGAACTCGGTTTCGGCGGAACCTATCGGTGGGCCGACGGCAAATATGCCCTGCATGGAGAGGCGCTTGGCTCCACCAGCTTCGCCGGCAGCTATGGCATCAAGGGAACGGTCGGGTTTGCCATGAACTTCTGAGAGGACCCGGCAACGGCTGGGCCGCGCCTTGGCTAGGTGACTGCGTATGTCGTCTACCAGCCTGCTGGCGAAGTTGACTGTCAGCGCCGGCCATGGCTCTGCGTCTGGAAATACTGAACGAACGGCAGGTTTCGAGCGAAGACGGAAGCAATTCGAACGGCGACATCCGCCGTGATCGCAATGCCAAAGGCCATGACTGCCGCCCGTAAAAGTTTGGCGAGTTTACGCGAAAATCTCTGCAAGCTCCTTCACGTCGGCGCCTTCCTTGACGTAGCGCAGCTCGACATAGGAAACGGCGACGGCGATCGAGATGATCCCCGAAAGAACGGCCGACAGCATGGTCGCCACCCCGGTGGCGACGACGGCACCGAGCAGAGGCACGATCGCCAGTGGCAGAAGTCCCAGCGCGATCTGAAGGAGCCACAACGACACGTAACTGGCCTCATATCTTGGATTTGGCCTTCGGCTTTGCGGTGTGGATCAACTGGACGCTGCGTTACGCGCTCTATGAGAGCGTCGATCCCAGAGTGATCGAGTCAAACGATCATTGGCCGCATTGGGACCCTAAGACAAATAATTGGATAGGGCGCACCCACTGGTTAGCGATTGTAGCGGGGCTTGCATCGGTCGCCTGCGTGTTGGCTGCAGCGACAGCAGCATATTGCCGGATGAATATCGGTTAGTGGCTCACACCCTCAACCTGCGCCATCCCACGCGCCTAGCTTCTGCTTCCGAGCAAAACCAGCGTTCGCCCTGCGATTGCGAGGTTCGCGTTTCCTCGCAATAACGCTGCCCTTGCACATGATAGATGCGCTGGCCGTTGTTCTGGCTAACGTTGCCTTTGATGTTGCAAACCTGAGCCGGCAGGGCGGCAGCAATGCTGTTCGCAGGCACCCCACTAGAGAGCGCTACAGCGCCAAAAACGCCCCAGCAACATGATACCGGGGAACGCCGGCCATGGCGTCCTGCGCAACCTGTGGCCTTGCGCGGCCCAATGCGTCCTATGATGGCGTTTCGGCGCCATCATGCACGTATAGCGTGATGATGCTTGCCGGGCGGCCAACGAAGCCAAAAACGCTGTTCTAGAATTTGCCGACATTTCGTCCGGTGAATTCATCTAAATAGCTGATTTTGGGTGATTAAGTAAGAATGGCTGGGGAACCTGGATTCCCAGCCAGACAAAGACTGCATCCTGACTAGATCATTGATCTTGCTCGGAAATTCGTTGTTTCGAAGCCGCTTGCCACAATTTGTGTATCACTTGTGTGCCCAGATCTGCGGGCCACGTCAAGGCTAGTGTCTGGCCATTTTACTGCAGGCAAGAATGCCGCCGGGCAATGTTTGCCCAAGTCAGCAGTGACATGGTGGACATTCCTTCTGGCAGAGCGATGGATGTCGGCTTTGCGCCTTCATTCCGGTCGTTGGATCAAGTTCTACGATTTCTCAAAAGCAGGGCGGGCGGTCGCGACCAACGCGCTTGTCCGTTGATGTTTTTCTGGGCAAGAACGTTGGTCGTAAAAGGATTTGCGATGCCTACGCTTTCCTATCCGGTGAGCCGCCATGCTGGGCGTAGGTGTCCAGCATCATTTTCGTATACTCAGTCGTGCTCGAGGTAATCTCGCCTAGGCCCGGCCAGGCGAAAGGGATCGTGGACCAGACTGATTCGAGTTCAACCTCGAGACCCAGTAGCGCAGATACTGCCAAAGCCTGAACAGGTTCCTTGTCCTCCGGCCACAAATCCGCCTCGAGAGCAATCCAGGCGCAATTCTCGTCATCGACACTGATCTCAGCGAGAAGAGCACCTAGCCTCTCGCTGATGTTGGTCGCGTCATCAAGTAAGGCACTGCGGATGAGGAGAATGAACTTCTCTTCATTCAGGTCGAGCTTGGGTCTGCCATCGACAATCCGAAAGTTGGGTTCGTCTCGTTCCACGGCGACGTCTTCTTTGACTGGGAGGAAAGACTTGCCCCCATCATCAGACCAGAACGGCTCGTCAAAGATGTCGAGAGGCGATGCCCCACAACCCGGGCAATGCCAGAGGTTTTGGGCGATCTGGGTGCCGGTGATCTTTCCATCGCAATGCAGGCAGAACCACACATCAGATTCGCCGCGGCCCAACGGGTGGCGAACCACCCCATCAAGGTCAGGTTTTGTTGATCGTCGGGGCCAATCGACAGAGATATCCCCGCGAACCTGAGCAGCCCGGTGTCTGGCCAGACTGAGTGCGGTCTCCAGGAATTCGGGGTCAAGGACAGGGCATTCGCCATTTTGTTCGGTGAATGTCTCAACAATCGGGATCGCGCCAGGGTTCTCAGGCACCCTGATGCTCCATCCTTCCCCTGCGATGATGACGTCGTGAAGAAGCTCTTGAAGCCGATATGCATGATTGCCAATCATGCCATGTTCGGCTTGCTCGAGGTGTGCGAAGCGCCGGCTCATCGCTTCCGGATCAGCCTTCCGGAAGGTTGCCGCTGAAAGGGGACGCCGAACGAAGGCCTCGACGCCCGCCAGTTGTTCGGAATTGGCCTGCCAACCCTTCTTGCTGGCGGAGATAAACTTGTTCCAGTGAGGGAAACCCAGTTCCCCTGCAATCAGGTCGAGAGCCTGATGTTGCGCGATCCTGTTGGCGCGGGCGTATCGCTTGGCCAGGACTTTAAGTCTGCGAAGTTGTTTTGTTTCGGTCATTATCCATATCCTGGAATGATCTGACCATGTGCCCGCTAATGGCCAGACCCTGCCTTGTGGCATGGAGTGACACTCTTAGAATTTGAACGCTGACAGAGCTTTGCGTGGCGGGCACACCGGCCCGCGTATAGGGCCATGCTTTGTATGCCAAGCATGGCGGTATCGGTCAAGCACCTACCATGCTCGCCAAAGTAGTCAGCCGCAACGCGACAGCTCCCCGTACGGGTACGGATGTAAGAACGCAGCGCTCGGAGAACGATTGCGACGGAGTCAGCAAGAGACGAACTCCAATGCGCCCTCATCTCAGTCGTTCGGCGGGTATCGCAAATTCTAAAATCTGACGTTCAGTGTTGTCTTGAGAATTGGCGGATACCAAATCGCCTCGATCTGGATCGGCGATCAGAGTCCCGCATCTGCGATGAAAGGTGTCGGACGATTGCGATGGTGCGAGGCATCGGAGGCGACGACTAGCACCTGTTTCGCACGCGTGAGCCCGACGTAAAACAAGCGCCGGGCCTCATCATATTGCTCCTGCGTCGAGGTCGCGAAGTGCGGAATGCTGCCGTCGTTCATGCAGACCAAAGCCACGCCCTCAAACTCGCGACCCTTCGAATTGTGGAGCGTGATCAACTTGAGCGCTTCGGCGGGATTGGCGAACAGCCCCATATCCGAGATCAACAGATTGCCGAGATCGACCCTGTTTGCGCGCATATCAGTGAGCATCACTTCGGCGGAATCGATGAGCGATGGCTTCGCGGCTGCGGGAAGCCACTCCTCGCGTTCCAAGTAATCGCCGACTTCGCGAGCGATGGCGCGTAACCAGTTGACACCGCCGGGGTGGTCATCGGCAAGGGCACGGGCGCGATAGATCAGGCCGAGGGCGGTGCGCCGCCCCACGTAGCTGAAGATATCGTGGCGCGTGGCGCCAGTAAAATCTCCGATCAGACGGAATATGGCCCGCTCGACACCCGGGAGACCAAGATAGTCGCTGGACACCGCGCATGCACCTAACTGCTCCGCAAGCCCGGCAATGAGACGGCGGCGTCGATATGGGCGAGCGCCGGGTCCGAAGACGGGCACATCGAACTCACGCAGCGCTCGCGCGATGGGGATTAGATGGGTCCACCACGGCGCGAGAATTGCAGCCTTGCCCAAGGGAATGCCGGCTGCCTGCAAAGCCGGCAGGAAATAGTCGGTGATGGCATCGAGCGGACGCGCCACATGAACATAATTCACGCTGGCGTTGAGCTCGCTCGCGGCGCCCGCCGACTGCATGGCGGGCATGGTCGGGATAAGTGTACGCGCCGCCGCGACGATCGCCGGACCGCAGCGAAAGTTACCGGTAAGTGAGGCATCGCGACGGGCGCCGATGTGCTGACCGAACTGGTCCGCGAGATCTGGCCGCGCGCCCGCGAATCTCATAATCGATTGGTTCTGGTCGCCGACAAGGAAGAATCGCGTGTGCAGGAAACTCTGAAGCTTGCCAATAATCGCAAGCTGTATATCGGTCGTGTCCTGGAATTCGTCGATCAGCAACCAGGCGAAGCGGCTGGCAATACCGCGCCCAACAAACGGATGCGCAGCAAGGACTCGCCAAGAGTAATAGAGGATCATCGCGAAATCGAGACAGCGATGGTCTCGCACACGTTCCCAGTAGAGTGCCGCTGACTCCGGCGTGACGATGCCGCCCTCAAGCCCCTGCCCACAGGCTGCACCGTCGACATTGATGCGTAGTCCCTCATAGTCGTCGAACGTACGTGCGGTCGCTTGACGCCCGTAGGCGTCTTCCACCGCTGTCACGATCTGTTCGAATATTGGATTTTCGCGCGTGAGCACCTGGAATGCGCGCGGGACCTCAGGAACTAGCCAGCCGTAGGGCCTCAGAATAAATTCGAGACAAAAGGCGTGGATAGTCGAAATCTCGCACTTGTCGGCGCTGGCGTTGCCTCCATAGGTCCGGAGCCGAGCTTCAATCTCATCGACCGCCGCATTAGTATAGGTAATACAGGCGACAAACTGCGGCGTGCCAACGACCGCGTCGGCCAGCGCGAGCAGTTTGGCTAGGATGACGCGTGTCTTTCCACTCCCGGGACACGCGGTCAGGAGGAGATTACCATCATGCTCGACGGCGGTGCGCTGTTCGGGAGTGAGCGGGATCATTCAGTGAGCCACTGATAGGCTTCGTCGATGTACGTCGGCAAGTCCGCCGCCAGATGCGCATAACGCGCTGCGACCTGGGCGAAGCGTGCTTTGCCGAACCGCCTGGCGGTGTTGAGCGTGAGCCGACCGAGTTCGACGCGCAACGCAATTTCCTCTGCGAAGCCCATTCCGCCCACTTGGAGATCGATCAGCCCGTTCTCGAGTTGTTCGAGAATTTGCGGCGCGCCAAGCGCCCGAACGGTCTCGATGAGCATAGGCAGGCGGCCGACCGAGACTAGCTCGCGTTCGAAGGTTGTGGCCCCGGCGAACACTGAGACGAACGCCCCCTCAAGCGCCACTAGGTCGGGAGCATGAGTTTCTGGATCAAAGCTATCCGCGTCTGATGGTATCAGATCAGCATCCGCTACGATCGCGCACTTCTTTTCGAGCGATCCATATCGGAAAAGCTTGGCATAAACGTCGAAGTGGACGCCGTGAATCGCGATCACAGAGATGCCGAGTCGCTCCAACTGCACACCATAGACATTCTCGATCATCGCCGGGATCAGGAACATCTCGGCCGGTCCCTCGACCAGCATTACTTTTCGGGCATACAGCAGGCTGCTCTTGGTCGCGTCGAGATAACGCTGAAGGTCCGCGATCTCATTGTCGTTGAGCGCTGAATTATGCGCCAAATTGCCCGCCGCAATCGTCGCATCCTCACGCTTGGTTAGCGACACTATGCTGCTCAAGGGAACTCGCGATGTCACCTGCGTGCTGTGACTGGTGAGGATCGTCTGTACACCAATGTCGCGCAGTGCGGAGATCAGCGAAAATTGCAACTGCGGATGCAGATGGGCTTCAGGTTCTTCAATCAGGATCAGCTGGCCGGCCGAGCGGTCGAGCGCGATCCGCCGCTGGAGATATTCGAGCAGAATCGCAACATAGAGGATATTGTTCATTCCCAGACCATTGCGACCGGGTTCAAACGAGCTAAGCGACAGGTCGGACAAGATTATCTTGAGATTGCGGATGATCGCGCGAAAGGTTGCCGCAGAGAGCCCGAGGGTGGCGTCCATTTCGAACGCCGGGCCGGACACGTACTTGAACCTTTTGTCGATCGCTCCGGCGATTTCAGCGATGGTCTGCGACTGAGCTATGGCCTGATTGGCCTCGTCGAGGATCGCGATCAGCGCCGCCTGTTCCGCGGCATCGATTTCGAAGGCCTCGATCAGGCGGATAAGAGGCGACTGGCGAGGATTGCGCAGGTCATTTTCCACATCGCGGAGCGCCGGCAGGTGAACGAGGAGATAGGATTGGAGGTCGGCGAACCTAACTGCTTCACCGATTCCCTCGTCATTCCAAGTGATATTCGTAAGGTCGACCGCCGGATCACCACCCCCGCGGATTTCCCATTGGTAGTCTTCGAGTGTGAGGGAGCCAGGGAGCAGGTCGCCACTGGCCAGCTGTTCGCGCACCGAGGGGCGCGGTCGAAATCGGTAGAAAATCCGCGCGCGATCGGCGGCGGTCTTCCATGTGCTGACCAACGCTTCCTCGTTTACCCGCCCCTCGAAGCCGGTAAATTCGATGCCGATCAGAACCTGGTTGGGGTGGGTGATATCGATCCCGGAATGTATGTCTTCGCGGAATAGCGAGCGAAAGCTCGACGGCAGCAAATTGTCCAGGCAGATCTGAACCGCCCGAAGGATCGCGGTCTTCCCTGTATTGTTCTCGCCGATGATGCAGCAAAGATCATCGGTGATATTCACGTCGAGTGACGAAAACGCGCGGAAGTTTTGCAATACTATCCTGGCAACGCGCATTTTCCCCACTCGCTTTTTCGGCGACCGGGGTCGCGTCGCTTCAAATGGTGATCGAAACGGCACAAAAGGCAAGAACAACCGTGCGCACAATTTGAGGCTCGCGAATGCCTGCGAGTTGCTGCAAGCCTTGGCTCAACCTCGAGCCTGGATCGCCGCCGGCACGGTGCCACGGGCTACGCCGAGAAGAGTAATGGCACGCACCGGGAAGGCACGCGAGCGCTCCGAGGCGACGGAGGTCAACTGCGGCCCACTTTCCTAGTAGAGCCGCGGCGTACAGGCGCCTCTGCGCAACCGGTGAGGAAGGCGGCCGTAAAGACTGCGACTCACAGCAGACGACATCGATTATCCCAGGACTTTCGTCTCATAAATAAGCTCGCCGTGGGATGCCTCGTTGCCGAGGCGGGAGCAATCAAACAATGCATCGCCTGATACTAAGCCATATGCATTCTAAGAGCTGCTCGAATGAACTCCCGAAATTCCGTTGATCGGCGGACTGCCCTAAGGAGCTCTTGTTCCAGGGCGGGGTCGCTCGACGCCGAAGGTGGCCAAGCGCTCAGGAGACTTGACATCCGCAGGCGCATCTTCGTTGAAATTGGCGCTTTTCCAGCCAATATCTTCGACAAATGGCCTTGGTGGACTTTCAGTAGGTTCGAAAGCTCAGCCTGAGACATCAGTGTCTCGCGTCGTTTGCTCTCGACCTTTCGAGCAAGGTCTGGAATCTTGCTATTCATATGCATTGCATATAAGATTCTAGCTATGCACGCTACATTGAAATCCGGTCCTCGTTTCCTTCCCGATGACGAAGTCGTGCCGGGTGTACGTTTTGGTCTGAGTGGTTGGGCAGGCAGCCCAGCGTATTGGGCCAAGATGGCAGAGTTCGAAGCCGACGATCCTGAAGACTATGTCAGCCCAAAAGGCACGCCGCTGGTCGAAGATCTGGCGTTTTGCTTGCTAGGCGGATACGGCGTGAAGATGGAGCTCAATCGCGCCGCATGGGAACACCTCTATGAAGCCGGGGTTTATTCCTCTGATCCGGTCCCTTCGCGCCAGGAGATCGAGGAACTGCTCAGCATGCCGCTGCTGGTAGAGGGGAAGCGGCACAAATACCGCTATCCTCGGCAGCGGGCTGATCGGCTCTATGTTTCTTTGAATGCGATCCGCGAGCGCCCGCCGCGGACCGACAATCATCAGGTCTTCCGCCAACAGCTGATGGAGTTGCCTGGCGTTGGACCGAAGACGGCATCCTGGATAGTCAGGAATTGGTTGGGGAGCGATGATGTCGCCATCCTTGACGTTCATGTTCTTCGGGCGGGTACACTTATGGGGTTGTTCCCTGAAAACTATCGCCTGCCAAAAGACTACGAAGTCCTCGAAAAGAAATTCCTCGATTTCGCGAGGGCGATTCAGGTGAGGGCGTCGCTTCTTGACGCCATTATGTGGCGGGATATGCGTATACTATTCAGCTAACCCGTTTACCTTCTATCGAGCGATCTCCTAATGTTGGAATTGGGAGGCTTGATTCGATGGCTGGTAAGAGCGGACCGAAGAGTATTCGTCAACGTGCCGAGAATTCGAGCGCGCCGAAACCGAAGGCTGGCAAAGATGCTGCAGTATTTGGTCTGGGCGGAGTTGAGGGAACTGATCGATGCGATATCCACATTGATACGGACTTGGAAGGAATACGCGTTCCTGCGCTTTCCGGCCTAGCAAAGGGTGATGTTCTCCGGGTCGGCACTGAATTTGCGGATCGGCATCCAATTGCAGTAGCGATCAGACCCGACGGGATGATCGTTGGCGCGCTCGCCGCATTCCAAAACTACGCAAACTTCCTGGAATGCCTCCAAGGTGGAGTGAAGTACGTCGTTACGGTCACTCAGCTCGGCCCAGGTCATTGCCACGTTGTCGGTGGTCGTACGGCATGATTATTGTCGGTGGCGTCTATCGTGAGGAATGCGTGCGCCCGCACTGGTCGCGGATATTTGGATCGGCCGGGCGCGCCGCCGTGGCGGTGTCTGCGCTCTCCCCAGGTTCTCACCTCGTGGCCCATGCCTATGCCGGTTGGGCAGAGGATATGCGGCAGACCATGCACGGATTCGCGGTGACGACGGATCTGAGGGAGATCACATCCGATATTGCTTTCCACTACTTCCATCCGCTCTCCAGATCGGAACTCGTCGGAGCGGCCGACAGTCCGTTGCCTCCACTTTCTGCAAGTGGAGATGTCATATTGCGGTTCGGAATGGTCGAGGGCGATGCTGTCGTAAGCGCCAGGCGCGCGGTCTACGATCCTCAGCACCCTTCGGCTGCCCTCCTTTTTCACGCCAATGGCTCGACAGCGAAAGAACTCGCTGTGGTACTCAATGAGGTCGAACTGGAGTATGGCGCGGGCAGCGGTGACATCTGGAATTACGAATTCGCGCGCAATCGCTTCAATGCCGACGTCATTGTGGTCAAGCGCGGCCCGTTTGGGGCTGTGGTCATGCAGCCTTGCGGCAACATACGAATCCCCGCCTATCGATCGGAAACCGTCTTCAAGCTGGGCTCAGGCGACATCTTCAGCGCCGTCTTCGCTCACTTTTGGGGCGAACGCGAATGGCCGGCGGCGAAGGCCGCCGACTTCGCCTCGCGCGCAGTTGCCCGCTATGTGTCGACGCGCGGAACACAAGTTTCGCTTGAAGGGCTTGAGGATCTGGCTCCGTATGCGGGTGGAGAAACAGCTGGTCGAATATACATCGCCGCACCTTTCTTCACGCTATCGCAGAGATGGCTCGTCGACGAGATGCGTGGCTGCCTGACGATGCTCGGTGGGGACACGTTCTCGCCAATTCACGATGTGGGCGCTTATGGTGGCTCCGGTTACATCGCGGGTAAAGACCTGGATGGACTGCGGTCGTGTAACACGGTCCTCGCCGTTATCGACGGAGAGGACGCAGGGACATTGTTCGAGGTTGGGTATGCTCGAAATCTCGGGATTCCGGTTGTGGCGCTCGCGGAGGCACCGCGACCGGAGAGTCTGACCATGCTAGAGGGAACGGGCTGCACGATTACCGACGATTTCACCACAGCAATTTATGGCGCGATCTGGAGCTCGCTGAGGTGAGGGCGCTATTGTTCTCGGGTGGGCTAGACTCTTCTGCGCTGGCATGGTGGCTTAGGCCGGAGATCTGCGTCACGATCGACTACGGCCAGCGCGCAGCCAGAGGCGAGATCGCAGCGTCTTCCGCATTGTGCAGCCAGATCGGTCTCGAACACCGCACAATCCACGCAAACCTCTCGTCGCTCGGATCGGGCTCGATGGCGGCAAAGGTGGCAGCCGAAGGCGCGTCTGCCGAGGAATTCTGGCCGTATAGAAATCAGATGCTGGTGACACTCGCGGCCATGAAACTCATGCCTATGGGGGTCAGGGAGATAATCCTTGGTTCAGTGTCAACGGACCAGCACGCTGATGGAAAGGCGCCCTTTCTGAAATCCCTCGATCGTACCCTTTCGCTACAGGAAGGACATGTGCGGGTCACGGCGCCGGCGCGGCGGATGTCAACAAGGACGCTATTACGCACGTCAGGCTTTCCTTACGGCCTGATCGGCCTCACCTTTTCCTGCCATGTCCATGAATATGCATGTGGCCAGTGCAACGGCTGCCTTAAGCATCGCGAATGCGTGGAGATGACCTATCCACGTCCAAAGAGAGGAGCTGCCTGATGGGAGGGTATGCACCTAAGGGCGTCCGCCAGGCCGCGACGAGCCGGAGGCCGGTCGTATTGGAAGACGGCTGTGACCTTCGTTTCAATGTCGACCTTGTTGGGGTCAGGCCGGACCAGGTGAGGGGCCTTGTGATCGGCGACGCACTGCTCGTCCAAATCTCTGAAAATGGAAAGTGGCGCAGCCTCGTTTGCGTGACAAACGGCGGCGGGATCGTCGGGACCTTGGCAGCCTTTCAGGGCCTCGCGCAGTTGATCGCCTGCGTGGAAGCCGGAGCACGTTACATCGCGGTTGTTGAGTTTGCTTCAGCCACTCGATGCTCTGTCGAGGTCATACGAGCATGATTATCGCCGGCGGTACGTATCTTGAACGCTGCCAGTATCCGAAATGGGAGCGCCTGTTTGGATCGGGAATGCGCGCAGCCATAGCGGCCAGTGGGCTGTCCGAAGGCACGGTGCTTCACACGTATGTGCCGAATGTCTGGAAAAGGGACGTCGAGGCGACCCTCTCTAGTTTCGGAATTGTCGGGCAATTGGTTCTTTCCAGACACGAGCTGATCTTCGAGTATCTCGATACGCTGCAGAAGTCGTTTGTTCCAGATATGCCCGACGATACGGAGCAAGAGGAGCCCCTCACGTTGAACGGCGACGTCGTTCTGCGTTTTGGGTTTATGGAGGGAACCGCCAAGGTCGAGGGCCGTACTGTTGTTTACGACCCACAGAACTCTTACGCGAAATTCCACGCGAATGGCTCGACCGCTGACAGACTAGCGATGATCCTTTCTGAGGAGGAGCTTTTCGGTTTTGGCGGCCTGGACGACGCACCCCGGACCGATGATAATCTCGCAGCGGCAGCGCAGAATGTTTTCGAGAGCAAGCCTGCTCCGCAGATCATCCTGACCAAGGACCGGTTGGGAGGGCTTCAGGTATTTTTCGACGGGTCTCCGATCCCGATAAAGAGCTACGCTGCCGAAAGCTATTTCCGCATTGGCGTAGGGGATGTTCTCGCCGCGGCCTTCGCACATGCATGGGGCGAGCTTGGAATGGAGCCTGTGGAAGCGGCGGACTTCGCAGCACGAAGCATTGCCTATTTCGTCGAGGATGCTCGGCTACCTCTACTTCCACCGCAGCAGCTGTCCGATCTTCGCCACAGCCACAAGGATGGTGATCATCTGCGACTCCTTGGTGTCGGACGCTTCGAAGCGAAGTCGCTCGTCATGCAAACTGAAATCCTGATTAAGAGCTTCGGCGGCTCGACGGCTTTTACGTATATAGATTGGGACGGGGAGATCCGCGCGGAAGGGCCGATTGACCTGCTCATCATCGGATCGAGTGAGAGGCCCTCGATCAGTGAAGAAATACGTGAGCTTATAGGAGAGCCAAAGGTGGTGTTCTGGCCAGAGCGCGATCGTCGGACGGTCCAACTGTGGTTTCCTGCATCGCGGATAGCAGGCGACTTCCCCAGCGCTCTCTATCACGCTATGCGGAGCCCATCACCATGACTGCGATGCGACCAACTCGAAAACCATTGCCTCGCGCGGTCGAGAAGCGTCCGCATGGTGCGCCAGGACCTGCGGAATATGAGGCGATGGTCCGCGATACGCAGGCCCGGTGGATCAAGTTCATCGAGTTTGTCGATGCAAAAGCACACCCCATGCGGGTCTTTCGGGGGTGCGGCTCGGAAACCCACGAGTTCATTCCGACCGTCGGACGACCGCCTGCCGTGTATTCAACCCTACACGAGGAAAGGGTCTTTCGAGCCTTCCAGCAATCTGCGGGACCGATGTTCCAACTTCCCGTCGTAGGTGACTGGAATTGGCTTGCGGTCGCCCAGCACCATGGACTTCCAACTCGCTTGCTGGATTGGACCACGAACCCTCTAGTTGCCTGCTATTTCGCGATCTCAAGTGGAAAGCAAAACGAAAATGCCGTCGTCCATGCGGTCAATATCCCGTCCGAGGACATTGTAGATCCGGTAAAGAATCCGGATCCCTTCTCGATCGATCGCGTGATGTTCCTAGTTCCAGCAAAATCGGCTCCGCGTATTGTAAATCAGCGTGGCCTGTTCTCTGTCCACAATCGGCCGGATAAGCCATGGCTGCCTAAGAACGCCGACAAGTTCATCATTCCAGCCAGTATGCGGTCGAGATTTCGGCGAACGCTTTTCAAGATGGGCATCGATCAAAGTCACATCTATCCGGATATCGGCGGTCTCTGCGAAACCTTGAAGTGGCGCTACATCGAAAGGATCGGCATTGGCACTCCGATGATCGGGTGACGGATATGGATGACAAGAACAGAATGCTGCGCCGGAAGATCGTCGTGGCAGTGCAAGCGACGGACTATCAGGACACACAGGCCTGGTCGGATCTCGACCTGCTTTCGACATCGACTCAAATCGACACGGTAGAAACCTTCGAGAATGAAATCCGGTTCGAAGGGGATCAGTTTCAGGGCCCTCTGACCTGGTATGTTGTCCTGCGCTACGGAATGAACACTGATGACCCGCTGGAGACTTCAGAGAGTTTCCCGGGGACTTTCCACGGCAGGGTCGTCGACTCCGAGCCGGTCATCGATGACATGACGGTCGATACGTCGTCATTCCATGGCGAGATTGCCGATCACGATGCCTCTGATTTCTAACTTCGGCGGCATGAACCGCGCTTCGGGCTGGGTGAGTCTTGCAGCTTTCATCGGCTGCGTGCCGGCAGCGAACTGGCTCATTGCGCATTTTGGAACAGTTTGTGTTCCGGACGGCCCGTGCCTTATTCCCGTCTGGCCGGGCATTCTGGCGCCGTCCGGGGTGCTTCTTGCAGGCCTCTCGTTTGTTCTTCGTGACCTCGTGCAGGAGGCGCTCGGAGTCTTTTGGGCGATTGCTGCGGTATTGATCGGTGGCCTCATCGCGGCGTTCATCGCGTCGCCAGTCTTGGCGGTGGCCTCAGTGACCGCTTTCCTGTTTGCGGAAACGGTCGATCTGCTCGTCTTTTCCGGGCTGCGTCGACGTGGACTGGTGCTCGCGTCCGTTACTAGCAGCGTCATCGGCCTGCTCCTCGACAGCTTGATCTTCGTCCAGATCGCATTCGGAGGTTCAGCCTACATCGTCGGGCAGTCCATCGGGAAAGCTTGGATGATTCTGGCTGCGCTACCGCTGCTCATCGCGATCCAGCGAGCGCGAGGGGGCGCTGCCGATCGACGATCGCATGTTCGATCATAGTTATCGTGGAGGTAGTTGCGCTGCGTCTCGCGGGAGAAGCGCCGCATGCTCATGTCGTCGATCAATCGCTGGCGCAGTGGGCTGATGGGTGTGTCGAGATGGAGGTGCTGCATGACCGGCTCCTTGTTGAAGAAGCCCGTCATGCTCTGCCGCTGCCGGACGACGCTCAATGCAAGCGCGACACCCAGCCTCTGCCTTCTACCTCAGCCGCTGGCGACCTCCCGCGCAGCGGGTTCGTTCAGCGGCCGCAAACGGGACATATGGCGCCGGAGGCCGACCGTTGGCGTCTAGTGCCAAGTAAGATGGCAAGTCATTCGTCCTGGCTCTTCAAGTCTCCGCTTATGTCGGCCTGTCGGGGCGCGTTGTTCAAAGTGGGCAGGCTTTCACCCTTCTTGAAGAGAGCTTCTTCCAAGTCAGGCACCCGATACGGCTGCTCGGCTGGCGGATTAAGCGCCAGTTCACTTGGTGGACCATCGCGCGAGAAACGCGCATAAAGATCCGCTCCTGTCGCAGGTTTTCTCATGAGCGGCGACACCTTCTGCAAGGTTGTATTGTGACGCCGCCCAGGCCGGCGCGCAAGCAGCAGGTGGTGGGTGACCGAAGCTGCTGCGTCTGTCCAATTGCACTGTGGGTTGCGGACGGCGCGCGGGCTTGGTTGCAGAAATCCGACATGCCGTGAAGACGGAGGCTTCGCTTGGCGGTGTCGATGGCGTCACGTTGTCCATGAAGGTCAGGCAAAGTTTGCCTAGTTTGGCACCATGCTCGGGTGGCGCCGCAAATCTACGCGAACATTGCTTTGAAACGGTATCGATCGGTCAGCCATGTAAGGCCGTCAGGCCGCGGTGATGCCAGGAAGTACTCGTGGATGCCGATCGGCATAAGTTACTCATGATAATCCCTGGCGAAGAATTTTCGCAATCCAAGTAAGAAAGTTTTCCGTTGCGACAATAAGTGGAAAAATTCAGACTTTTTGGTAGATACAAGTTTTGAAGTTACTTTGTCCTTAAGTATTTCGTGTTTTGACCTGTCGAATAATTGTTGGCATAATGGGTTGTCCTTTAGATTTGCTTCTCGCAATTCTTCAGGCACGAGCTGAAGCGCCATCCAAGGAGTCTTCCATGGCAAAGCATACCCCTTCGACCGACCTTGCCGACGCAACACCGCTTCCCGCCAGCTTCGACATCGAGGCCCCCACGCGCGGAAGAAAGAACGCGCGCGTGGCCATCGTCCCGCCCTCCATCGCGACGCCTGCAGCAGGCGAGGCTCCGGACTATGCCGCTCTCGGGATCCCGGTCGAGGCGGTCCCCGCCCTGGAAGTGGCGCGCGTGCGGTTGGCCGCTCTCGGCCGGCTCGAGACATCGCATGTCTATGAGTACGGCGCGGTCATCCATGACGTGCGCGAGGCGGCGCCCGACCAGGCAACCTTCGCCAAATGGGCCAAGAAGATTCTGAATCTTTCGCGGCGCGGTGCTGAGAACTACGTCTCTGTTTATCGGGTCTTGAGCCCGTACCGGAACCGTGTCGAGGCCCTGCGCCTCAGGCCGAGCACACTTTATCTGATGGCAAGCGCCCCAGCCGGAGCGCATCGAGGACCTGCTGTCGCAGCAGGAAGCTGGCCACAAGCTAGCGGTCAAAGACGTGAATGCGATCCTTCGCGAAGGCAACGAGCCGGAGACCGAGAAACGGGCTGTTTCAAGAGGTGGTGTCGCAGGCCTGAGAGCCCAGATCGCCGAGAAGACGGCCTGTGGCGCAGCCGCGATGATGGACACGGCCTTCGATGTCCTCAAGGCGATCCACGTCGCCCTCGAGCCGCACCGCCAGGGCAAACGGGTGCCCAAGGATGCGACCATGCGGCCGCTCATTCATCCCGCCCGTTTGCTGCGCGAGCAACTGGAGTCGCTGATCTGGCTCGCTCAACCGGCGGGGCAGGGGTTCCAGGATGGCGTCGTGCATGTGATGCCGCTGAGCAGAGATGATGACTGGTACAGGCTCTGGGCAATGCTGCAGGATCTTGGCGGCTACGAGAGCTGGCCGCAGGCTGCCGACATCGGACCTTGGCTCACCGACACTGTGGTGCCGCAGCTCGAATGGCTCGTCGGCGATCGCGCGGAGAAGGCGGCTGCCGTGATCGATGAGATGGCGAAAGCTGCCGCTGCGCGCGACAAGGCCGCGAAGAAATCGGGTGCGAAGGCTAGCGCCAACAAGACGGGCAAGGGAGCCAAGGCAACCAGGCGAGACAGCATCGAGACCTTGTCTGCGGCCGTGGACGCCATTGCCATCCGACCGCGCTCGATCAACGTCTGATCCGGCGTTCATGGCGGTGGCCATTGGCTATCTTTGCTGGCCCAGCACCGTCATCTCGCCGCTTTCAGCCCGATCGGCCCGGTTCTCCGGGCCGATCTGCTTTGAAGGATACGGACCCGTTGAGACAGCGCTGTCTGATGCAGTTGCACTGCCCGGTATTCGACCGAGCCCCTGGCCAATGAGCCCATCCTTAACCTAACGATCGTTCTTTTTTATCGGGCTCGCATTTTAAGGGCTCAGATCTCCCGCAGATCCTGCCAGGATGAGTCTGCTCGGCCAAATCAGCCGGGCAAGACGGCCCTCGACGGTGTTGGCGCACCATCGAAGGCCTGACCCAGATCCCTTACGCAGAAGGCCCTGAGCTTATGAGCACCTTTATCCCATCATTTGTGAACGACAAGTCACGGGACTATGTCGGCGGCCCCGTCGACATCGATTCGGTTCTGTTCAGCGAGGCGGTCGCACCGGTCAGCCTGGGCGGCCTCCTCGGCTCGGCAGGCGCAAGGTCGCGCGATCACTATGAGTGTCTGATCATCCCCGTCAGTGCCTGGTAGCCGTCGGGCGAGGAGCCCGCTTCTACCCTCAGGCAAAGTTTGCCTGAGGCAGGACTCGGGTCAGATGTTAGGCCGCATCGACAGGTCTGACATCGCCTGCCGTGCTCCGCGTCATCGCCAGATCCATCATTTCTGTTCCAGCTTTACCCGCGGCTTCGCCGCGGGCGGGAGATTTTGCCCATGTTCGAGCCTCATCCCGACAATCCGAAGCGACATTCTGATTCCGCGTCTCCGTCGCCAGTCAGCGACCTCACTGGAATTGCCGCGAACTCATCGTCCCGCGACCAAGGTCTGATCCGACAGTCACTGCACGGTCTCGGCAAGCAGCCGATGTCACATGCCGCCGACCCTGACGCGTGTCCAGTTTCGAACCGTGAACGACGCCCGGGTGGCTCCATGCAGACCGTGCTGGAACTGCTCGGCCACAGCCCGGAATGCGCACGGCTGGCCCGGGCAGGGCTGCTGACATCATGCCATTGCCGCCTGAAAGCGGCCGACGATCCGGCTGTCGTCGTTGGCCTTGCCGTCCATTTTGCCCGGTCGGCACTCATGCATGGCGTGCCGCTGCCGGCTTCGGTCGCCGAGCAGCTTGCCAAGGCTGTCGAGGCAGGGGATCCGGCATGCCGTTCGGTTGCGAAGTGGCTTGCCGATCTCGGGCTGCTGGAGTTCGCGCCGCATTTGTCGGCCGAGGAGGGCCGATGATGGAGGCGCGTCTTGCGAGATTTTTTGTCGGGCGGCTCCGACGCCGGGCGGCCAGTGAAGCCGTCCATGACGCGGTCGCCAGCGGCATCCTGCGCGTTCGCCAGGAAGATCGGACGGACTTTGGGTCTGTGGCCGGGGCGCGCGCTTTTGCCGTCGGCCCTCTGGTCGCGGGGACATCAGCGGAAGACGCGCTGCGGATGATCCGCCGCAGCAGTGCCGCCGGGCGCGCCAGGCGCAGCGATGACAACGCCGATTTCTTCCGCACCGCCTCGGTGAAGCTGCGCAGTGACGGAAGCCGGGGCGGCGACGGAACCACGCAGGCCGATGCCGATGGCAAGACAAACCCTCGGGTCGCGCACCAGGCGCGTGCGCTTCTCGACGCCGTTCGAGCCTCCGCCATGCCTTTGCGGGCTGGCGATGTCGCAGCCGCGCTTTTGATCGCGCAAGCTGCCGACAAGAGGGGTCAGCCGCCGGCGGAGATCGCAGCAGCCCTTTCGATGCTCTCACCGATGGTCACGGTTACGGCCGAAGTCGAAGGTTTCGAAGAGACCGTCCTGGGCCTGCTTGTGGGCGGTGTGCTCGCGCCAGGGCGGGTCGCTGTCAGTGAGGGCAGTGAGCTGTCGCGATCCGGGTCGCTGCGCTTCTCGCGAGCCAGGGATCCAAGATGGCACGCAATCGTCTTCAAGGCGTCGGAACTGGACGACGATGGCGACTGGCGGGAGCGCCAGCTCGGTTTTGCCGCCGAAAGCGGTTATCCGATCGTCGGCATCTCCGAGCGCGGCGGGGTAATCCCGGAGGCTTTGCGACGGGTCGCTGCCGTACATCTCGACTGCGGACCGCTGACACCTGACATCGTGATGAACACGATGCTTGTGGTCCTGGGCTCGCGCCACGATGATCGTCTTGATCCCGAGCATGCAGCGGTCCTTACCCTTTCGGATCTCGCGCTTGCCGTCCGTCCGGGCCAGTCACCGGAACGCGCTTTCGAACTGCTCGGCGAACTCGGTCGCCGGCGCGTCAGGGCGAAGCAGGAAACGGGGAGCACGGGGAGTGCCGGGCACGCGACTGCGGGCGGTCTGGCGAAGCGCAAGCCGGGCCGCGACTCAGGCAGCGGTGCCGATGTCATCCAGCCCCGCATGCCGGGCAGCACGACATCCGATCGGTTCCTTCCCCGCATCGAAACCCTTGCCGGATATGGCGAGGCTGCCGAATGGGCGATGTCGCTCAAGGAAGACCTGGAGCTATGGCGGGCGGGCGAACTTGCCTGGTCGGAAATGAGCACCAGGATCTTGTTGTCGGGGCCGCCAGGTACGGGCAAGACATTGTTCGCTCGGGCTCTGTGCAACACCCTTCAAGTGCCGCTGGTCGCAACGTCCGTGGCGACCTGGCTGGAGCCGGGCTACCTGGGCGATGCGCTCAGGCGCATGAGCGCAACCTTTGCCGAAGCGGAAGCCATGAAGCCGGCGATCGTCTTCATCGACGAGATCGACGGGATTGGCCGCCGCGAACGGCGCGGCGAGTGGGATCAATATTGGACATCGATCGTCAACAGAGGTCTCGAACTTCTTGATGGCGCGGTCAAAACGCCGGGTGTCATTGTTGTTGCAGCGACGAACAATGCTCAGGCAATCGACCCGGCGCTGCTGCGGTCGGGTCGGCTCGAGAAACATGTGGACATACAGCCGCCCGGCATCGCGGCCCTGGCCGGCATTCTGCGCCACCATATTGGCGACGATCTCGAAGGCATCGCCGCCAGCGCGGCGGTTTGAACAGGCTGGCACGCGGCCGCTGATCCCATCCAGGAAATCACTACCGAACCAAGAACGATGCCTATTGCACAGGAATGCCCAGACTCATGCTGATGTTCGACCCACAGAACGGCCGCCATGACCCTCGTTTTGAGCGCGAGACCGACCGGCTGATAACCCTTGCTTCCGACCTGGAGAAAATCCGCAATGGTGCCGATCCCAGGGATCTGACTGCTGGAGCGCCGATCCTCGATCAATGGATTGTTGCCGAGCACTCGGTTCCCTGCCTGGCCGGCCTGTCGTCCGGTCACCCGATCCTCACCGGCACAGGCAGGCTGATCGCGACATCGGATCTTGTGCTCGTCGCCCACGACCAATCCTGGGCGCGGACCCGTTCGCGCTTCTATCGCCTCGGTCGGCCAGGTGGTGCTGCATCCAATTCCTAGGCTCACAGATGACGAACCGGAAATGAGTGAGGGGACCGGAGTGAACTCAGGCAAACCCATGGAGAAAAAGACAACTGATGCATGAGCATGCCCTTGATCCTGGCACCCGGGCGGTGCTGCATACCCTTGCGCGGCAGGCGAGTGGGCTGACCGGCGCCGATGTCGAGCGGATCGTGCGTGAAGCGCGCCAGAAGGCCCGCCGCGAACGTCGTCACCTGAGCTTCGACGATCTGCAGGCCGGGCTTGCCGCCACCAGGCCAATCTGGCCCGAGACGCTGCGGCGGCGCATGGCGATCCACGAAGCCGGTCATGTCGTGGCGCATCTGGCGCTCGGCACGGCCCGGATCGAGACAGTCACCATCGACGGCCCACAGGGCGGGCATGTCGAAGGCGAGACCTACAGTCTGGTTGCCCAGAGCGAAGCGGGCATTACTGCCCAGATCGTTACGAGGCTGGCCGGTCGCGCCGCCGAGGAGGAGCTTCTGGGAAGTGTGTCGGCTGGTGCTGGCGGTTCACCACGCAGCGACCTCGGCCTGGCCACCGAGCTTGCTGTTGCGATGGAAACGACGCTGGGCTTCTCCAAAAAGATGCCGCTGCTCCACAGGCAGGTTGAGGCAAAGTTTGCCCAACTGGCGGATGGCACCGACCTCGCCATCCGTGTCAACGGCCGGCTCGAGCATGCCTATCGCCAGGCGCGGGAGCTCATCCGGCGCCATCTTCCCTCGGTCCAAAGGATCGCCGATGCGCTGATGACGGTCGGCACCCTCGATGGAAATGAACTCGATGCGCTGATGTCCAACAATGGCTGTAACGGAAATACCGAATTCTGAATCGGTGGTGCCGAAAACGCCGTTTGGTGAAGTAATGGGGGGAGAACGAATAGGGCCATGTAAACGCCGTTTGTGTCAGCGATATCGTGCCCGGGGAATGCGCGGCCGCGTGACAAGCCATGCGGCCGCGCCTTCGTCGAAGTCGGGGCGGGGTGTCCTGCCACCACAATGCCAGGTCCGGCAGCATGGCCGGGCGAGGGGACCCGCTTGGTCAGTTCCCGTTTCCATCGTCGGTGGCCTTGATCTCGTGCCGCCGCAAATGCGGCTTCGGGAAAAAGTCCCAGCCGTCTTCGTAACGTTCGAGCAGCCCTTCCCACGCGGCTCGCGTTGCCTTGGCACTGAATCCCTGGTCGACCAGCTGTCGCGACACCTCCGCGATCACTCGGCCCAGCAGGCGATCACTGCCACGCTGCTGCGCCGACACGATCATGTAGCGCAGCATGGCCCGTGCGATATCGTCGCGATCGGGAGCCCGTTCCTGCCTGCGCTTCGCCCGGTACTCACGCTGATAAATCCGTTGCCTCTCCAGTCTCTCGTGTCTCCGCGCCATCGTCATCCTCCTCATCATGGTGCAGGACAATGGTCGGCTTTGGCCATGCAAGCGACAAACGCCGTTTGCGATGTAACGACGTTTTCGAATTCTGAATCGTTTGCCGAGGCTTCTGAATCGCGGCGCCCGAGATCAGAATCCGAATAGCGCAAATTTTTCTGATTTGTTTCGAGTTGCCGGGGACATGAGCCGACCTACCGCCTCGTTGAGTGAACATGTCCAAGCGCCGGCATCATTTGTGGAGTTTTCTAGGGGCTTGTGGGCTGGTGGCGCCAGCGCAAGGCCTTGGCGCCACCATCAGTAATCGGCCGTTTCATTTGATGTCGCCGCGCCCGCGCCGTCGTGGTCGGTGCTAGAGCCTTTCACGTTTTGACGGAAGCGTATCCGGCGTTTGCGAAGTAGTTCTTGCATTCGCCTGGTTCGATGGTTGCGACGAGGTGTCCGATGTGGCGCCAGGTGTCCTCGACGGTGCGCTTCTGGGCTTGGCGCATCCAGTGTTTGATCTTGGCGAAGGTCTGCTCAATGGGATTGAGGTCTGGGGAATAGGGCGGCAGATACCAAAGCCTGGCGCCAGCGGCCTTGATCATCTGCCTGATGGCGGCCGACTTATGACTTCCGAGGTTGTCCATGACGACGATATCGCCGGGCTTCAGGACTGCAACGAGTTGCTGCTCGACATAGGCGCGGAAGCATTGGCCGTTGATCGGTCCGTCGAAGACGCAAGGTGCCGTGAGCCGATCCCAGCGCAATGCACCAAGGAAGGTCAGTGTGCGCCAGTGGCCGTGCGGAGCCAGGCCGCGCAGCCGTTTGCCCTTCGGCCCCCACCCGCGCAACGGCGCCATGTTGGTCTTGATCCAGGTCTCATCGATGAAGACAAGGCACTGCGGATCCAGGCTGCCCTGCCACGACTTCCAGCGCTGGCGGCGACGGGCGATGTCGGCCCGGGCCTGCTCAAGGGCGAACAGCGTTTTTTTTGAAGCTCAGGCCCTCGCGCCTCAAGAACATCCAGACCGCATTGCGTGAGACCGTCACCCCGCGCGCGGCCAACTCGTCCTTCAGCCGATGCAGCGTCAGGTCAGATGTCTGGTTGATCCGCTCCACGATGAACGCCCGATGCGGCTCCAGAACCCGCTTGCGGTGCCCGCCCATCTTGCCTGGCGCCACCGAGCCGGTGGCACGGTAACGCTGCGACCACTTCACAACCGAGGAAACTGCAACGCCAAAGCGCGATGCCACTGCTCGGCAGTTCTCGCCGGCGCCAACCGCCGCAACAACACGCTCACGAAGATCGTTCGAAAGGGCTCGCGTCATCAGATGCTGGCCTCCGCCCAGCCAACATCTTGAATCACAAACGACCTTCTTTGGGAATCCTACGATTCTCTCAAGAGATGAAACGCTCTAAGGCGATGTCCCAGGCACGGTCTCAAGTAATTGGACGAATGATCTGGATGGCTGCTGTTTCCTCGGTTGTTGCCGGAAAGCAGCTTCGAATGGCCGCTCGTGTAGACCTGCAGCCAAATTTGCCTGGCCCCAACGCGGGCAATCATGCCAATTTTCAATCCAACTTTCTGCGGGTCTTGGCCCGTTCTGAGCGTACAGATCGAGCGTCGGCGAGGCGCTGAGACCTTGAGCGCCCCGCCCAGGGCGGTGACTGACGCTTGGCGACCCAGGGCAGAAGCTGAAGTGGTTGCGGCTCAAGATGCCCCGTCACCGTCGGATAGTTCGCCAGAGCTGAGCGGACAAGCGGCAGCCCCGCAGCGTTGGTGTAGCGAACGCTCGTCTCTCCACGACTCAGACGTCCGGAAATATCGTCAATGATTTCGATGCTGACGCGCTTTTGCTTCAGGGTATTGGCGTTGCCGTGTCGAAGCGCATGCAAAAAGCGGGCCCAGACGTCTTGCCCAGCCACTTCACTTTTTTTGACCAAAGGCATGAAGTCCTTGTAGAATCGATCGCCAGCATCGTTGTCCGAGGACTGAGTGTAAAGTTCCGGAAACAGGGCACTGTAGCCGAGATCGCGGATCGCCCGGACATAAGGCAGGAGGCCGAGGCGCAGCACCTCGTCTGGAACAGGCAAAGTGCGGACAGATTGACTGTTCTTGATCCGACGCAGTGCATTAGGACGGATTTCGATCGCCCAACCGTTCGATGTCTCGACGATGTCTTTCACGGCAAGCCCTGCCATCTCGTTGCGTCGCGACCCGAGATACGCAAGGAGCATTGGGAGGTAATAGTTTGCGCTGTGAAATACCTGGCCGCCCGCAACGCCCTGTTCCTCGGCGCTTCGGCATCCGGTGAATACCGCCATGTCGAAAAGCGGCCTGAGCCTGTTCTCGTCCGGCTTATCCGTCAGGGTTCTCAGGTCGCCTGACTTGAGCTTCGCCGGCCTAAGGCCATCCATGCTAAGGTCGGCCACGGCAAATCCACGCCCACGCAGACTTCTCAGAAATTCGCCCAGGTTCGTCAGGTGCTTGCGGATCGTGTTGGCCTCGAGGCCAATTTTTGGCGGCTGCTGGTTTCGAGCTTTTGCGATTTCGACCTGGCGTGACGCGGCCTCGCGCAACTCCCTGGTGGAGAGGCGACGCAACCGCGAACTCTGGCCATAGGTGGTTGGAATCTCGTCGAAGTGGTCGCGTAGCCGCCCCAAGTGGAACTGGGTAATCTCGGCCGAGGTCTTGACGCCATGTTCTCCGAGAATGCCAACAAATGTCGCGACGACGACGCGCACGTCCTGGCCAGTTTTTCGCTCCCAGTCCTTCTTGCCAGCGATCAATTTTTGGCAGCGCGTCATGAATTCGGTGACAGGAAGCGGGATGTCTTTCGGCGGCGGCGCAGAAAGCGGTACGGGCGTTGCGGCATGTTCGGCAACGACCACAGATTGCTCTGGCATCAAGTATTCGCTTTGGACTCGTGTTTCGGAATCCGTGGGCGAGGCACCCTGTTCGACGACCGCAGACTGCGTGGCGAAGGGCTTGGCCACGGACGGAGTTCCATTGTCAGTCGCCGCCATCACCTTGTCGGCCAATATTTCGGCGACGTTCGATCCTCTCAATTCCGGATAGCGTGAAGGCACTGCGAGCAGCATGTCTGCCTTGGCGCGCATCAGTTGTGCTGTCGCGCGTTCGCGGTTGATCAGCGTGTCGGCGATCCCGTGCGCTGCCATATCGGCGACGAGCGCCTTTTCGAAGTGGCTGTGCCGACAGTCAGCCTGCTCTTGCGTGAACGCAGTTGCGATCGTGGCAATGCTCGGTTCTGGAATGCTGGCGCGCTCGAGCGCTGACCGTCCTGGGCAACCCGGTTCGAAGGAGAGCTTGCGCATAGTGCCGAACAGCTCGATCAGGCGGTAGGCCCAGCCGATCTCGATATCGGCCTTGGCGGAAAGGGCTGCGTCTGTCCCCACACGACGCGCAGCGAACGACAGATTGTCGAGGTGCTCGCTCATGCGGACCGCTTCCGCGCGGAAAAGCGATTCGAGCTGGTCCTTCGTCGTCACCGCGGCTCCTGGCGTCAGCTTCAACTCGTGCAGCAGCGTGTTGAGGCGCCGCGCCATGTACTGGGCCTTTCTATGGTCAGAGAGGTGGAGACTTAGTGAAAGGTGCCGTTCGGCAATTTCCGAGAACTGGCGCGGAATGCGCGGCCGCCAATGGAACATGTTGCCCCTGCGGACGAGATTCTGGATTTCGTGACGTCTTCCCATGCCGGACTGCCTCTCGCGTCTGAAGGGCATGGCAGTCCGAATGTGCGCAGCCCTGTGCCTCAGTTGTGTGCACAATCGCGGAAAGGCATCGAAAACGGATTCGCAGCGATCTGTTTTACGAACGATTTCAATGGCTTGGAAATTAAATGGCTGGGGAACCTGGATTCGAACCAGGACTAACGGAGTCAGAGTCCGTGGGTCTACCGTTAACCTATTCCCCAGCAGGCCGAAGCTTGTCCGGCGCCGGCGGGTCGCGTTGGACGCGGCCACCTGTGCGCGCCTTGTAGCCGGAGCCGGGAAATAGTCAACCCCATCGGCTGCGGCAATTTTGGTTTTCAGGCCTCGTCCTTTTTGGTGCCCCGGCCGAATTGCGAATGCTCGAAGGCAAGCACCGCCATGATCCCGAGAATGAGCGGGATGATGAGGTAGAACAGCCTGAAGACCAAAAGCGCGGCGAGCACGGCCGCCGGATCCATTTCCGACAGGCCGGTAAGGAACACCACTTCGAGCACACCCAGTCCGCCCGGCGCATGCGAGGCCTGCGCCACCGCAAACGAGAACAGGAAGATGCCGAGCACGATCAGGTAGCCCGGGTTGTGCTCGGCGGGCAGGGCGAAATAGATGATCGCCGCGGCAGCCAGGATTTCCAGCGGACCGATGATCAGCTGGCGCGCCACGATCGGCAGCGCCGGATAATGCAGGCGGAAGCTGCGGATGGCGAGCGGCTTGAGATGCAGCCAGCTGCCGAAGACGTAGGCACCGACCGACAGCAGCATGGCAACGCCCAGTGCGATCCACCATGCTTCGTAGCTGCCCTCTGTGTAGCGGTCGAGCAGGCCAGGCTCGAGCAGAATCACCACGCCGCCGACGAACACGCTCGAAAGCACGAAGGTGAACCAGCAGATGCCGACGAGCACGCCGACCTCCTGGCCGGTCAGCCCCTTGGAGGCATAGGCGCGATAGCGGATCACCGCGCCCGAAAATACCGAGCCGCCGATATTGTGCGACAGCGCGTAGGTGGTGAAGGAGCAGACGGTGACGAAGAACCACGACACACGCTTGCCGACATGCAGGAGCGCGATGTGGTCATAGCCGGCCAGCGCGCCATAGGCGACGATCGAACTGATCGCGGCGAGGATCCAGCCGTGTAGGGGGATGGCGGTCAGGCCGTCCCAGACATCGTCGAGGGAGATTTCGCGCCATTCATGATAGAGCAGCCAGGCGGATACGGCGACGGCGGCGAGCCCGATGACGGGCCAGATAAAGTCCTTGATCTTCATGCAGCAGCGCTTGCCCGTTCCTTTCGGTCTGGCGTTTCAGTCCCTCGTTGTGGCTATGCGTCCGCCCGCACGACCGGCTCGTCCTCAAGCTTTGCCTCATCGAAGCCGGCTATTCAACCCGAGCAGCGGTTTTCGACAGGCCAGGCAGCGGGCCAGCAGATGGCGCCGTGCCGCGTTGCCAAATTTCAGCGCCGGCGGGCCTTGGTGATCGGGGCCGGCGCTGATAGTCTGGCGCCAACACAAGATGAGATGCGCGTGCAGCGTCCGAAAGGTTCGCGCGGCGCCAGAAGGAAGTTGCAAGGTGAAGGACCGCGAAGCCGACGTCAGGGCGTCGGATGCGGGTGTCTCCGGGGATGGTCCGTCGCGTCAAGGCGGGGACACTCCCCGACCGGGCCGTCAGGCCGCCGTGCGACCGGTCAACGGTCACGGCAATGGGGACGCCGCGCAACCAAAGGGCAAGACCAGGAAAAGGCGCAAGCGCCGCCGCGGCCGCAAGGTTTACGCGCGCGACGGCGTCCAGCCTGCGGCTGGCGGCAAGCCGGCGGAGGTCGCCGCGCCTTTGGCCGGGCCGGCCGTTTCTGTAAAGCCAGGCAATACGGCCGCAAGGGCTGATCTGGCCGAACAGCCGCGCCGCATGCCGGTGTCGGACCTGCCGGTCTTTGCCGCGCTCGACCTTGGCACCAACAATTGCCGGCTGCTGGTGGCCGTGCCCGGCCGGCCGGGCCAGTTCCGCGTGATCGACGCCTTCTCGCGCATCGTGCGGCTGGGCGAGGGGCTGTCGGCGTCGGGCCGGCTCGGCCAGGCGGCCATGGACAGGGCGGTCGAAGCACTCAAGGTCTGCAGCGACAAGTTGCGCAACCGCAAGATCAAGAAGGCGCGCCTGATCGCCACCGAGGCCTGCCGCTCGGCAGCCAACGGCGCCGAGTTCATCGATCGCGTCGAGCGCGAGGCAGGCCTCAAGCTCGAGATCATCGACCGCCAGACTGAAGCGCGGCTCGCGGTCTCGGGATGCGGTTCGCTGGTCGAGCGCGACACTGACGGGGTCGTGCTCTTCGACATCGGTGGCGGCTCCTCCGAGATCGCCCTGATCGATGTTTCGCGCCATCGCTCGCCGCGGTTGGCGAATCACATCGTCTCGTGGACGTCGCTTCCGGTTGGGGTGGTTTCGCTCGCCGAGCGCTTCGGCGGCCGTACGGTGACGCGCGAGATCTTCGCGGCGATGGTCGAGGATGTCGCCAACCGCCTGCGCTCGTTCGACGGGCGGGATCGCCTGGCGCATGTCGTGTCGAGCCCGAAATTTCACCTGTTGGGGACCTCCGGCACGGTCACCACGCTTGCCGGCGTGCATCTCGAACTCGACCGCTACGACCGCCGCCGCGTCGACGGCCTGTGGATGGACGGAACCAGCGTCGACCGCATGGTCGAAAAGGTGCTTGGCTGGGATTTCCAGCAGCGGGTGGCCAATCCCTGCATCGGCGCCGACCGCGCCGACCTCGTCCTGGCCGGTTGCGCCATTCTGGAGGCTATTCGGGCGGTCTGGCCGTCGGAGCGGCTTCGTGTCGCCGATCGCGGCTTGCGCGAGGGCATTTTGAGCGAATTGATGGCCGACGACGGCGTGTGGCGCCGCAACTGGCGAAACGGACAGCGCACATGACCAAGAAACCAAGACCAGCGGTAGGAGCGGGCGCGACGCGCGTTCTCCGCACCAAGATCAAGAAGAAGCACGGCCTCAAGGAATCGTCGCGTCGCTGGCTCGAACGCCACATGAACGATCCTTACGTCCAGCGCTCGAAGGCCGACGGCTACCGCTCGCGCGCCGCCTACAAGCTGATCGAGATCGACGACAAGCATCATCTGCTGAAGCCGGGCATGAAGGTCATCGATCTGGGTGCTGCCCCCGGCGGCTGGTGCCAGGTGGCGGCTGCCCGCACCAGCTCGACTGCCGAAAGCCCGCATGTAGTGGGCATCGACTATCTCGAGATGGATGCGGTGCCCGGCGCGCCCGTCCTGCTCATGGATTTCCTCGACGATGCGGCCCCCGCGCGCCTGTCCGAGGCGCTCGGCGGCGCGCCCGACCTGGTGCTGTCCGACATGGCTGCGCCCACGACGGGGCACCGGCGCACCGACCACATCCGCACCATGCATCTGTGCGAGGTTGCCGCCGACTTTGCCATCTCTGTGCTGAAGCCGGGCGGGCATTTCCTGGCCAAGACCTTCCAGGGCGGCACCGAGGCCGAGCTTTTGACGCTGCTCAAGCAGAATTTCCGCACCGTCCACCACGTCAAGCCGCCGGCCTCGCGTGACGAGTCGGCGGAGCTCTATCTGCTCGCCAAGGACTTCAAGGGCCGGTCCGAGCCGGACGCCTCATAGCTGCTGCGGCTCGTCCGCTTCGCGCCGGCGCAGGCGGTGGCCGGAAACCGAGCCGCCGGCATCGGCCGCCATGCGTGCGTACATCAGTGCCGGCAGACCCGAAATGAGCGCGACCGTCAGGAACGCGAAGGTGAAGCCGGCCCCGCCGATGGCCTGGCCGGTGGCCAGCGACCATAGTTCCAGTGCGCCGCCGCCCACTGCCACGCCGAGCGCCACCGAGGTTTGCTGGGCGACTGCCGAAATCGCCGTGGCCTGGCCGCTCTGGGCCGCTTCGATGTCGGCAAAGACCAGCGCGTTCGACGACGTGAAGAAGAGCGAGCGCAGGAAGCCTGCCAGGAACAGCACCAGCAGGATCACGAGATAGGGCGTCTGGGATGTGAACAGCGCATTGGCGGCCATCAGCCCGGCTGAAGCCACCGAAGCGACCGTCAGCACCGTGCGGAATCCCATGCTCTTCAGGATTTTTGGCGCGACGAACTTCATCGACAACGCACCCGCCGCCGTGGCGAAGGTGATCATGCCGGACTGGAATGGCGACAGCCCGAAGCCGAGCTGGAACAGCAGCGGCAACAGGAACGGCGCCGCGCCGACGCCGACGCGAAACAGCGATCCGCCGAGGATCGCCGTGCGGAAGACCGGGTTGGCGAAAAGCTTGAGTTCAAGCAGCGGGTACGGCGTCCGCCGTGCGTGGCGGATATAGAGCAGGGCTGCGGCGAGACCGACGGCAATGGTGACGACGCCGACCATGGGCGGAAGCGCTGGCAGGCTGACCACCGACAGGCCGAAGACCACCCCCGAGGCCGCGATGGCCGAAAGGAAGAAGCCGCGCACGTCGATCGGCCGTGTTGCCTCCGGCGGGATCTCGGGCAGGAAGCGCCCTGAAAGCCAGATGCCCAGCGCGCCGATGGGAATATTGATCAGGAAGATCCAGTGCCAGGCAAAAAAGGTGGTGATGAAGCCGCCGACCGGCGGGCCGATGAGCGGACCGACGAGTGCCGGGATGGTCAGCGTGGCCATTGCCGCTACCAGCCCGCTCTTTTCGGTGGTACGCACCAGCACCAGGCGCGCCACCGGCGTCATCATCGATCCGCCCATGCCTTGCAGGAAGCGCGCGAGCACGAATTCGCCGAGCGATCCCGAGATCGCGCAGGCGACCGAACCCAGCATGAAGACGCCGATGGCGACGCGGAAGACCAGCTTGGCGCCAAAACGGTCGGCCATCCAGGCGCTGATGGGGATGAATATGGCGAGGGAGACGAGATAGGCCGTCAGCGCCAGCTTGAGCGCGATCGGGCTCGTGCCGATGTCGGTCGCGATCGCCGGCAGCGAGGTGGCGATGACGGTCGAATCCATGTTCTCCATGAACAGGGCGACGGCAAGGATGAGCGGGGTGGTTCTGTTCACGGACTTTTCCGCAGTGGCGCATGCATCTGGAGGCAGCCAAGCGCGCCATCCGCGCTGACCGTTAACATGGATGCGGCAGCCTGTCCGCAGCCAGCACATGCGGCCCGTGCGGTCCAGTCGGCGCAATGAAGGCGCCTCTGCGTCGATTGCGCCTTTGCCGCGCTTTTCATCGGCCCGAAGACGTGGTACCAGCCACCGCCAATCCTGAAAGGGAAAAGACGAGTCGGCGCTGCATACCAGACGGGTCCAGCGTCCTTTCACGCATTCCGAGGTTGGCCATGGCAAAAATCATTGAATCCTCCACCGGCGCTCTGGCGCTGACCTTTGACGACGTGCTGCTGCAGCCCGGCCATTCCGAGGTGATGCCCGGCGAAACCGACATCAGCACCCGCATTGCCGGCGATATCGATCTCAACGTGCCGATCATTTCAGCGGCGATGGACACGGTGACCGAAGCCCGTCTCGCGATCGCCATGGCCCAGGCCGGCGGCATCGGTGTCATCCACCGCAACTTCACCCCGGTCGAACAGGCCGAGCAGGTCCGCCAGGTCAAGAAGTTCGAATCGGGCATGGTGGTCAATCCGGTCACCATCGGCCCGGACGCCACGCTGGCCGACGCGCTCGCCCTGATGCGGACTCACGGCATTTCGGGTATTCCGGTCGTCGAAAATGGTGGCGCCGGTGGCCAGAAGACCGGTCGCCTGGTCGGCATCCTGACCAACCGCGACGTGCGTTTTGCGTCCGACCCGGCGCAGAAGGTCTATGAGCTGATGACGCGCGAGAACCTGATCACCGTCAAGGAGACGGTCGAGCAGGACGAGGCCAAGCGGCTGCTGCACCAGCACCGCATCGAAAAGCTTCTCGTCGTCGACAAGCACGGCAATTGCGTCGGCCTCATCACCGTCAAGGACATGGAGAAGTCGCAGCTCAACCCGAACGCCTCCAAGGATGCGCAGGGACGCCTCCGGGCGGCGGCGGCCACCAGCGTCGGCGACGATGGCTTCGAGCGTGCCGAGCGCCTGATCGACGCCGGCGTCGACCTGCTCGTCATCGACACGGCCCATGGTCATTCCCAGCGCGTGCTCGACGCCGTGGCGCGGGCCAAGAAGATCTCCAATTCGGTCCGCATCATGGCCGGCAACATCGCCACTGCCGACGGCGCCCAGGCGCTGATCGACGCGGGCGCCGACGCCGTCAAGGTCGGCATCGGACCGGGCTCGATCTGCACCACGCGCATTGTCGCCGGTGTCGGCGTGCCGCAATTGTCGGCCATCATGTCGGCGGTCGAGGTGGCGCAGAAGGCCGGCGTGACCGTCATCGCCGACGGCGGCATCAAATATTCGGGCGATCTCGCCAAGGCGCTCGCCGCTGGCGCGGATGCGGCGATGATCGGATCGCTTCTGGCCGGCACCGAGGAGAGCCCGGGCGAGGTCTATCTGCACCAGGGCCGCTCGTTCAAGGCCTATCGCGGCATGGGCTCGGTGGGTGCCATGGCGCGCGGCTCGGCCGACCGCTATTTCCAGGCCGAGGTGCGCGACACGCTCAAGCTGGTGCCCGAAGGCATCGAGGGCCAGGTGCCCTACAAGGGCCCTGTCGGTGGTGTCTTGCACCAGCTTGCCGGCGGCCTCAAGGCGGCGATGGGCTATGTCGGCGGGCGCACGCTTGCCGATTTCCGCGAGCGCGCGACCTTTGTGCGCATCTCCAATGCCGGCCTGCGCGAGAGCCACGCCCACGACGTGACCATTACGCGCGAAAGCCCGAACTACCCCGGCGGCATGTGAGCCCCATGATCATGCGGCTGCGGCGTCACGCGGCCGCGCTGGGCGTCGTCGCTGCGGCGGTGTTTGCCGCAATGACGCTGCTGGAGTTCCTCTATTTCCGCAGTCTGAGCGGCGGCCTGCCGTCGCTCGACCTGCGTTTCTGGGGCTTCTCCGAGAGCGAGGGTTTTGCCTGGATCGCAGCTCTCGGCCGGCCGGGCGCCGAGGTCATTCTCGTTTGGCACTACCTGACGTTCGACCTTGTCTTCCCCGCGCTTCTTTCGGCGGCACTGATCAGCCTGATGCTGAAGACGGGCGAGAGGCTGCCGCATTTTGCTGTCCTTTCGGAGACGACGCGCTCGGTCGTGGCGCTGGCGTTGGTGCTGCCTTACACGATTGCCGACTATGCCCAGAACATCGTTGTCGCGCGGGTCCTCGCGGACCCGCCATCGGCAGGAGCGAGATCGATGGCGCTCGCCTCCGGCCTGATCGTCGCCAAGTTTGCGTTTCTGGCAGTGTCGGTCGCGGTCATCGCAACCTTTGTGCTTGCGGGCCTGCGGAGCGCAAGGCGGTCAGCAGGCGTCGGCGACCGCAAGGCGCGCTGATCGGCTTATGGCCGGTCTCGATAGTTCCGCACGAATTCGGCCGCTGCGGTGAATTCGAGATAGTTCGCAAGCAGCCCGCGCAGGCCCTTGCCTTTGCCGTCGTTGTCCTTCTCGGCCGCGTCCTTGGCGATTTCGGACATGTCCAGTTCCGGATCGGGGCCGACTTGGCCGGCTTCCGGATCCGAAGACGACACGGTTTCGCTCATTCCGTTCAGGGCCTGGACGACGGCCAGGGCGGCCTCCAAGCCGTCCGGACCAGACGTATCGTTTCTGGCCTCGGCTTGCTCCAGCGCCTCTCGGATCGTGTCGGGAATTGCCGCCGCTTGGTCGAGCTTTTCCTTGGCCTCGGCTGTCCTGACAGCTTTGAGGTCGTCGGCGATCGTCTCCTTGTCGACGACGTCGATCGAAGACCCTTTCTGTTCGACGAGTGTTTCTTCGACCGACTTGGCCCCGGACGTTGCCGCGTCCAACCGCTGCGACGCCTTGCTGCCGGCCTGGCCGGCCAGGCCTTCCGACGCCGCGTCGTAGACCCTCTTTGCGGCATCGCTTTCCGGTTCAGCGAACGCCTCGAACAGATCGATCGTGCTCATCCCCTGGAGACGGAACCCTGCAGCATCCTCGAGAACTTTTCTGAGATCTCCATCGCCGTTCAGGTAGTCGGACCTGAAACTCTCCAGCACGAGCTTGGCGACAGCGCGGAAGGTGACGCCGTTCTCGCCTGGTTTCGGAATCCGGAAGTCGTCTCCGGTGCCCACCCCGGCAAACTTGATCAGCGCTTGCTCGCGCCACTTGTTGCCGGCCTCGACCTCTTCCGGGTCGCCGTCACTGCCCAAGCCCAGCTTGTCGTTGAGGTAGTCGACAGCCCGCTCGACCATCGAGAACATCACTTCCATCGGCGTCAGGCTGATGCCGAAGTAATATTCGTTGATCGCTTGCATGTCCTTCGGACGGGCCGGTGCAGCCTGCGTCATGTCGCCGGGCTGCTTCACGCCCCCCACAGCCTGGGCATCCTCGCGCATTGCGCGTTCGCGGGCGTAGGTTCCGGCCTGGATGACTGTTAGAGCGGGTTGGTAGCGATTGGCGGTTGCAGGGAGCATCATGTTTCGATTGACCGTTGAACTGCGACGGCACAGTTTCGGCGATGGCCGTAAATTCTCCCTTAAGCAGAATGGAGTTCCGCGTAGATGATTCGGCGATTTGATATGAGCTTGTTGAGGTTGTTCTTATGAATCAGGCTGCCATTTTCTGGCCGATGCTCGCACAGGTGCTTTTGGTCTACATCGCCTATGTCGTGCTGGGCATGCGGCGCAGGCAGGCGGTGCGCGCTGGCGAGGCCCGGGTCAGTCAGTTCAGGACGCGCGCCGCCGAGCCGGAGCTGAGCGTCACGGCCGCCAACAACGTCATCAACCAGTTCGAACTGCCGGTGCTGTTTTACGTGGCGTGCCTGTCGCTCTACGTGACCGAGGGCGCGTCATTCGTCAGTGTCGGGCTTGCCTGGCTTTTCGTCGCCACGCGTTATGCGCACGCCTGGTTTCACCTGACCGCCAACCGGGTCAGGTTTCGCAGCCAGGCCTTCATCCTGGGCTGGCTGGTGCTCGGGCTGTTGTGGGTCTGGTTTGCCCTGCACCTTGCCGGCGCGGTCTGAACCGCGCCGTTCAGGCAGGTCAGGCTTCGATCTCGAACACCGCGATCTTGCGCTTGTCGAACCGGATGGCGATCTCGCCGCGCACCAGCTTGAGCGCCATCTCGCCGAACACCGAGCGGCGCCAGCCTTGAAGGGCAGGGACGTCGGCAGCTTCGCCTTCGGCGGCGATCCTATCGATGTCGTCGCCCGAAGCGAGCACCTTGGGTGCCACGCCTTCCTTCTCCGACACCAGGCGCAGCAGCACCTTGAGCAGTTCGGCCGCCGCGCTCGAACCCTCGGGCGGCTGGAAGGTCTTGGGCAGTTTGGGCATCTGGTCGCGCGGGATCTCGAGCGCCGCATTGACGACGCCGAGCAGGGCGGTTGCCGAGGACGAACGTTCCCAGCCTTTGGGCGTGGTGCGCAGGCGCGACAGCGCGGTGGTGTCGCGCGGCGCCTGCTGGGCGATCTCGTAGATCGCGTCGTCCTTGAGCACGCGTCCGCGCGGTACGTTGCGTTCGCGTGCCTCCCGCTCGCGCCACGCGGCGACGGCCTGCACGATGGCGAGCTCCTGCGGCTTGCGCAGGCGCATCTTCAGCCGCTTCCAGGCGTCTTCAGGATGCGGGTCGTAGGTTGCCCGCGAGGTCAGCACTTCCATCTCTTCGTTCAGCCAGTGCGCGCGGCCTTCGCGCTCCAGCTCGGTGACGAGGTGTTTGTAGACGTCGATCAGGTGGGTGACGTCGGCCAGCGCGTATTCGAGCTGCTTTTCCGACAGCGGCCTGTGGCGCCAGTCGGTGAAGCGCGATGACTTGTCGATGCGGCCACCGGTGACCTTCTGGACGATCTGTTCGTAGGAAACGCTGTCGCCGAAGCCGCAGACCATTGCCGCCACCTGCGTGTCGAAAACAGGATGCGGGATCAGTCCGCCGAGATGGAAGACGATTTCAATGTCTTGCCGCGCGGCATGGAAGACCTTGGTCACCGCTTCGTTGGCCATCAGTTCGAAGAACGGTTTCAGGTCGAGCCCGGGCGCGAGCGGATCGACAAGCGCCGAAACGCCAGGCGCTGCCATCTGGATCAGGCAGAGCTCGGGCCAGAAAGTGGTTTCGCGAATGAACTCGGTGTCGACCGTGACGAAGTTGGATTTTTCGAGAGCGGCAACGGCGGTTTCGAGTTCGTCCTGGGTCGTTATTACATGCATAATATTGCTTTTATCAGAACGCGTTGTCTTTCCATTTCAGTCGAGCGGCCATTCGTCAAGCGCTTGCCGCGTCCGGTAATGAAGTCTAGTCGGCGTCCGGACCGCTCGCCGGGCCGTTTCGGCCTGCCAGGCGGGCGAAAATCGGCGACGTTCGGAGCAAGGCGATGAAGCGGCCGCGCCTGCCGGCCGGCACCGGCGAGCGCGATCCCATGCGATAGACGATGACCGCCACGAACGCGACGTAGACAGCTGCGCTGAAGCTGAAAAGCGCATGCGGCCCCAACTGTTCCATGACGATCGAGGCGACGACCGGACCGGCGATCGCGCCGACCGAGTAGAACAGCATCAGCGCGGCGTTGACCAGCACGAACTCGCCCTTTTCAGCGCGGTCGTTGGCGTGCGCCGCCGACAGCGAATAGAGCGGCATGGCAAACGAGCCGAAGATGAAGATCAGCACGAAGTTGGCCAGCGGCGAATTGCCGGCAAGGAAAACCAGCATCAGCGCCGAGGTCATCGCGCCAACGGTGGTGACGAGCAGCACCTTGCGGCGATCCCACAGGTCGGACATGTAGCCGAGGGGGTACTGGACCAGCGCGCCGCCGATGATGCCGACGCTGACGAAGGTGACGACGTCGGTGACGGACAGGCCGATCTGCTCGGCATAGATCGGGCTAAGCGTCCGAAACGCGCTGTTGGTGACGCCGACGAAGATGCAGCCGATGCTGCCGAGCGGCGAGATGCGCCAGGCGCGCTTCAAGTCGAGCTTGACGTCTTCGGGCGGCGTCGGGTTGGAGCGGTCGCCGAGCGAGACCGGCACCAGCGACAGCGTGATCATGATCGACATGATGGCGAAGATGGTGAAGCCGTCGGCGCCAAAGACCGGGATCATGAACTGCGCCCCGGTCACCGACGCGATGTCGATGATGCGGTAGATGGCCAGCACCCGGGCGCGGTCGTGGTTGGAGACGCCCGAATTGAGCCAGCTCTCCATCACCGTGAACAACCCGGCAAAGCAGAAGCCCGTAGCGAAACGGATGAGCGACCACATCACCGGGTCGATGACCACCACCAGCATCAGCGTCGCGGCGGCAGCGATGGCTGCGAGCGCTGCGAAGGCCCGGACATAGCCGACGGCCTTCATGATGCGGGTGATGAAGAGACAGCCGAGCAGGAACCCCATGAAATAGAAGGTGCCCATCAGCCCGATCGTCGATGCCGAAAAGCCCTCTTGCGCCCCGCGCAGCGCAATCAAGGTGCTTTGCAGGCCGTTGCCGCCCAAAAGGATGCCGGCGGTGATCAGGAGCGGGATGAGGGGGCGGATGGAGGACATTCAGCAACGCGGTAAAAGGTGAGTTGGCTATAGTTACTCCGTCGGGTCAATGCCAGTCGCCCCCTGGCGCGACATATTCCGTCGGCTGCGCCAACGTGGCGAGCGCCGTGACGGTTAGCTTGCGCAGCCGCCGTTCTGACGGATGGCGAAGGGGAGCTGATGATGACGACACTGACGGTCAGCACGAGCATCGATCGAGAGACGGCAGAGCTCATCGGCGACGGCTTGAACGCCTACAACTACAAGACCGCAGGTCCCCACAATGAGCAGGATCTGTGGATCGTCGCACGCGACGGGGATGGCGCAGTGGCAGGCGGATTGAAGGGCTCGTCGGAATATTCGTGGCTTTTCGTGGAATGGCTCTGGATCGACGCGGGCCATCGCAGCCGCGGCCTTGGCGTCCAGTTGCTCGGCAAGGCCGAGGAAGTGGCGAGGCTCCGGGGCTGCATCGGCGTTCATCTCGATTCGTACACCTTTCAGGCCCCCGAGTTTTACAAGCGGCTGGGCTATGAGGAGTTCGGCCGTATCGATGACTATCCGGCAGGGCATTCGCGCATCTGGCTGAAGAAGCGCCTTTAACTCGGGCGTTCTGCGTGGTGGAGCCGCCCGAACTGGTGGCTTTACCTTGACAAAACCGGGCACCCATGCGCTTTTCCCGCCAAATTTCGGCCCGGGCGCATCGGACGCCTCGACGCCGTATGACAACAGCCCGAACCGGAATATTTGCCATGCACCGTTACCGCAGCCACACCTGCGCTCAATTGAGGAAATCCGACGTCGGTTCCGCCGTCCGCCTGTCCGGCTGGGTGCACCGCGTGCGAGATCACGGCGGCCTGCTGTTCATCGACATGCGCGATCACTACGGCCTGACTCAGATCGTCGCCGATCCCGATTCGCCGGCCTTCAAGGTCGCCGAGACCGTGCGTGGCGAGTGGGTCATCCGCGTCGACGGCGAGGTCAAGGCGCGCATGGCCGAAGCCGTCAACGGCAACCTGCCGACCGGCGAGATCGAGGTTTTTGCCGGCGAGATCGAGGTTCTGTCGCAGTCCAAGGAATTGCCGCTGCCGGTGTTCGGCGAACCCGAATACCCCGAGGACATCCGCCTCAAGTATCGCTTCCTCGACCTGCGCCGCGAAACGCTGCACAAGAACATCGTCCAGCGCACCAAGATCATCGCCGAAATGCGCAACCGCATGGGCGCCGAGGGTTTCACCGAATATTCGACGCCGATCCTGACGGCGTCGTCGCCGGAAGGCGCGCGCGACTTCCTGGTGCCGTCGCGCATCCATCCGGGCAAGTTCTTTGCCCTGCCGCAGGCTCCGCAGCAGTACAAGCAACTGCTTATGGTTGCCGGCTTCGACCGCTACTTCCAGATCGCGCCCTGCTTCCGCGACGAAGACCCGCGCGCCGATCGCCTGCCGGGCGAGTTCTACCAGCTCGACCTCGAAATGAGCTTCGTGACCCAGGAAGACGTCTGGAACACGATGGAGCCGGTGATGCGCGGCGTGTTCGAGAAGTTTGCCGACGGCAAGCCGGTCACCCAGCAGTTCCGCCGCATTCCTTATGATACCGCGCTGCGCACCTACGGCAGCGATAAGCCCGACCTGCGCAACCCGATCGAGATCCAGGAAGTCACCAGCCATTTCGACGGCTCGGGCTTCAAGGTGTTCGCGGGCATGATCGCCGCCAACCCGAAGGTCGAGGTCTGGGCGATCCCGGCCAGGACGGGTGGCAGCCGAGCATTCTGTGACCGCATGAACTCGTGGGCGCAAAGCGAGGGCCAGCCGGGCCTCGGCTACATCTTCTGGCGCAAGGAAGGCGACAAGCTCGAAGGTGCTGGTCCCATCGCCAAGAACATTGGCGAAGAGCGCACGGAAGCAATCCGCCAGCAGCTTGGCCTGTCGGATGGCGATGCCGCGTTCTTCGTTGCCGGCGATCCCAAGAAGTTCGTGTCGTTCGCCGGTGCCGCCCGCACCCGCGCCGGCGAGGAATTGAACCTCGTCGACCGCGACCGTTTCGAGCTGTGCTGGATCATCGACTTCCCGTTCTACGAATGGCTGGAAGAAGAAAAGAAGATCGACTTCGCCCACAACCCATTCTCGATGCCGCAGGGCGGCATCGATGCGCTGAACAGCCAGGACCCGCTGACCATCAAGGCCTATCAGTACGACATGGTCTGCAACGGCTTCGAGATCGCTTCCGGCTCGATCCGCAACCAGCTGCCCGAGACGATGGTCAAGGCGTTCGAGATCACCGGCAAGTCACGTGAGGAAGTCGAGGAGCAGTTCGGCGGCCTATACCGCGCCTTCCAGTACGGCGCTCCGCCCCATGGCGGCATGGCTGCCGGTGTCGACCGCGTGATCATGCTGCTCGTCGGCGCCAAGAACCTGCGCGAAGTGACGCTGTTCCCGATGAACCAGCAGGCGCAGGACCTGCTCATGAATGCCCCTGCCGAAGCTCAGCCGCAGCAGCTGCGCGAGCTGTCGCTGCGCGTCGCGGTGGCCAAGAAAGAAGCTTAGCAAATCCGCGCAAGCGACTCTTTTGACTCAAAAAAATCTGGCGACTCAACAAGAAAAGCCCGGCATCGCTGCCGGGCTTTTTTGTTTCAATATAGCAATCAGGATCAATCCTGATTGGCCGTGACCGTCAGGCCGAGCGTCTTGGGCAGGTCCTTGGGGTTGGACATGCCGCTGGCTGCCAGCAGAGCGAACGGAACCGGCGAGGCGGGCTTGGCTGCGATCTCGATCGACTTGGGGTCGTCGAGATAGGCGGTGACGGCTGCCGTCACCTGCGTTGCCAGTTCCGGATTGTTGAGCTCCATCAGCAGGAACGGCACGATTGCCTTGGCCTGGTTGGCGATGTCCTTGGCCGACATGCCCTGCTGCTTGCCGACATATTCGAGAACCTTGTTGGTCACCGAATCGTCGTCGAAGCGAACGGTCGCGCCGTTGAAAGTGAGTTGCTGCATCAGGCCGAGCATGGCGAGGCCCTGGGCCGAGTTGTCCGTGCCTTCTGGCTGGTCGGCCATCTTCTTCTGCAGGTCCTGGACCGACTTGAGGAAATCGACGGTGTAGCCGCCGAGGTCGAAGGTCATGCCCAGCGTGCCGGCGTCGTCGACGGTGATGTCGTAGCTCGACAGCGCCATGCGGCCGTCCGTCGGCTGCCAGGTGCCTTCCAGTTGGAAGTCGCCGCTGATGTTCTGGTAGCCGAGCGCGTCGATCGCAGCCTTCGACTGCGGATCTTCGACGAGGCTGAGGTCGGCGGTGAACTTCTCGGCCGAACCGGTGAATTCCATGGCGTTTCCATCGGCCGGAGGGGTCACTTCCGCCTGGAAATTGGTCATCTGGAAGGCCTGCTTGTCGCCGATCTTGACGCTGACGTTGTCGAGATTGGCGGTCTCGTACATCAGGAACGACGCCAGCGGATCGGTCGAGCCTTCGGCCGGCAGCGACACGTTGCCGATGGTCAGCGGGCTGACATCGACCTTGGTGGTGCCTTCGGTCAGGCTGTAGGCCTCGGTGCTGACGGTTTCGATCTTGTAGCCGCCATTTTCCTCGGTGATGCCGCCAAGCGTGACCTTGCCGACGGAAACCGGCTTGTCTTCGCCAGCCATCGCGATGCTAGCCCCTTCAAGTACGGTTTCGGAGGCGTCGCCCGAAACGCTGGTCCAGCTCAGCGCCAGGTTCTGGCCTGCGAGGACGGCCTTGAGCCGTTCGGCAACCGCGGTCGCGTCCTGGGCCAGTGCTGCATTGAGCGGAAGCGTGAAGAGAAAGGTCGATAGGGCGAGCTTGCTGAATGCAGAGCGGTATTGCGTCATCATGGTTCCCTGAGACTGTGAGGAATCGTTCACGCCATCTCCTGTCCGTCACGAACTGGACTGGATCAAGGCATTCGCGCCACATTGGCCGCAATTCGGCGCAAAAGGCAATCGCTGCAATGCAACACGCGCAAAAATGGTGAACGGCAGGCTGGTCGCGCGATTGCTACTTTAGCGAGCGCAAAAATTGATCGCATCCGGGCACCGGGTCGGCCTTGCATTTGCCGATAAGGCTTGTCGCGAATCACCCGTTCCGCTAGTCCAAACCCCATGGGAAAAGGGCTTTTGCCGCCTGGAAACGATGGCGGCGACAACATTGAACCGGTCGACCTGAAGAAGGCGCTCGAGGAGCGCTATCTGGCCTATGCGCTGTCGACCATCATGCACCGGGCCTTGCCGGACGTGCGCGACGGACTGAAGCCGGTCCATCGCCGCATCATGCACGCCATGCGGCTGCTGCGGCTCAACCCCGATCAGGGTTTCGCCAAATGCGCACGCATCGTCGGCGAGGTGATGGGCAAGTTCCACCCGCATGGCGACCAGTCGATCTACGACGCGCTGGTGCGTCTGGCGCAGGATTTCTCCGTCCGCTACCCGCTCGTCGACGGCCAGGGCAATTTCGGTAACATCGACGGCGATAGTGCCGCCGCCATGCGCTACACAGAAGCGCGCATGACCGAGGTCTCGGTCTCCTTGCTCGAGGGCATCACCGAAGACGCCGTCGATTATCGCCCGACCTACAACGAGGAAGACGAGGAACCTGTCGTCCTGCCGGGCGCGTTCCCCAATCTGCTCGCCAACGGCTCGTCCGGCATCGCCGTCGGCATGGCGACCTCGATCCCGCCGCACAATGCCGCGGAGCTGTGCAGCGCAGCCCTTCATCTCATCGACAATCCCGACGCTGCGGTCACCGACCTGATGACGTCGCCGGGCGAATGGGACCGCATCAAGGACGACCCCGAGTTGCGCCTCGGCTGCAAGGTGCGCGGCCCCGATTTCCCGACCGGCGGCAGCATCGACGATGACTGGGCTTCCATCGTCAATGCCTATGAAACCGGGCGCGGCGGCTTCCGCGTGCGTGCGATTTGGCAGCAGGAAGACCAGGGCCGTGGCACCTGGAACCTTGTCGTCACGCAGATTCCCTACGGCGTACAGAAGGCGCGCCTGATCGAAAAGATCGCCGAGCTGCTGATCGCCCGCAAGCTGCCGCTGCTCGAAGACATCCGCGACGAAAGCGCCGAAGACATTCGCGTCGTCCTGGTTCCCAAGAGCCGGACCGTCGACCCGGGCCTGTTGATGGAATCGCTGTTCAAGCTCACCGAGCTCGAGAGCCGCTTCCCGCTCAACATGAACGTGCTGTCGCGCGGCAAGGTGCCGAACGTGCTGTCGCTGCGGAGCGTGCTGCGCGAATGGCTGGATCATCGCCGCGAGGTGTTGGTGCGCCGCTCGAAATTCCGCCTGGGCGAAATCGAGAAGCGCCTCGAAATCCTTGGCGGCTACCTCATCGCCTACCTCAACATCGATGAGGTGATCCGCATCATCCGCGAGGAGGATGAGCCCAAGCGGGTGATGATGGCGCGTTGGGACCTGACCGACAATCAGGCCGAAGCCATCCTCAACATGCGCCTGCGGGCCCTGCGCAAGCTCGAGGAATTCGAGATCCGCAAGGAGTTCGACGCCCTCAGCACCGAGAAGAAGCAGATCGAAGCGCTGCTCGCCTCCGATGCCAAGCAGTGGGCGACGATCAAGTGGGAAGTCAGCGAGGTCCGCAAGCACTACGGCCCCGAAACCGAGCTAGGCCGTCGCCGCACAGTCTTTGCCGAAGCCCCTGACCACGACCTCACCGACATCGCCCACGCGATGATCGAGAAGGAGCCGGTCACGGTGGTCGTCTCCGAGAAGGGCTGGCTGCGGGCGATGAAGGGGCATCTCGCCGATTTCGGGCAGCTCACCTTCAAGGAAGGCGACAGCCTCAAGCTCGCTCTCCATGCCCAGACGACCGACAAGATCCTGGTCTTCACCACTGGCGGCAAGTTCTACACCATCGGCGCCGATCGCCTGCCGGGCGGCCGTGGCCACGGCGAGCCCATCCGCATCATCGTCGACATGGACAATGACCAGGACATCGTCACCGCCTTCGTCCACGACCCCAGGCGCAAGCTGCTGCTGGTCTCGCATGAGGGCAACGGCTTCACCGTTCCCGAGGAAGAGGTCGTCGCCAACACCCGCAAGGGCAAGCAGGTGATGAACGTCAAGGCGCCGGATGAAGCCAAGCGCTGCATCCCGCTCCAGGGCGATCACCTCGCCATTGTCGGCGACAACCGCAAGATGCTGGTGTTCCCGCTTGAGCAGATCCCCGAGATGACGCGCGGCAAGGGCGTCAGGCTGCAGAAATACAAGGACGGCGGCGTGCTCGACGTGAAGACCTTCACCATGGAGAGCGGCTTGAGCTGGCTGGATTCTGCGGACCGAACCTTCACCCGGTCACGGGAAGAACTGGTCGAATGGATCGGCACGCGCGCCACCGCCGGACGCATGGTGCCGAAAGGCTTCCCGCGCACCGGCCGCTTCGGCTAGCGTTGAAATGCGGCAGCGCGGCAAAGTTTTCGTGCGCCGCATCGCATTAGCCTCTATGATCTTCCCATCGGCGGCGTGAAGCGCCGCCGGGTGTCCAATCGGGTCCATGCCAGGGCCGAGGAGATCAAGGCCCTTGAACGTGACTGACCCCCGCAAACCGGAGCGAGAGCCGAGGCTGTTCGGCCCGTCCCAGCCGATGCGCGCGGCACTGGTGCCGCCCTTGTCGGCGGCGCGCTGGCTGCTGGTGCTGATCGTTGCCGCTGGCATCTACTTCTTCCACGGCTTCCTGGTTCCGGTCCTGGCCGCGCTTGTGATCGCCTTCGCCAGCTGGCCGCTCTACCGGCGCCTGCTGGTGGCGGTCGATGGCAACAGGACCGTCGGCGCAACTCTGGCGCTGCTGTTCATCGTCGCTTTCCTCGTCGTGCCGATCTCGTTTGCCGCGACCTATGCGGTCAACGAGATACGGGAATGGTTCGGCTGGGCGCTGGACACCAATCGCCATGGCGCGCCGACACCGGTATGGATCGCCAACCTGCCGATCGCCGGCGAATGGCTGAACGAGCAGTGGACGCGACATATCGGCCATCCCGGTTCGATCGGCGAATTGATCCAGCTGGTCAGCGGCGCCAACATCGGCAGCATCTACCGCGGCGTGCTTGCTGCCGGCGGCAGCGCCTTCGGCATCCTGCTGACGTTGCTGTTCATGCTGATCGCCCTGTTCTTCACCTATCGCGACGGCGAATCCTTCGTGGCGCAGCTCGACCGGCTCGGCGAGCGCATCCTGCCGATGCGCTGGGAACGCATCTCACGGGTGGTGCCCAAGACGATCAGCGCAACCGTCATGGGCATGACGTTGATCGCGATAGGCGAGGGCGTCGTTCTCGGCCTTGCCTATTGGGTCGCGGGCGTGCCGTCGCCGGTAACGCTTGGCGTCATCACCGGTTTCATGGCGCTCATTCCCGGCGGTGCGCCCCTGTCGTTCACGCTGGTCTCGATCTACCTGGTCGCCAGCGGCTCGCCGGTCGCCGGCGTCGCGCTGTTTTCCTGGGGATCGATCGAGCTCTTCATCGTCGACAAGACGCTGCGGCCAAGGCTGGTCGGAGGACCGATCAAGCTGCCCTTCCTGCCGACTTTTTTCGGCCTCATCGGCGGCGTCAAGACGATGGGCCTGCTCGGCCTGTTCATCGGCCCGGTGTTGATGGCCCTGCTGGTCGCGATCTGGCGCGAATGGATCCGCGAGATCGAGCTCACGGACGAGGCTGCAGCGATTGCGGCCACCCCGGAAGGGCCACCGCGCACCATCGAAGCTGTCGGGGAGACCTTGCCGCCGGCCAAGCGAAGCCAGGCAGGCTAGGCGTGGTCTAAGCGGCCTGTTGTACGGCCGCGCTTGCCTTGCGTTTGCGGCTTTCCGAGAGCTGCCAGGCCGAATGCGCAACGAGCGTGGCGATCAGGATCGCGCCCCCGATCAGGCTGTTGCGTGTCGGCACCTCGGCGAAGATCATCCAGACCCAGATCGGCGCAAGCACCGTCTCGAGCAGGTAGAACATCGCCACTTCCGGGCCGGACAGGTATTTCGGGCCGTTGGCGAGGCAGAAAAACGAGATCGGCATGATCACCGCGCCGTTGAAGATGATCCACCATGGCGCCTCGACCCGGAAACCCGTCTTGGAGACCATGTAGGCCGCCAGCACGCCCGGGATCAGGACGCCGACAAGCGCTGTGAAGCCCATGTCCTTGCCGCTGGAACGCGAAATGGTGATGGCTGAGGCGATGCAGAAGGCGGAAGACACCGCCATCAGGTCTCCGAACAGGTGGCCGGTGCCGATGGAGCTTCCGACGATGATGAGGACGCCGCCGACCATCGCCAGCATCGCAAGCATGGTCACCGGCCGCGGCCGCTCCCTGAGGAAAATCCACGACAGGACGGCCGCAAACACGGTGTTGAAGGCCAGGATGAATACCAGGTTGGCCGTCGAGGTGTTGTAGACGGCGGTGATGAAGGCGATGGATCCGAGGCCATAGAGGCCGGCGACCACAAGCCCGGCCCGGCCGGGGATGAGCTGCGGCGCGTTGCGGCTGAACGAGCGCCAGACCAGCCAGATGACGATCGCGGCCAGGAACGTCGTTCCGCTGCGCATCAGCAGGATCGACCAGTGATTGCCGTCGGCGAGCTTGATCAGCGGAATGTCGACGGTCAGCGCCATGCCGCCGATTGCGGTCAGCAGCAGGCCCTTGGAATGATTGGAATGAGTGCTTGCCACGATTTTCCCTGCCAGATGGTCGACGGCAGCGTGGAAAACGGGCCGGACGTGCTCAGATGTCGCCCTCGAAGCGTTCCCAGCCCTTCATGCCGAGATGCTCCTGGGGAGTGAAGCGCACCTTATAGTTCATCTTGCGCGAACCGTTGACCCAGTAGCCAAGATAGACGTGGGGCAGGCCCATGGCGCGCGCCCGGGCAATATGGTCGAGGATCATGAAGGTGCCAAGCGACCGTTCGTCCATTTCGGGATTGTAGTAGGAATAGACCATCGACAGGCCGTCGGCCATCTGGTCGGTCAGCGCCACTGCCATCAGTTCGCCCTGGCCCTGGCCGGTAATGAAGGTATCGGGGCCGCGGCGACGATATTCGATCACCTTGGTGTCGACATGGGTGTCCTCGACCATCATCGCATAGTCCAGAACGGTCATGTCGGACATGCCGCCCCTGCGGTGGCGTGCGTCGAGATAAGTGCGGAACAGCGAATATTGCTCGGTCGAGGGCTCTGCGTCATGCATGGCGCCGACGACGTCGGAATTGCGCTCGATCACGCGGCGCATGTTGCGCGTTGCCTTGAATTCCTGGGCCAGGATCCGGACGGAGACGCACGCCCTGCAGGTTTCGCAGGCGGGCCGATAGGCGATGTTCTGCGAACGCCGGAAGCCGCCCTGTGTCAGCAGGTCGTTCATTTCCGGGGCCTTGTCGCCGACCAGATGGGTGAAGACCTTCCGCTCGAATTGCCCTTCAAGATAGGGGCATGGGGAAGGCGCCGTCAGGAAGAATTGCGGGGAATGGGTAGGATGCTGCGTCATCGAGCGTCAGGAAGACTCCCAATCAATGTTCCCTAGCTTGGCGCTACGCGCGAAAAATTCAACATGAATGTGAAGGTAAGTGGACTCTTTGCCTTCACATTTTGGCGTAAATGTCCGTTTTGACTCGGCGAATGGCAATTTTAGCTGTCGCTGCGGCTCACCACGGTGCCAAGCAGCAGGTCGTGCAGCGTGCGCTTGCGGTCGGAAAACAGCGAGACCAGCAGGACGAGCGGCGTCAAAACCACATTGCCGGCCCAGAAAAGCACCGAATGGACGATGGCCAGGAGGCCGTCCACCGGCCTGCCGTCGAGGCGGTCGAGCCGGATGCCCATGATGCGCATGCCAGTGGTCGCCTGGTTGGGACCGCCGAGCGTCGACCAGACATAAGCGATCGCCACCAGCGGAAACAGGATTCCGAACAGCGCCCAGCCCAGGCCCAGCGTGAGGATGCCGAGGAAGAAGATGACGATGGCAAACGGGATCATCAAAAGGCCGACGATCAGATAGTCGATGCAGAAGGCCAGGATCCGCCGCGTCCGCACACCGTCATAGGCGCGCGAGTCCTCGAGCCTGCTGGTGATGATTTCGCCGTCCAGAACGCGTGCGGTCATGATATCCTCGAGAGGCGGGCAAGATTGCCCGCGCGCCTTTCCAAATGGGGAATCGCTAGGCGAATTCAAGATTCGTTGGTTCCGAGATCGGCCAGGAGCCGCTGGACGGCGCTGCGCAGGCCGGGCAGGTGATCGGTAACCACCGCCCAGACGATCGGGTCCGCAATCTTGTGATACTCATGTCTGAGGACGTTTCCGATCCCGCGAACCTGCTTCCACGGTACGTCGGGCGCGCGTTCGAGAAGTTCGTCGGGCAAATGCCGTGCGGCTTCCGAGATGATTTCGATGCCGCGTTGGACGCCGTGTTTCAGCAGCCAGTTGTCCTGGAAGTCCTGAAGCGTCTTGTCGGCGGTTGCCGCCTTGATACCATCCAGTGCATCGAGAATTTCAGCGAGGATGGGGCCGATCTTGCGCTGGCCCATCAGAACACGCGAATGGCGGAGCGTTCGATGTCGTCTTTCAGTTGCGGGTGCAGGCTGTCGCGCGTGGTCACGTCCACTTCGACGGCCATGGACTCCTCCAGCAACTGCTTGATCCCGACCAGATTGATCAGCGAGAAGCGATGACCCGGCGCGTAGTCGATGAAGAGGTCAAGGTCGCTGCCAGACGACTGCTCGTCCCGGGCGGTCGAACCAAACAGGTATAGCGACGTGGCGCCCATGCTGCGAAGTGCATCAGCGTTCTGTTGAAGTTTCCTGACCGCGTCGGACCTGTTCATGGAGGCAAGATATAGGAAATTCAGCGCCTGTTGTAGCCGAGACGTCCGCCTCAGCCCTTCAGCATCTCCGCCACCTCGGGAGCGAAATAGGTCAGGATGCCGTCGCAGCCGGCGCGCTTGAAGGCGAGCAGGCTTTCCAGCATCGCCTTTTCGCCATCGATCCAGCCATTGGCGCCCGCCGCCTTGATCATCGAATATTCGCCCGACACCTGGTAGGCGAAGGTCGGCATGCGGAATTCGTCCTTCAGCCGGCGGATGATGTCGAGATAGGGCAGGCCGGGCTTGACCATCAGCATGTCCGCACCCTCGGCCAGGTCCTGCTCGGCCTCGCGCACGGCTTCATCGGAATTCGCGTGATCGATGTAGTAGGTCTTCTTGTCGCCCTTGAGCAGGCCCTGCGTGCCGATCGCCTCGCGATAGGGGCCGTAGAAGGCGGAGGCGAACTTTGTCGCGTAGGACATGATCGCCACGTCCTGGAAGCCGTTGTCGTCGAGAGCGTCGCGGATGGCGCCGATGCGGCCGTCCATCATGTCGGAGGGTGCGATGATGTCGGAGCCCGCAGCCGCCTGCAGCACCGCAGCCGCAGCCACCTGGGCGACCGTCTCGTCGTTGACGATGACGCCCTCGCGCAGGATGCCGTCATGGCCGTGGCTGGTGAAGGGATCGAGCGCCACGTCGGTGATGATGCCGATTTCCGGCACCGCGGCCTTGATGGCACGGGTGGTGCGGTTGATCAGATTGTCGGGTTCGAGGATGTGCGCGCCAGTCTGGTCGCGCAGCCCGATGTCGACGTTGGGGAAGGTGGCAATGGCCGGGATGCCGAGCTTGGCCGCGCGCTCCGCTTCCTTGACCGCGAGATCGACCGACAGGCGGAACACGCCGGGCATCGCCGGAATGGTCTCGCGCCGGTTTTCGCCGTCGATGATGAAGATCGGCCAGATCAGGTCGTCCACCGTCAGCCTGTTTTCCTGCACCAGGCGGCGCGACCAGTCGGCCTTGCGCATGCGGCGCAGGCGTCGGCTGCCGGTGATCTCGTCGACGCTGCGTGCGCCGGCTGGCTTGGCTGGGGTGAACTTGTTCATCGCTCGTCTCCGGAATTGTGCAGTTTTTAGCATGCCGGTTTGCCCAAGACCAAGCCGCTCGATGAGGCCTGCGGCATTGACGCACCCCTGTACGGCACATTAGCTCTTCGAACCCGACCTTAACTGAGGGAATCTCTTGAACATCGATTTTGGCGGTGGCGATGAAATCCGTTTCGAGCGGACCGGCAGTGCCGGCATCGTTACCCTGACACGGCCGAAGGCCCTCAATGCGGTGACCCACAAGATGGTCGGCGCGCTGTCGCGCGCGCTCGATGCATGGCAGGTCGACCGTGACGTGGCACTTGTCGTCGTCAAGGCCGAGGGCAGGGCGTTCTCGGCAGGGGGCGATATCCTGCACATCTACGAGGCCGGCCGCGCCGGCAGCCCGCCTGTCGACTTCTTTGCCGACGAGTATCGGTTGAACGCCCAGATCGCGCGCTTTCCCAAGCCCTATGTGTCGCTGATCGACGGCATCGTCATGGGCGGCGGCGTCGGCATCTCGTTCCACGGCTCGCATCGGGTGCTCACCGAAAACGCCCAGTTCGCCATGCCCGAGGTCGGCATCGGCTTCTTTCCCGACGTCGGCGGCAGCCATCTGTTGCCCGATCTCGGTGGTTATTTCGGCATGTATCTGGCGCTGACCGGCAATCGAATTCGCTATGGCGATGCGCTTTGGTCGGGCCTTGCCACGCACACCATTGCCGCCGACGGGCAGGCCGGGCTGCTGGAGCGCCTGTGCGAGACGGGCGAGCCGGAGGCGGTTCTGCGCGGATTCTTCCACCCGGCCAAGCGTGAGACCGACCGGGAAACGCTTGAAGCCATAGCCGGGTATTTCTCCAGGCAGACGCTGGCCGAAATCATCGAGAGCCTTGTGGCGGACACCGGTGAGTTCGCGGCAAAGACGCTCGCCACCATTCAGTCTCGCTCTCCCACCAGCCTTGCCGTCACCTTCCGGCAGATACGGGCGGGGCTGACGATGTCGATGGACGACTGCATGCGCATGGAGTTCCGCATCCTGAACCGCATGCTGGCCGGTCGCGACTTCTATGAAGGCATCCGGGCCGTGATCGTCGACAAGGGATCGACACCCGTCTGGCAACCGGCGCGGTTGGCCGAGGTCGATCCGGCGGAAATCGACCGCTATTTCCAGACGCTCGGCGAAAGGGAGCTTGCCCTGTGACCGACAGTGCAGGGCGTCTTCACGAAATGCATCCTTCGGCCACGGAAAACGCCTTCGCCTGGTTCCTGCGCGTTGTTGCTGCCTACTGCCTGCTGTTCGGCATCCTCTATTGGGTTCGTCTGATCGGCGTTTATGACGGCCCGCTCTGGCGCTTCGACCTGATGCCGATCCATTGGCAGATCGCAGCCGTCACGCTTTCCGTCTTTTTTCCCTTCGCCGCCATCGGCCTGTGGATGCTTTCATCCTGGGGGCCGGTCATCTGGTTCATATGCGCGGCCACCGAGGTCGTCATGTATGCCGGCTTCCCCGATCTGTTCGGCTCGCGCCCGCTGATCGTGGCCTCCCACATCGCGGTGGCGCTGATTTACGCCGCTTTCCGCATTGTCTTGCATCTGAAGCGGCGCCGCGCGGCGCAGTAGCCAACGCTTTCAGCGCGTTGCCGGACGTTCCATAAAATACAAGGTTAATTATTCTTACTCGGAAGGGTTTTTGTTAACCCTCTTTCGAAACCAGTGGCTGGTAAGCCCTTGTTAAGCCTGACGTTTAAGTCGAATTTTATGGGTATTCGATAAGTTCGCGATCAAGGTGACATCAAACAAAAAAGTCACCAGGCGACAACAGAGAGGCAAAGACAATGATCAATTCGCGTCAGGTGGCCAAGCCCGCCATGGTTTCCGAGGACCGTAACGAAGCGATCCGTTCGCTTTACATGGAATCGCTGCAGCTTGTTGAAAGACTTCATCGTCGTCTTCTTGACGTCATCAAGGATGAGTTCGATCGCAACGGCCGCAGCGACATCAATGCGATCCAGGCTCTGCTGCTGTTCAACATCGGCAATGCGGAACTGACTGCCGGCGAATTGCGCTCCCGCGGCTACTATCTCGGTTCGAATGTCTCCTACAACCTCAAGAAGCTGGTCGAGCTCGGCTTCATCAACCATCAGCGCTCGCGCATCGACCGTCGCTCGGTCCGCGTCAGCCTGACGCCCAAGGGCCAGGACGTGGCCGAGGTCGTGGCCGGCCTCTATGACCGTCACGTTGGCTCGATCGAGCAGGTCGGCGGCATCAACACCGACGAGTTCAAGCAGATGAACCGCGCCCTGCAGCGCCTCGACCGCTTCTGGAACGACACCATCGCCTATCGCATGTAGGCCCAACGGCTCGCGCGGCGCCGCAAGTCCGCCCAAAAGGAAACGACCTCCAGTCGCAGGGCCGGTTGCAGAAATGCACCGGCTCTTCCTTTTTCGGGTCGCGGCGGCGCGATCAGGGGCGCCCCAGCCATGTTGCCGCCATATTCGGATGACTATCGAAAACCTGTGATGCGCCAGATCTGCCTGTCGGCCGTCAGCAACCCGTGCAATGAAGTCGCGTATTGCGCGCAGTGATGCCGGGTTATGGTTGGCTAATTGTTAAGTATGGTCGTCATATCGTCGCGGGAAATCTCCTGCCGGTTGAGTTGCGCGAATATGTCTGGGATGCCCATGAAAACTAGCCGCCGTTTCTTTCTCACCGGTGCCGGCGCGATCGCCATGGCAGCCATCTCGGGTGCAGCCAGCGCTCAGGACGTGATCGGCGAAGTGCTCGGTTCGTCGCGGCGCGGCAATTGGGACGATGAATTCGACGCGCGCGTCAGCCAGGGCGCCAAGGTCGCCAGCACGCTTCCCGTGTTCTCGCAGCAGACCGTGGCCTACACCCAGCAGGCCATCGGCCAGTACCAGAACATCGCAGCCCAAGGCGGTTGGCCGGTCGTTCCAGCCACCAAGAAGCTCAAGCTCGGCGTCGAGGATCCCGATGTCGAGATCCTGCGTAAGCGCCTGATGGTTTCCGGCGACCTGTCGTCGCGCGCCGGCCTTTCCAGCTCCTTCGACACCTATGTCGACGCCGCGCTGAAGCGCTTCCAGGCCCGCCATGGCCTGCCGGCCGACGGTGTCATGGGCCAGTACACCTACGCGGCGATGAACATCAGCGCCCAGGTTCGCCTTGGCCAGCTCGAGACCAATCTCGGCCGGCTGCAGGCGCAGGCCGGCACGCTGGGCCAGCGCTATGTCAACGTCAACATTCCGGCCGCTCAGGTCGAGGCTGTCGAGGACGACCGCGTCGTCCTGCGTCACACCGCCATCGTCGGCAAGGTCGATCGCCAGTCGCCGATCGTCAACTCGAAGATCAACGAGATCGTCGTCAACCCGTACTGGAATGCGCCGGTGTCGATCGTCCGCAAGGACATCATCCCGCTGATGCGCAAGAATCCCAATTACCTGACGGACAACAAGATCCGCCTCATTGCCCCCGATGGCAGCGAGGTCGATCCGATGACCGTCGACTGGTCGACCGAAGAGGCGGCCAAGTACCTGTTCCGCCAGGATCCGGGCGCCATCAACGCCATGGCGTCGGTGAAGATCAACTTCCCGAGCCCGGACGGCGTCTACATGCATGACACGCCGCAGCAGAGCCTGTTCAACAAGCTCATGCGTTTCGATTCCTCGGGCTGCGTCCGCGTCCAGAACGTCCGCGACCTCGTCACCTGGATCCTGCGCGACACGCCGGGCTGGAGCCGCCAGCATTTCGAGCAGACCATCAAGACGGGCGAAAATACCCCGGTTCCCGTCACCAACCCGGTGCCGGTCTACTTCACCTATGTCTCGGCCTGGTCGACCGGTGATGGCGTCGTTCAGTTCCGCGACGACATCTATGGCCGCGACGGGGTCGACGAGCTGCAGATCACCTCGGCGCTCTGATCCAGCCGCAACGACTTCGAAAAAGCCGTCCTTCGGGGCGGCTTTTTTCATGGTGCCGGCCCTGTGCTCCAATTGCGACAACGAAATTTCGCACGGCACATGGCGACGCTGGGTCAAGTGTGTTAATGGCCCGCCGAACCTCTCCGATGCCCCCTCCGGACCAAAGGATCTTCAGCCATGGCCGCCTCGAAAAACCTCGAATCCTTCTTTGGAACCCCGCTTTCGGAGGCCGATCCCGAAATCTTCGGCTCGATCCGCAGCGAGCTCGGGCGCCAGCGCCATGAGATCGAGCTGATCGCCTCGGAAAACATCGTTTCCCGCGCCGTCCTTGAGGCGCAGGGCTCGATCATGACCAACAAGTATGCCGAGGGTTATCCCGGCAAGCGCTACTATGGTGGCTGCCAGTTCGTCGACGTCGCCGAAGAGCTCGCCATCGAGCGCGCCAAGAAGCTGTTCGATTGCAAGTTCGCCAACGTCCAGCCGAACTCCGGCAGCCAGATGAACCAGGCCGTGTTCCTGGCGCTGCTGCAGCCGGGCGACACCTTCATGGGCCTCGACCTGAATTCGGGCGGCCACCTGACCCACGGTTCGCCGGTCAACATGTCGGGTAAGTGGTTCAAGGTCGTCTCCTATGGCGTGCGCAAGGACGACCACCTGCTCGACATGGACGAAGTCGCGCGGATTGCCCGCGAAACCAAGCCGAAGCTCATCCTGGCCGGCGGCACTGCCTATTCCAGGATCTGGGACTGGAAGCGTTTCCGCGAGATCGCCGACGAAGTCGGTGCCTACCTGATGGTCGACATGGCCCACATTGCTGGCCTGGTTGCCGGCGGCGTGCATCCGTCGCCGCTGCCGCACGCCCATGTCGTCACCACCACCACCCACAAGTCGCTGCGCGGCCCGCGCGGCGGCATGATCCTCACCAATGACGAGGATATCGCCAAGAAGATGAACTCGGCCGTGTTCCCCGGCCTGCAGGGCGGCCCGCTGATGCATGTCATCGCTGCCAAGGCGGTGGCCTTCGGCGAGGCGCTGAAGCCCGAGTTCAAGGCCTACGCGGCAAATGTCGCGGCCAATGCCAAGGCGCTCGCCGCGAGCCTCAAGGACACCGGCCTCGACATCGTTTCGGGCGGCACCGACAACCACCTTATGCTGGTCGACCTGCGTCCCAAGAACGCTACCGGCAAGCGTGCCGAAGCCGCTCTGGGCCGCGCCAACATCACCTGCAACAAGAACGGCATTCCCTTCGATCCGGAAAAGCCCTTCGTCACCTCGGGTGTCCGTCTCGGCACGCCGGCCGGCACGACCCGCGGCTTCGGCGAGGCCGAATTCCGCGAGATCGGCCAGCTCATCGCTGAAGTGCTGGACGGCCTCAAGGCGGCCAATTCCGACGAGGGCAACGCTGCCGTCGAGGCGGCGGTCAAGCGCAAGGTGGTCGACATGACCGAACGCTTCCCGCTCTATCCATATCTCGGCTAGATCGCCGCGCGGGGAGGGCTCTTGGCCCGCCTGTGAGATCTTGGAAGCCCCGTTCCGGCACGTCCGGGACGGGGCTTCTGCTTTTCGGCCGGGTTCGTCGCCAAAAGCGGTTTCCACTTTTCCGGATCATGCTTTAAGCCTTTCCTCGTCGGGGATTCGAATGACAAGGCCGAACCATGCGTTGCCCATATTGCCAGTCTGAAGACACGCAGGTGAAGGACTCCCGTCCAGCGGAGGACGGTGCTGCGATCCGCAGGCGGCGCATCTGCCCGGTCTGCGGCGGCCGCTTCACCACCTTCGAGCGCGTGCAGCTGCGCGACCTCGTGGTGCTCAAGAAGACCGGCCGCAAGGTGCCGTTCGACCGCGACAAGCTGGCCCGCTCGGTCGAGATCGCGGTGCGCAAGCGCAATGTCGATCCCGAGCGCATCGAGCGCGCTGTGACCGGCATCGTCCGCCAGCTCGAAAGTTCCGGCGAAACGGAAGTTCCCTCGGGCGAGATTGGTCGTCTCGTGATGGAGGCGCTGAAGACGCTCGACGACGTCGCCTATGTGCGCTTCGCTTCGGTCTATCGCAATTTCCGCGAAGCCAAGGACTTCCACGAGGTGCTGGGCGAGCTGAAGGGCGAGGAAGAAGCCAGCTGAGCGATGGCCAGGGACATGAGTGCATCCGAGCAGGACAGGATCGATCAGCGCTACATCGCGGCTGCCCTCAGGCTGTCGCGCAAGCATCTTGGCCTGACCTTCACCAACCCGGCGGTCGGCACCCTCATCGTCCGCGACAGCGGCAGCGGACCGGTCATCGTCGGGCGCGGTGTCACTGCCATCGGCGGCCGTCCGCATGCCGAAGCCGAGGCGCTGGCCGAGGCCGGCGACTTGGCGCGCGGCGCCACTGCCTACGTCACGCTTGAGCCCTGCGCTCATCACGGTCGCACGCCGCCTTGCGCCAATGCGCTGGTCAATGCCGGCATAACCCGCGTCGTCGGCGCAGCCAGCGACCCGGATCCGCGCGTGTCGGGCAAGGGATATGCGATCCTTCGCGGTGCCGGCATCGAGGTCAAGGAAGCCGTGCTTGCCCGCGAGGCCGCCGACCAGCTTGCCGGGTACATGAATCGGTCCGTGAGGAAGCGCCCGGAAGTGATTCTGAAACTTGCGCTTTCCGCCGATGGCATGATCGGCAGGCGAGGCCAGGGCCAGATCGAGATCACCGGGCAGGTCGCCCGCCGCCAGGTTCACGTCATGCGCGCCGAGACCGATGCGATCTTGGTCGGCATCGGCACGGCACTTGCCGACGACCCCGAACTGACCGTGCGTTTGCCCGGGTTCCGCAACCGCTCGCCGGCGCGCATCGTGCTCGACAGGCTCACGCGGTTGCCGGCGACGTCGAAGCTGGCGCGGTCGGCGCATGACGTGCCGGTGCTTGTCGCTGCCTGCCCCGAGGGCGATCCGTCGAACCGGGCCGAGCTCGAGCGCGCCGGCGTCAAGTTTCTGGCGACCGAGACCTATGACGGTCGTGTGGCGCTCCCCGAACTGCTCGAGGACCTTGCCAATCAGGGTATGTCGCGGATCATCGTCGAAGGCGGAGCCGACACCGCACGGGCCTTCCTCGACGAAGGTCTGGTCGACCGCATCGCGCTGTTTTCCGGTCCGGAAGCGATCGGCCCGGACGGTATTGCAGCTCCCATCGGCCGCGACCATATACCGGCAGGGTTCAGCCTGGTGCGCGAGGCGCGCTTTGGCGAAGACACCTTCGCGGAATGGATAAGGGAAATCTGATGTTCACCGGTATCGTCACCGACGTGGCCACGGTCGCGTCTGCAAAGCCGCTCGACCAGGGCGTCCGCTTGCGCTTCGACACCGTCTACGACCCCCAGACGATCGACATCGGTGCGTCGATTTCCTGCTCGGGCGTCTGTCTGACCGTCGTGGCGCTGCCTGACGCCACCTCCAACGCCCGCTGGTTCGAGGTCGAGGCCTGGGAAGAGGCGCTACGCCTGACCACGGCAAGCGACTGGGCCGCCGGCCGCAAGGTCAATCTCGAACGTGCTCTGAAGATCGGTGACGAGCTCGGCGGTCATATCGTCTCGGGTCATGTCGACGGCATGGCCGAGATCGTGGCGCGCGAGGACGAGGGCGAGGCGGTGCGCTTTCGCCTGGAGGCCCCGCGCGAGCTGGCGAAATTCATAGCTCCAAAGGGCTCCGTCGCCCTCGACGGCACGTCGCTGACGGTCAACAAGGTCGAGGGCACGCGCTTCGACGTGCTGTTGATCCATCATTCGCTGCAGGTGACCACATGGGGCGAGCGCAAGGTCGGCGACCGCGTCAACCTCGAGGTCGACACCATGGCGCGCTATGCGGCACGCCTTGCCGACGCTGCCAGGGAAGGGCTCTGAGCCATGCCGCCGGCCGCCGGTCTGCTGGCCAGCGGTTTCCTGCCACAGTGCTTAACACTTCGCTTGCGAACTCATCCGGTTCGGCCTAAGTCAGCCGCTCCTGCCGGAGATTTGACATGGCCAACGACAAGAAACTGAAGCTCCTCATCATCGAGGCGCGCTTTTACGATGACCTCGCGGACGCGCTGCTGGATGGCGCCAAGTCTGCCCTAGCCGCCGCCGGTGCATCCTATGACGTGGTGACCGTTCCCGGCGCGCTTGAAATTCCGGCCGTGATCTCCTTTGCGCTCGACGCTGCCGACGACGAAGGCACGCAGTATGACGGCTATGTCGCGCTCGGCACCGTCATTCGCGGCGAGACCTATCACTTCGACATCGTCGCCAACGAATCCTGCCGCGCCCTGATGGATCTTGCGGTCTCGGAATCGATCTGCGTCGGCAACGGCATCCTGACGGTCGAAAACGACGATCAGGCCTGGGCCCGTGCCCGCCGCAACGAAGGCGACAAGGGCGGCTTTGCCGCGCGTGCCGCGCTGACCATGATCGCGCTTCGCGAAAAACTCGGAGCTGCACGGTCGTGACGTCTTCTGAAGAGAAGGGCCAGCCGCCCGTTCGCCAGGCCAACAAGCGCGGGGCTGCCCGCCTTGCTGCCGTCCAGGCGCTGTACCAGATGGACGTCGCAGGCAGCGGCCTGCTCGAGATCACCGCGGAATACGAGGCTTTCCGCCTCGGCAAGGAAGTCGATGGCGCGCTCTACCGCGAGGCCGATCCCCAGTGGTTCCGTGCCATTCTCGCGGGCGTCGTCGAAAACCAGAAGACAGTCGATCCCGTCATCCGCCAGTCGCTGACCGAGGATTGGCCGCTGTCGCGCCTCGATTCGACGCTGCGCGCCATCCTGCGTGCCGGTGTCTTCGAACTGATGAAGCGCCAGGACGTCCCGGTCGCCGTGATCGTGTCGGAATATGTCGACATCGCCAAGGCCTTCTATGTCGAGGACGAGCCCAAGCTCGTCAACGCCGTGCTCGACCGTGTCTCCCGCAAGCTGCGCGGCGAGGGTAAGGGCAAGGACGCATTATGACCGGTGGCGAACGCGAAGCGCGGCGAACTGCTTATATCCTCGCCGCATCGCAAGCCATTATCGGCTCCGCCGCGCCGATCGCCTTCTCGCTCGGCGGCCTGGCCGGCTTCTACCTCCTCGACAGCGACAAGTCGCTGGCGACCGCCCCGATCACCGGCTTCAGCGTCGGCATGGCGCTCGGCGCGCTTCCCGCAGCCGCGATCATTCGCGGCCTGGGCCAGCGCGGCGGTTTCATGTTCGGCACTGCCGTCACCGCTGCCGGCGGCGCCATCGCCACGCTGGCGCTGTTCCGCTCCGAGTTCTGGCTGTTTGTCTTCGGCCTTCTGCTGCTTGGCGTCGGCAGCGCTTTCGTCCAGCAGTTCCGGTTTGCCGCTGCCGACAACGCGCCGCCCGAATTCAAGGCGAATGCGATTTCCTTCGTGCTGGCCGGCGGCATCGTCACCGCCATCCTCGGCCCGCAGATCGTCATCTTCACGCGCGAGATGTTCGCGCCCGTCATGTTCGCTGGCTCCTTTGCCGCGATCATCGGGCTTGCGGCGGTAGGCGCTGTCATTTTGTCGTTCCTGAAGGTCAGGAATGCGGCAGGCGCGCATCAGGACGTTTCCCAGGAAGATGCTCGGCCTCTGCTGGAGATCGTGACCCAGCCGCGCTTTGCCGCGGCGCTCACCTGTGCTGTCGGCACCTATGCCATCATGACCTTCGTCATGACCGGCGCGCCGCTTGCCATGGTCGGCTGCGGGTTTTCGGCGGACGAAGCTACGCTTGGCATTTCCTGGCATGTCATGGCGATGTTCGGCCCGAGCTTCTTCACCGGCCGCCTGATCCAGCGATTTGGAGTAGAGCGCATCGTTGCGCTCGGCGTGTTCCTGCTGATTGCCTGCGCGATCGTCGCACTATCGGGTATCGCGCTGTGGCAGTTCTGGACATCGTTGATCCTGCTCGGCCTCGGCTGGAATCTCGGCTTCATCGGCGCGACGGCGATCGTCTCGACTGCCTATCGCCAGTCGGAAAAGGGCAAGGTCCAGGGTTTCCACGACTTTGTCCTGTTCAGCACCGTGGCTCTCGCGTCACTGATGTCGGGCGCGGTGTACAATGCCTATGGCTGGGACATGCTTGCGTGGATCGTCTTCCCGGTTTGCGTCATATGCCTGGGCGCGCTGGCGACTCTGTCGTTCAGCCGCCGGAGCCGGATCGCCTGACAGGAGCATGTCGGCAATCAAGGCCGGCTATTCCGACAAAATACAGAATGACATTGCGCAGCCCCTGCGCATTGTGAAACCGTATGCCCCGACGGAAGCTGGATCGCCATGCTCATATGCGGTCACCGAATTCCGGGAACCAGAAGGGGCTTCACCATGCGTCAGACCAGAATCATCGCCGCGGCGGCCATTGCGCTCGGCCTTGCCACCAGCGCCGCCAGCGCGCAGGTGGTGGTGTCTTCCAAGATCGACACCGAGGGCGGCGTGCTCGGCAATATCATCAAGGCCGTGCTCGATGCCAACGACATCGCCACCACCGACCGCATCCAGCTCGGTGCCACGCCGGTCGTCCGCAAGGCGATCACCGCCGGCGAGATCGACATCTATCCCGAATACACCGGCAATGCCGGCTTCTTCTTCGAAAAGGCCGACGATCCCGTCTGGAAGGATGCCGCCAAGGGTTTCGAGACCGCCAAGCAGCTCGACTACGACGCCAACAAGATCGTCTGGCTGTCGCCGTCGCCCGCCAACAACACCTGGGCCATCGCACTGCGCAAGGACGTTGCCGACGCCAACAAGCTCGCTACCCTCAGCGACTTCGGCAAATACGTCGCCGGCGGCGGCACCGTGGTGTTGGCCGCATCGTCCGAGTTCGTCAATTCGGCTGCAGCACTTCCCGCCTTCCAGACCGCCTATGGCTTCACGCTCAAGCCCGAGCAACTGATCACGTTGTCGGGCGGCGACACGGCAGCCACCATCGGCGCCGCCGCCAACCAGACCAACGGCGCCAACGCCGCTATGGTCTATGGCACCGACGGCGGAATCGCGCCCTCGGGACTGGTCGTTCTCGATGACGACAAGGGCGTGCAGCCGGTCTATCAGCCGGCCCCGATCATCCGCGAAGCGGTACTCAAGGAGCATCCCCAGATCGAAACCCTGCTCAAGCCGGTGTTCGAGAAGCTCGACCTCGTCACGCTCCAGGAACTCAACGGCCGCGTCCAGGTCGGCGGCGAGCCGGCCAAGGCCGTCGCCGAAGATTTCCTGAAGAAGAACGGCTTTCTGAAGTAAGCTTTCCCGGCGCGTCCCATCAGGGGCGCGCCGACGGAACTGGGGACGCATCGCGACAGTGGACATCAGGTTCGACAAGCTCGGCGTGGTGATCGCCGCGATCGCCGGCTATGGGGCATTCTTGGCGCCATTTGCCACCTTTCGCGCCAACCGCATCGTCGCCGGTGAGCCGCGTTCGGTTCTCGAGGCCCTGCCGTCTCCGGTGGGGCACGGGCTGCTGGCCATCCTCGTTGCGGCGGGACTTGTGGCGCTGTTCAGGACGCCGCTGGCCGCGCGTCTTGGCGCCAGCGTCCTGGCGCTTGCTGTTCTTGCGCTGCTGATCGGCAATGCCGGCGCCTACCTGACACCGGAGGGCAATACGTTCGCCCGCGTCTCGCCGGCCTCCGGTTTCTGGCTGCTGATCTTCGCCTTCACGCTGTTGCTCGCCGACGTCCTGGCACGGCTGCAGCTTTCGCCGGCCGGACGGGTCGTCCTGCTTGGCATGGCTGCGGCAGCGATCTGGCTCCTGCTCGCCTCGGGTCAGTGGGACAGCCTGTCGATCCTCAAGGAATATGCCAACCGTGCCGACAGTTTCTGGAACGAGGCGACGCGCCATGTCCAACTGGCGCTCGGCTCGCTGGCTGCCGCGGTGCTGGTCGGCATTCCGCTGGGCATCCTGTGCCATCGCGTCGAGGCGCTGCGGGCGGGCGTTCTGAACGTGCTCAACATCGTCCAGACCATCCCGTCCATCGCGCTGTTCGGCATCCTGATCGCACCGCTCGGCTGGGTCGCCGCCAACATCCCCGGTGCCTCGGCGCTCGGCATTCGCGGCATCGGGGCGGCACCGGCTTTCGTCGCGCTGTTTCTCTATTCGCTGCTTCCCGTTGTCGCCAACACCGTCGTCGGGCTCGCAGGCGTTCCCCGGGCGGCCAACGACGCCGCGCGCGGCATGGGCATGACCGGTGCGCAGCGCCTGTGGGGCGTCGAGTTCCCATTGGCCTTTCCCGTCATCCTCACCGGCATCCGCATCGTGCTGGTCCAGAACATCGGTCTTGCCACCATCGCCGCGCTGATCGGCGGTGGTGGCTTTGGCGTCTTCGTCTTCCAGGGCGTCGGGCAGACGGCAATGGACCTCGTCTTGCTCGGTGCGGTTCCCACCGTGGCGCTGGCCTTCGCCGCCGCCATCATCCTCGACGCCGTGGTCGAACATGTCGCGACCCGCAGATCTACGACAGTGGCCGCATGATCGAAATCGAAAGCATCACCAAGCGCTATGGCGACGTTGCCGTCGTTGACGACGTCTCCATGGTCATCGAGCCGCACACGCTGACGGTGATTGTCGGCACTTCGGGCTCCGGCAAGACGACGCTCCTGCGCATGATCAACCGCCTGGTGGAACCGACGTCGGGCACGATCAAGCTCGACGGTGTCGACAACCGGTCGGTCCCGGGCCACGAACTGCGCCGCAGCATCGGCTATGCCATCCAGGGCAACGGGCTGTTTCCCCATCGCACGGTAGCGCAGAACATAGGCACCGTTCCGCTGCTTCTCGGTTGGGACGCGGTCCGCGTCAAGGCTCGGGTCGACGAACTCCTGGCGCTGCTGCAACTCGACCCCGCCGCCTTCGGCCCACGCTACCCGCACGAGCTGTCGGGCGGCCAGCAGCAGCGTGTCGGCGTCGCCCGCGCGCTGGCAGCCGAGCCCAACGTGCTGTTGATGGACGAACCCTTCGGCGCGCTCGATCCGATCATCCGCACCAAGGCGCAAGAGGATCTGCTGGCGATCCAGAAACGCTTCGGCACCACCATCATCCTTGTCACCCACGATATGGAGGAGGCGGTCCACCTTGGCGACCGCATTGCCGTCATGGATGCCGGCAAGCTGATCCAGTACGCATCGCCGACGGAAATCCTGGCAAGGCCGGCCACGGGTTTCGTCGAGACGCTGGTTGGCGCCAGCGACCGTCCCTTCAAGCTCCTGTCGCTCGGCGAGGTGCGCGATGTCGTCGAGCCGGGCAGTGCCGAAGGAGAGGGCATAGCTGCCGGGGCAACCCAGCGCGACGCGCTCGCCGAATTGTTGTGGTCCGGGCGCACAGCCATGCCTGTGACATCCGACGACGGCATGCCGATCGGCCGCGTGACGGTCCAAGGCCTTGTCAAGCGCGCCGCGAGGCCAAAATGAAGGCCTGGGTTCCGTTGCTGTTGCGGCTTGGGCTTCTGGCCCTTCTGGTTGCGTTCCTGAGCAACCCGCTGTGGTTCGAGCCGGTGCTCAGGCCGCTGACGCAGAACGGGGCGCCCGCGATCTACAATCAGGGCAGCCTGTCGTCGCTGGCGTTCCAGCACTTGCGCACGGTCGCCATCGCCACCGCTGCCGCGATCGTCGTCGCGGTGGCGCTGGCAATCCTGGTCACCCGGCCGGCCGGCGCCGAATTCCTGCCCCTGTCACGCAGCCTGGTCAACATCGGCCAGACGTTTCCGCCGGTGGCGGTGCTTGCGCTGGCCGTTCCCGCCGTCGGCTTTGGCGAGAAGCCGACCCTGATCGCGTTGTTTCTCTATGGCCTGCTGCCGATCTTCGAGAACACGTTGACCGGGCTGACCACGACGCCGGCCAACGTTGTCGAGGCGGCGCGCGGCGCGGGCATGACGGGCTGGCAACGCCTGCTCAAGATCGAACTGCCGCTTAGCCTGCCGGTCATTCTCGCCGGCATCAGGCTTTCCGTCGTGATCAGCCTTGCCACGGCGACCATCGGCTCGACGGTCGCCGCCAAGACGCTCGGCGAAGTCATTATTGCCGGGCTGCAGTCCAACAATCTCGCCTTCGTCCTGCAGGGCGGCCTGATCGTGGCGGCCCTGGCCGTGCTCATTTACGACGCGTTGACGGCGCTCGAGCGCATGGCCGCCAGGCGCATGGGACAGGTGCCTGCGGCAGGCTGAAGTCAGCGCACGCGCACAGGATGGTCGAGCGTGATTTCGAGCCGGCTGTTGTCGCCGTCGAGCACCCAGCGCCGTCTTAGGATGTAGAAATCGGCGTCGCCGACTGAAACGATGTCGCCTGCCTGGCAACCGGCTGGGATTCCTGCATCCGCAAGCAATGCGCTCTGCCCATGCCTGTCGGCATAAGTCTTGGCCGAGGCTGTCAGCACAATCATGGCCGACTGGCCTGTTGCACCATTTGCGCGACTCGCCTTTTCATTTGCGGGATGCCCCGATACTTGCTTTTCAGGAGATCTGGCCATGACCTTGCGTCTCTCTAAGATCGTGATGTCCCTCTGCCTTGCGGCATTCGCCTTCCTTGTAGCCTTCGGCAACATCACTGACTACGGCTCCAACTTCGCCTTCGTCCAGCATGTGCTGAGCATGGACACCACGTTTCCGGGCAATGCCCTGATGTACCGCTCGATCACCAATCCGACCTTGTGGACCGTCGGCTACTGGCTGATCATCGTCGGCGAGGGGCTCACCTGCGTGCTGTTCCTGATCGCCGCGTTCAAGCTTTGGCAGGCGCGCAACGGCTCCGGCAAGGAGTTCAACGACGCCAAGGGATTCGTCGTCATTGGCGCGACGATGGGCTTTCTCGTCTGGTTCCTCGGTTTCATGGTCATTGGCGGCGAATGGTTTGCCATGTGGCAGTCCAGCACCTGGAACGGCCAGGAGGCGGCATTCAAATTCTACATGACGATGCTCGCCGTGCTGATCTTCGTCAATCAGCCGGATCATGATCTGGCCTGATCCATAATCTCGACTGACATTGTGAATGGGGCGCCGAAAGCCGAGAAACACCTTGACCATATCTTGACGACCGCTGCCCTGTTTCGGATTGTTCGCCAGGGGCCGGAAACCGCATAGAGGCTACCGGTCTCGTTCACTAGCCCGGGGAGGGGAATTCCGGGCATAATCAGGGAAGAGAATTGGCAATGACAATGCTTTACGTCGTCATCGCCTGCGGCCTGCTATCTGTCCTTTACGCCATCTGGGCGACTCAGTCGGTGCTTGCATCCGACCAGGGCAATGCGCGCATGCAGGAAATCTCCGCCGCCATCCGGGAAGGTGCGCAGGCATATCTGGCGCGCCAATACACAACCATCGCCATCGTCGGCGTCGTCGTGTTCCTGCTCGCCTGGTGGCTGCTTTCCGCATCCGCGGCGATCGGCTTCTTGATTGGTGCAGTGCTTTCGGGGGCAGCCGGTTTCATCGGCATGCATGTCTCGGTTCGCGCAAATGTCCGTACCGCCCAGGCAGCCTCCAACAGCCTCGCCGCCGGCCTCGACATCGCCTTCAAGTCGGGCGCCATCACCGGCATGCTGGTGGCCGGTCTCGCCTTGCTTGGCGTCTCGGTCTACTACCTCATCCTGACCGGCCCGATGGCCTATGGCCCAGCCGATCGCGTCGTCATCGATTCGCTCGTGGCGCTCGGCTTCGGTGCCTCGCTGATCTCCATCTTCGCCCGTCTCGGCGGCGGCATCTTCACCAAGGGAGCCGATGTCGGCGGCGATCTCGTCGGCAAGGTCGAAGCCGGCATCCCGGAGGATGATCCGCGCAATCCGGCCACCATCGCCGACAACGTCGGCGACAATGTCGGCGATTGCGCCGGCATGGCCGCCGACCTGTTCGAGACCTATGCGGTGACCGTGGTCGCCACCATGGTCCTCGGCGCCATCTTCTTCGGCAGCAGCGAAGCGCTCTCCAGCGTCATGCTCTATCCGCTCGCCATCTGCGGTGCCTGCATCATCACCTCGATCATCGGCACGTTCTTCGTCAAGCTCGGTTCCAACGGCTCGATCATGGGCGCGCTGTACAAGGGCCTGATCGTCACCGGCCTGCTGTCGATCGTGGGTCTCGGCGCCGCAACCTCGCTGACCGTTGGCTGGGGCGACATCGGCACTGGCGGCGGCGTCCAGATTTCCGGCCAGAACCTGTTCATCTGCGGCCTGATCGGTCTCGTCGTGACCGGCCTGATCGTCGTCATCACCGAGTACTACACCGGCACCAACAAGCGCCCGGTCAACTCTATCGCCCAGGCGTCGGTTACCGGTCACGGCACCAACGTCATCCAGGGCCTGGCGGTGTCACTCGAATCGACCGCGCTTCCGGCGATTGTCATCGTCGGTGGCATCATCGCCACCTTCCAGCTAGCCGGCCTGTTCGGCACGGCCATTGCCGTCACCACCATGCTCGGCCTTGCCGGCATGATCGTGGCACTCGATGCCTTCGGCCCCGTTACCGACAATGCCGGCGGCATTGCCGAAATGGCCGGCCTGCCCAAGGAAGTGCGTCATTCCACCGACGCGCTCGATGCCGTGGGCAACACCACCAAGGCCGTCACCAAGGGCTACGCCATCGGCTCCGCCGGTCTCGGCGCGCTGGTGCTGTTTGCCGCCTACAGCTACGACCTGCAGTACTTCGCCGCCAACAGCGCGCAGTATCCGTACTTCGCCGATCTCGGCACGGTGTCGTTCGACCTGTCCAACCCATATGTCGTCGCCGGCCTGATCTTCGGCGGTCTCATCCCTTACCTGTTCGGCGGTATCGCCATGACCGCCGTCGGTCGGGCCGCCGGCGCGATCGTCGAGGAGGTGCGCAAGCAGTTCCGCGAAGATCCGGGCATCATGAAGGGCACGTCCAAGCCCAACTACGCCCGCGCGGTCGACCTGCTGACCAAGGCTGCGATCAAGGAAATGATCATCCCGTCGCTGCTGCCGGTGCTGGCGCCGCTGGTCGTCTATTTCGGCGTGCTGTTGATCTCCGGCTCCAAGGCCTCGGCCTTCGCGGCCCTCGGCGCTTCGCTACTCGGCGTCATCGTCAATGGCCTGTTCGTGGCCATCTCGATGACCTCGGGCGGTGGTGCCTGGGACAACGCCAAGAAGTCGTTCGAAGACGGCTTCACCGACAAGGATGGCGTCAAGCACCTGAAGGGTTCGGAGGCCCACAAGGCGTCGGTGACCGGTGATACCGTCGGCGATCCCTACAAGGACACCGCCGGTCCGGCGGTGAACCCGGCGATCAAGATCACCAACATCGTAGCCCTCCTGCTGCTCGCCGTCCTGGCGCACAGCTGATCGGCATCCGGCAGGCGCAGTCGCCTGCCGTCGGTGTCTGCTCGACAGAACCCCGCCCGCACACCTTGCGGGCGGGGTTTTTCACGTATCGGCGAGAGAGGGCAAAGAAAAACCCGCGGGATTGCTCCCGCGGGTTCTGTTGCCTGAGATTCTGAAAAGTCTTGTACGGCTTAGCTGCCGCCGAAAATGCTGCTGGCCGCGCTCGAGCCCATCTTGCCCGCGCCTGCAAGCAACTGGCCGAGGAAGTTCTGGTCCTTGCCACCCGTCGGTGTGGTGCGCGAGATGAAGTCGAACACCTTGCCGTCCTGCATGCCGTAATTGGCAATGTTGGTGACGCGTCCGTCGGCGCCGAAATAGACCGCCAGCACGCGCTGCTCGACGAGCTTGGGCTTGGCGAAGGCGACGGCGCGCTTGCGCGTCTGGGAGATGTAGTAGAACACCTCGTTGTCGAAGGTCGCCGTCGTCGACGGCGTGCCGAGTGCAAGCAGGACCTGCTCGCGGCTGGAGCCCACCGGCACGGAATCGATCGACTGCTGGTCGATGACGTAGCCCTGCGTCAGCGTCTCGCTGGGGGTCAGGTCACCGAAGGTCTTCGAGGTGTTGCACGCCGAAAGCGCGGCAGCGGCCGCGATCAGCGAAACAGCGCCAACCGGACGCAACGAAAATGGCATCTTGAATTTCAGCGAGTGCAACAACAACTCCATCCTGTCGTGCCAGAGCCTCTGCTTGCGCGAAGCCGCAAAACCGGTAAACCAGCTTGCGCGCCGATGCAACAAGGCCACTTAGCGAAACGGGTCCCCGGGAGACCGCCCTCAAATGTTCCAGCGTCTGTTTGGCCGTGAACGCCAAGCCAACCGCGCCATCACGGACGCGCTCTATACACGAATCGTGGCGGCGGCGCGGCAGGAGCCATTTTATTCCGCCTGGGACGTGCCCGATACGCCGCTCGGACGTTTCGAGATGCTTTCCCTGCACATGTTCCTGTTCCAGCACCGCCTGCGCGGCGAAACGGGTGCGCCCGCCGAGATTGCGCAGCTGCTCATCGATGAGTTCTTCCTCGATGTCGATCATTCCCTGCGTGAGCTCGGCATCAGCGATGTCGGCGTGCCCAAGCGCATGAAGAAGCTGGCGAAGATGTTTTATGGCCGCACCGAGTCCTACAAGGATGCGCTCGAACGCGACGATCACGCCGCCCTTGCTGCGGCGCTGATGCGCAACGTTCGTCCCGACGCCAGCGAATGGCCGCAGGCGTCCGACCTTGCTGCCTACGTCTTTGCAGCGAATCGGCTCCTGGCGGAACAGCCGTCGCAGGATATATGTGCCGGCAAACTGACCTATCCTGTGCCGCAGGCAGCCTGAAGGAGGCGACCCATGAAACTTGTCGAGACCCGGAGCCCGGTTTCCTTCCCGGTAAATGTCGCCCGGCTGCCGCAGAAGGGCATGGCCGTTGTCGTCGATGCCGATGCGGCCCAGCGTGCTGCCCTTGCCGAAGCTCACGGCCTGGTTTCGGTTGAGCGCTACAAGGCCGACCTCGTGGTCAGCAAATGGAAGCGCAACGGCGTCAAGGTCAGCGGCCGCGTACAGGCGCGCATCACCCAGTCATGCATCGTCACGCTCGACCCGGTCGAGGCGACCATCGACGAGGATGTTGAAGGCGTCTACCTGCCCGAGGATTCCAAGCTGGCCCGGCAGGGCTTCAATGCCGCTGGCGAAATCCTGCTTGATGCCGACGGTCCCGACAGTCCCGAAACCTTCACCGGCGACACGATCGACGCAGGCGCCCTTGCTGAGGAATTCTTCGGCCTGGCCATCGATCCCTATCCGCGCAAGACCGGCGCTGCGGTCGCCAGTTCCGGCGATGGCGACATCGAGCCGGAAGAGAGCGAATTCCAGAAAAAGCTCCGCCTGATATCCAAGAAACTTTGAAAACGCCCGCCGTTTCGCGTAATCCCGGTTGTGCGGTCGTCCAGAACCGCTATTTTCGCCGGACTTTTGCCTGCCCTGCGACGCCAACAGTGAGATGACCGACGCGTGATCAAGATTTCCATTGATGCCATGGGTGGCGATCACGGCCCCTCCGTGATCATTCCCGCCTTGGCCAAGGTCGCCACCAGGCGCACCGATATTCGCTTCATCATCTACGGCCGTGAGGAAGTGGTTCGTCCCGAATTGGCCAAGCAGCCGCGGCTGGCCGCCGTCAGCGAGTTCGTTCACTGCGAGGTTGCGGTCCGGATGGACGACAAGCCCAGCCAGGCTCTGCGCCAGGGCCGCTGGAAATCCTCGATGTGGAAGGCCATCGAGGCGGTCAAGTCCGACACCGCCGATGCCTGCGTCTCCGCCGGCAACACCGGCGCGCTGATGGCGATGTCGAAGTTCTGCCTGCGCACCATGGCCACCATCGATCGTCCGGCGATCGCCGCCCTGTGGCCGACGACGCGCGGCGAAAGCGTGGTGCTCGATGTCGGCGCCACCATCGGCGCCGACGCGCACCAGCTCATCGATTTTGCCATTCTCGGCACCGGCATGGCGCGCGCGCTGTTCGGCATCGAGCGGCCCACCGTTGGCCTGCTCAATGTCGGCGTCGAAGAAATCAAGGGCCAGGAAGAGGTCAAGGAAGCCGGGCGCATGCTGCGAGAGGCCAACATGGCCTCGATGAGCTACCAGGGCTTCGTCGAGGGCGACGACATTGGCAAGGGCGTCACCGACGTCGTCGTCACCGAAGGCTTCTCCGGCAACATCGCGCTCAAGACCGCCGAAGGCACCGCGCGCCAGATTGGCGGCTATCTGCGCGAGGCGATGAGCCGCACGCTGATGGCCAAGATCGGCTACATCTTCGCCAAGGGCGCATTCGACAGGCTGCGCGAAAAGATGGATGTCCGCCGCGCCAATGGCGGCGTTTTCCTCGGCCTCAATGGCATCGTGGTGAAGAGCCATGGCGGGGCCGATGCGGACGGTTTCGCCGCCGCCATCGAAATGGCCTATGATATGGTCCGGAACCGGCTGCTCGACCGCATCGAGGCCGACCTGGACCTGTTTCATGCACGCAACCCGCATGCCGCGATGGGCCGTCCCATCGCTGCGGTCGAAGATCAGGAATAGGAACTCTTTGAAGTGATCAGATCAGTTGTGCGCGGCATCGGTTCGGCGCTGCCCCGCCGCATCATGAAGAACTCCGATTTCGCAGGCATGGTCGAGACCTCGGACGAGTGGATCGCCCAGCGCACCGGCATCCGCCAGCGCCACATCGCCGCTGACGACGAAACGACGGCCTCGCTCGGCGAGGCGGCAGCGCGCGCTGCCCTCGACAATGCCGGCCTGACGCCCGACGACATCGACCTGATCGTGCTGGCGACGTCGACGCCCAACAATACGTTCCCGGCCACCGCCGTCGAGATCCAGAACCGGCTCGGCATGCGCCACGGCTTCGCTTTCGACATGCAGGCGGTGTGCAGCGGCTTCGTCTATGCCGTCACCACCGCCGATCTTTACATCAAGGGCGGTCTCGCCAGGCGCGTGCTGGTCATCGGCTCGGAAACCTTCTCGCGCATCCTCGACTGGACCGACCGCTCGACTTGCGTGCTGTTCGGCGATGGCGCCGGTGCGCTGGTGCTCGAGGCCGAGGAAGGGCAGGGCACCGTCGCCGACCGTGGCGTCCTGGCGGCCAGCCTGCGCTCCGACGGCACCCACAAGGACAAGCTTTATGTCGACGGCGGCCCGTCGACGACCGGCACCGTCGGCCATCTCAAGATGGAAGGCCGCGAGGTTTTCAAGCACGCCGTCGGCATGATCACCGACGTGATCGAGGACGTTTTTGCCCGGACCGGAGTTTCTGCCGAAACCCTCGACTGGTTCGTGCCGCACCAGGCCAACAAGCGCATCATCGATGCCTCGGCCAAGAAGCTCGGCATCACTGAGGAGAAGGCCGTGGTGACCGTGCATCTCCATGGCAACACGTCGGCCGCCTCTGTGCCGCTCGCGCTCTCCACCGCCGTCGCCGACGGCCGCATCAAGAAGGGCGATCTCGTCATGCTTGAAGCCATGGGCGGTGGCTTTACCTGGGGTGCCGTCCTCATCAGGTGGTAATTCTGGCGCTTCGGCCGCCCCTCCGCAACGTCAAGGCATCGGTCCTTGACCTTGACGGATCAATTACTTAACCTCCGCCGCGTTTGCTGAATTTCAGATTTTTGAGGATTGGACCGTCGCATGGGGGGAAAGACACTTACGCGTGCCGACCTCGCTGAATCCGTCTACCGGAAAGTCGGCCTTTCGCGCACCGAATCGGCGCAACTGGTCGAAACGGTTCTCGACGAAATCTGCGAAGCGATCGTGCGCGGCGAGACCGTCAAATTGTCGTCTTTTGCCACCTTCCACGTCCGCGACAAGAACGAACGTGTCGGCCGCAACCCCAAGACCGGCGAGGAAGTGCCGATCCTGCCGCGCCGGGTGATGACCTTCAAGGCATCCAACGTGCTCAAGAGCCGCATCCTGCGCGCGCACCAGAACGGCAAGTCGAAAGCCGCCAAGTAGCGAATACTCCGGCCTAAACGGTTGAAAGCCTGGTGTGTGATTCGCACCGGGCTTGAATGTTGTCGCACAAACCGCTGAAATGAATCACGAATCGTTTTTGCGAAAGTGGCGACCATGGACAAGAGCCCCGACGCCTTCCGCACCATAAGTGAAGTGGCTGAAGATCTCGACCTGCCGCAGCACGTGCTGCGCTTCTGGGAGACGCGTTTCACCCAGATCAAGCCGATGAAACGTGGTGGCGGCCGCCGCTACTACCGGCCGCAGGATGTCGAACTCATTAAGGGCATCCGCCACATGCTCTATGAGCAGGGCTACACCATCAAGGGCGTGCAGAAGCTGCTGCGCGACAACGGCAACCAGTTCCTGGTCGCCGTCGGCAGCGGTGACATGAAGGCTGTCGAGGCGATCGCCCAGCGCAAGCAGGCCGAGGCCCCGCTGACGCCGGCGGCCCAGCCGCGCAGCACCGACGAGGAGATGCTGGTCGGCGAGGCGCGGGCCAAACCGAGCCGCCGCTTCTTCGGCCTGGGCAAGGGCGAGGAGGACGGGCCTGTCGCCGCCGACAGCGGCAAGCTGTCCCGCGACAACCGCGCCCTGCTGCAGGAGGCGCTGTTCGACCTTCTCGAGTGCAAGCGGCTGCTCGATCAGGTGCGCTGAAGCGGCCGCACGGCCGTTTTGGCCAGCGGCATCAATATCTTGTCTGGCGATCAAGAAGTTTGGCGGGAAAGCCGCCGAATTGGGTTGACCGGGACGGCAATATCAAGATACATCGCGACCGGTCCGGAGTGTAGCGCAGCCCGGTAGCGCACTTGACTGGGGGTCAAGGGGTCGTCGGTTCGAATCCGGCCACTCCGACCATTTTATCCCTTCCCCTGAATTCCATTTGTATCGCGAGCCGAACGGCTCGCTGCCGCGTTCCGCAGGAACGCCATGGACGCGAGCGCCCATGGCGTAGGTCGAAGCGTGCCGCAGGCGGCACCGGCAGTCACATCATCGACTGCGGGCTGACGAAGACATTGCGCACGACGTCGCCCTCGTCGTTGAGCAGGATCGTCACCTTCTCGCCGACCTTGATCGACGGCAGGGCGACATCGCGCGGTACTGTATAGCTGCCGCCATGGTCCAGGGTGATGACGCGAGCGCCGGCATTGAACCGGGCGACGATGCCGCTGGCGTCGGATGCGAAGGCCGATCCCGAAAAGAGGGCCATCGCGGCGGCGGCAAGAATGAGCTTGTTCATGATCGTAACTCCCATGGTGGTTGTTGAGGTCCGGTGCCCCGGGGCGCCTCGGGTGACATCGACAATTACGACCGGCAGCGCCCGCTTGTTGCGAGCGCGGTGGTAAACTCGGGACACGTTTTGATCACGCGATCTTGCCCTGTGCCCTGAAACCGGAAGGCAAAGCCATCGTTCACGCATGGCATCCGGGGGCGGCGGGTCTGCGCTGAAGCCATGGCTCATCGCAGAAAAAGAAAAAGCCACGGGCGGGGGCCCATGGCTTTTCTCAGTCCGACAGGCCGATGGACATCGGCCTCCCTGTGCGGCCTCATTTAGCGGAGAACCGCCTGGACCTTGTCGCCTTCGTCGTTGAAATGGATCGAGACGGTTTCGCCGGCCTGGATCACGGGCAGGGCGACGTCACGCGGGACGGTGTAGCTCTTGCCGCTCTCCAGCGTAATGACGCGCGTTTCGGGATTGATGTTGCCGACGACACCGCTTGCAGTCGAGGCAAATGCGGCGCCGGTCATGAGCGAGAGTGCCGATGCGGCGAGGATGATCTTCTTCATTTTCGTAGTCCTTTCGTCGTTGCGTAGCGTGGCCGAAATCTCTGTTCGGCTGCCATTTCTTGTTGCGGGTGCCGGCGTCGCCGCATCTAGCGGAGGACGGCCTGGACCTTGTCGCCTTCATCGTTCAACTGGAGCGAAACGGTGTCGCCAGCCTGGAGCGCAGGCAGGGCAACGTCGCGCGGAATGGTAAAGCTCTTGCCGCTTTCAAGAGTAATGACGCGCGTGTCGGTGTTGATGTTGCCAACAATTCCGCTTGCCGGAGAAGCAATGGCAGAGCCAGCGATGATCGAAAGTGCCGATGCGGCGATAATGATCTTCTTCATTTCCGTATTCCTTTCATTTTCCGGTAGCGTGGTCGAAATCTTTATTCGGCCGTTTCGCTTACCATCACCAGATAGGTCCCTATCTCTGCGATTGCTACAGGCCGGTCGGTCACTCTGATTCACAAAGCGGTCACGCCGTGTTGAGCCGGCAAATGGTGCCGGACTGTTCACAAAAGCGGCTTCGTGTGGGCAATGGCCGGCAGTGGATGTGAGCCCGGTCGCGGTCCTTGCCCGGGGTGCTGGTGGGGGCGTTGTCGGCCCCAAATCAGTGCCGACGCTCGGTATGGGCAGGAAGGCAGGCTATGCCGGGTCGCCGGGCTTTGGGCCTGCCGGCAGGCCCGCGTGGCGGCCAGGGAGCGCGCGCGGGCATGCTCGGCGGCTATCCTGAAGCCCAAACGCAAAGAAAGCCACGGGTGGGAGGGCCCATGGCTTTCTTTCAGAGATAGCTGTTTCTTGGTACTGGGCACCAAGTCTTCGCTCAGGCCGTCGTACTTAGCGGAGGACGGCCTGGACCTTGTCGCCTTCGTCATTCAGCTGGATCGAGACGGTGTCGCCGGCCTGGATCGCAGGCAGGGCAACGTCACGCGGAATGGTGAAGCTCTTGCCGCTTTCGAGCGTGATGACGCGGGTATCGGAGTTGATGTTGCCAACAACGCCATTTGCAGACGAAGCAAAAGCAGCGCCGGTCATGATGGAAAATGCCGAGGCGGCGATGATGATCTTCTTCATATTCGTATTCCTTTCAAGTTTTTTGGCGGTTTGGAACTTCTTGTTCAATTTTCTCGCCGACCACAAACACATAGGTACCTATCTTTGTGATTACTATCAGTCGTTAGGTGGCGAATCGGTGCCGCACTGTTCACAAAAGTAGGTCGATGTGGGTGGGGCTGTTGCTGTGCGTCGTTCGGGTATCGCGCCATCTTTGCGAACTGAATTGGCTGCGTGCAGTTGGCCGGAGCCCGGACGAAAATAGCCATGGGTGGGAGGGCCCATGGCTATTCAAAATTGACGAATCCTCGATGCGATCATCGAGGTATCCGCAGTCTGTTTAGCGGAGAACGCTCTGGACGCGGTCGCCTTCGTCGTTGAGCTGGATCGAGATCTTTTCGCCGACCTGGATCGCCGGCAGAGCAACGTCGCGCGGAATAGTATAGCTCTGGCCGTTCTCGAGCGTAATAACGCGAACGTCGGAGTTGATCTTGGCAACAACGCCGTCGGCGGATGAAGCAAGAGCTGCACCGGTCATGAGAACGAACGCAGAAGCGGCGAGGATGAACTTGTTCACGACAATATTCCTTTCATTTTTCGGTAGCGAGGCCGAGAGGTTTTGTCGGCCGTTTCGCTTACAGAATGTACATAGGTACCTATCTTTTAGATTGCTACAGGTCGAACGGTAACTCTGTGTCACAAAACGCTCACGGCGATTTGAGCCGGCAAAACGTACCGGGCTGTTCACCAAAGCCGGAGTGATGCGCGTAAGTGCCGAATGTAGCTGCGTCAGTGCGTGTGCAGCGCGAGCGTGCGCTGGTGGCGTGCCTCGAGCGCGATCGCGCCCCAGATCAGGCCGAGCAGCAGGTAGAAATGGCGCCAGTGGTCGGTGTCGATGACGGTGCCGAGGGCGATGTGGCCAAGGAAGACGACATAGGCCGACAGCAGGTAGGGCTGCCACGGTCGGTTGCGCAGCAGGATGCGGAAGCCGGCGGCTACGGTCCACACGATCAGCGTCAGGTAGCTGGCGAAGCCGAGCCAGCCATAATCCATCAGCGCCTTGAGCCAGATGTTGTGCGTGTCCTCGCCATAGATCTGGCCGAAGACCAGCGGACCGATGCCGAGCGGCTTTTCGGTGGCCAGCAGGAAGCCGATGCCGTAGCGCGCGAAGCGGCCGAGGCGCGCGCCGTCATAGTCCTGCACGAGCTGGGCGCGTGTCGTGAACAGTTCGCCGACGCCGGGAATTTGCAGCGCGATGAGCAGGGCCGTGGTCAGCAATGTCACCACGGCCATGCACATGACCACGAGCCTGAGCCGGAAACGGCCGCTGTTGCTCTGCAGGAACAGGAAGCCGGTGAGCAGGATTGCCGAGGTGGCGAACAGGCCCCAGGCACCGCGCGAGAAGGACAGGAAGATGCCGCCGGTGATGATCAGCAACAGCATCGCATCCAGCGCCATCCTGGCGGAACTTCCGGTCAGGACGCGGTAGAGCAGGTAGATGCCCGGTAGCGTGAGGAACGGACCGAAGACGTTGGGGTCCTGGAAGGCGCCGGCGGCGCGATCGAACTTGGTGAACATCTCGGCCCCCGGCACGGCGCCGAAATATCCGGCAATGCCGAGCAGCGAGGTGACCACGGCCGACGTCACCCAGGACAGGAAGATGACCCGGTAGAGCTTCGGGTCGGTCTCTGTCACCGCGGCAAAGAAGATCGCCGTGAACGCCAGGAACAGCGACACCGCCAGATAGAGCGGCGTGTTCATGAGGTTCGGCATCTGGGTCATCGAGATCATGCCGCCGATGTTGAACACCACGAGCAGGACGACGAGCGGCGTGATCGCCCGCGTGATGCGCAGCCCGAACAGCGACCAGACGGCGATCAGCCCGGCCATGTAGAGCTCGTAAGGGGCCGGTTCGCGAATGACGAAGCCCGACAGCAGCACGCCCAGCGCGATCGCACCGGAGGCGACCAGCCCGATCAGCTTGGCATTGATCGCGGCTCGCGGCAGCTCATATGTGATCGCGCTCAATAGGCGTTTTCCGTGTCGAGCAGGCGGATCGGCGTGAGGAACAGGATCCTCATGTCGAACCAGAGCGACCAGTTCTCGATGTAGTAGAGATCGAATTCGGTGCGCTTGCGGATCTTCTCGTCGGTATCCATCTCGCCGCGCCAGCCATTGATCTGTGCCCAGCCGGTGACGCCGGGCTTGACCTTGTGGCGGGCGAAATAGCCGTCGACCACTTCATTGTAGAGCAGGTTGTGCGATTGGGCCGCCACCGCATGCGGGCGTGGGCCGACCAGCGACAGGCTGCCGAACAGCGAGTTGAAGAACTGCGGCAGCTCGTCGATCGAGGCCTTGCGGATGAAGCGGCCGACACGGGTGACGCGGGGGTCGTTCTTGGTCACGCTCTTGCGCGCCGAAGGGTCGGACTGGTCCGTATACATCGAACGGAACTTGTAGACCTCGATCACCTCGTTGTTGAAGCCGTGGCGCTTCTGCTTGAACAGCACCGGGCCCTTACTGTCGAGCTTGATGGCGACGGCGGTGGCGATCATCACGGGCGAAAAGACGATGATGCCGAGCAGGCTGAACGCGATGTCGAATGCGCGCTTGGCGACCGAATCCCAGTCGTTGATCGGCTTGTCGAAGATATCGAGCATCGGCACGGCGCCGATGTAGGAATACGAACGCGGCCGGAACTGCAACTGGTTGGAGTGTGCCGACAGGCGGATGTCGACCGGAAGCACCCACAATTTCTTGAGCAGTTGCAGAACCCTGGTCTCCGCCGTCAGCGGCAGCGAGACGATCAGCATGTCGATGCGGGCGATGCGCGCGAACTCCAGCAGTTCCGAAACCGTCCCGAGCTTCGGATAGCCGGCGACGATCGGTGGCGACCGCTTGTCGTCGCGGTCGTCGAAGATGCCGCAGATGCGGATGTCGTTGTAGGGCTGCTGCTCGATCGAGCGGATCAGCACTTCGGCCGCCTTGCCGCCACCGACGATGACGGCGCGCCGCTCCATCCGTCCGTTGCGTGCCCATCTGCGGATGACGCGCGCCATGATCAGGCGCAGGCCGATCAGCAACCACAGGCCAAGCACGAACCAGCTGCCGAACAGCAGGCGGGAATATTCCGCCGAAACCTTCATGAAGAAGGCCGTGACCGCCATCAATGCGAAGGTCGTTGCCCAACCCAGGGCGATCCGCCCGATCGAGGCGCCCGGTCGCAGCATCGACTGCAGCTGGTAGCAATCCATGACCTCGAAGAAGAGGACGGCAGCAAGGGACCCGGCCAGGATGACGAGCGGATATTGCCAGCTGAGATGGCTGAGAAAGCCGACATGGTAGGCAAAAAGCGCCAGTCCAGAGATGACGAGCACGGCGAACTCGGCGAGGCGCAGCCAACCGCTGACCATGACCGGGGACATGGTGTCGCGCCGGTATTGGGCAGCCACCTCCTGGGCGACACTGCTCAGCTTGGCGCTATCGGATTTGGTGCCGTCGCCGCTAGCCGCCTTGACGGCTTCCGCACTGAAGCGGTGCTTTGGGTCGAAATTGCTCATGGTCGTCGATCTGTTGGCCCGTCGCCGGATTGCCAGATGGGCTTAGCAAAGATGAGCTAAGAAACCCTTGAGCGGGTCGGATGCCTTCTAAAGGTCTTCAACTGCGGCTTGGTGCGAGGGCCGAGAAATATGCTTTCTCGATGTCGCTGGCCATCACGCTCACCCCGAAGCGGGACTTCAGTTCGACAGGCCCGGGCATCAGTTTTCCATAGGCAACGGGGTTTTCCAGCGACGAGCGCATCCTCTCGCCGATCTCTTCGGCACTGGGCATGACCAGGGCAGGGGAGTTCGTTCCGAGGATTTCGGGAATGCCGCCCACCGCGGTTGCAATGATGGGTTTGCCCGCGGCCAGGCTCTCGAGCACGATATAGGGCATGGCCTCGGCGCGCGAGGGCACCACGACGCAGGCAGCAAGGGCGAACGCCAGCCGCGCCGGCATGGGCGGCATGAAGCGGACGTCGCCGGCAAGGCCCAGTCTTTCGACCTGCGCACGGTAGCGCGGCAGGTCCTCGCCGTCGCCGACCATCACGGCGGTGACGTTGCGGCCGAGATGTTGCCGCAGCCTGGCCAGCGCATCGATGAACAGGTCCGGCCCCTTCAGGTCGCGCATCATCCCGATGTACAGAAAGTCGGCGCCGCCCACGGGCACCGGCTCGAACTCTTCGTCCCGCAGCCCGTTATAGACCAGGCTGTTCGGCACGCGCGGAGCGCCCACCTTGCGGATGAAGGTCCGGCGTTCGTAGTCGGAGACGAACAACAGGTGGTCGGTGAAGCGTTCCATCAGCCGTTCGAGTCCGAAGAACAGCTTTCCCGTAAGGGTCCTCTCGTCATAGTGCAGACTGCCGCCATGCGGCGAATAGAGGCGGGCCACGCAATACCTTGAAACCCGCAACAGTGAGCCGAACGCACGCGCATAGACGCCACCCTTGGCGCCGTGCCCGTGCAGCACGTCCGGCCGCAATTCCTTGATGATCTTGTAGGTGCGCCAGCCGGCGGCGATGTCGCCGGGCCCGACGTGGCGCTGCATCGTGGTGCGCCAGATCCCGAGCGCCAGCATCGGCTTGATCGCCTCGAACAGCCGCTCTTCGTGATCGCCGCCCGTGGACAGGTCGCAGATGATGCCGACCTGGTGGCCGGCTGCCACCTGTGCCTCTGTCAGGTCGCGCACATGTCTGAAGATGCCGCCGACCGGCGACCTGAAGCAGTGGACGATCCGGAGTTTGCGGGGCGCGATCTGCTGCACGGCGGCTTAGAACAGCCGTTCGCGGACGTAGATCGTATCGCCGGGCAGGAGCGGGTCGCTGGTCAGCACGCGACCGGTCATCACCTTGCCGTTGATGTCGCGGGTGATGTCGACATTGCCCTGGTTGGCGCGGGCGCTGTAGCCGCCGGCCATGGCCACGGCCTTTTGCACGGTCAGCCCGGGGACATAAGAATACTGGCCCGCGGCCCCGACTTCGCCCATGACGAAGATCGGCCGGTAGCGGTCGACTTCGACCGAAACGTCAGGATCGCGCAGATAGCCCTGGCGCAGCTTGGCTGCCAGTGCCTTCTCGACCTCCTGCGCAGTGTAGCCGCGCGCCGGAACGCCGCCGACGAGCGGGAAGGAGATGTAGCCCGACTGGTCGACGCTGTAGGTGTTCGTCAGCCCTTCCTGCTCGAACACGGTGACCCGGATGCGGTCGCCGGCGCCGAGGCGGTATGGCTGGTCGAGGACTTCATGAAAGGCAGCCGGTGCCGGTTTGTAGCTCGAGCAGCCGGTGAGGGCGAGCATGACGGCAACAAGCGCGTGGCTGGCGGCAAGGGAGCTTTTCATTTCGGCAGACACACCTTCGACTGCTTGCCGCCACGCTGCGGGAGATCGGTTGGCGTCCGTTATCGTCTTGTTAGGGTTAATGCCCGGTAAAGGCCTGGGCGGTCTCTGTGGCATGGGCCGTGGGAAGGGGCTGCGGCCGTTAACGCCTGGGTTACCATGTTTGTTTACCGTGCGGCCTGCTTAGCCTCGGAGTAGGAATGCATGTCGGGCGTTCAATCCACTGCCGGTGATGTCGATGTTGATCTCGGCCATCTCTTTGCCAGCCTGGCGAGGAACTGGTTGCGCTTGCTGTTGGTTGCAGTGGCCGTCACCGCGCTCGCCTTCGTGCTGGCGTCGATGGCAACGCCGAAATACCGCGCCGAGACGCGTCTTCTGATCGAAACGCGCGAGTCGGTCTTCACGCGGCCCGACGGCAGCAGCGAGAGCGAGCGTCCCATTCTCGACGAGGAGGGGGTTACCAGTCAGGTCGAGGTCGTCGGCTCGACCGACATTCTCAAGCAGGTCGCCAGGCAGCTCGATTTGGCCAGCCGGCCGGAGTTCGACGCGGCCGCCGACATGTCGACGCTTTCGCGCCTCATGGTCATCGCCGGTCTGAAGAGCGATCCCAACGAATTGCCGCCAGAAGAACGCGTGCTCAAGTCGTTCCGTGAACAGCTGACGGTCTACCGCGTCGAAAAATCCCGCGTCATCGTCATCCAGTTCTCCTCCTCCGACCCAAAACTTGCCGCCGATGTGCCGAACGCCATCGCCGATGCCTATCTGGCCTTCCAGCGCGGCGCGAAGCTTGAATCAAACACCGAGGCGACCGACTGGCTGAAGCCCGAGATCGACGACCTCAACCAGCGCGTCAAGGACGCCGAGGCGCGCGTCGCCAGCTTCCGGGCACAGTCCGACCTGCTTGTCGGTCAGAACAATTCAGTCCTGGCCACCCAGCAATTGTCCGAACTGTCGAGCGAGCTGTCGCGTGTCCGCGCCAGCCGCTCCGCCGCCGAGGCGACGGCCCAGAGCGTACGCCAGGCGCTGCAGCGCGGCGGTTCGATCGATGCCGTGCCGGAAGTGCTCTCGTCGGGCCTCATCCAGCGCCTGCGCGAACGGCAGGTGCAGCTCAAGGCGGACATCGCCGATCTTTCGACGACGCTTTTGCCGAACCATCCCCGCATCAAGGCGCTCAACTCCCAACTCGCCGATCTCGACGTCCAGATCCGCTCCGAGGCCGAGAAGGTGCTCAAGGGGCTGGTCAACGAGGCCGCCAATGCCGACCTCCGTGAAAAGCAGCTCGTCGCCGCGCTCAACACGCAAAAGGCCGAATCGGCCCGGGCGTCGGAAGAAGAAGTCGAACTGCGGGCACTGGAGCGCGAGGCGGCGGCCCAGCGTGCGCTGCTCGAATCCTATCTCACCCGCTACCGCGAGGCCTCCTCGCGCCAGGACCGCAACTATCTGCCGGTCGACGCGCGCGTCTTTTCGCGCGCCATCGTGCCGTCCGAATCCTACTTCCCGAAGATCGTGCCGATCGTCGGCGCAGCCTTCGTCGGTTCGCTGCTGCTGATGGCAATCTTCACGCTGCTGCGTGAACTGTTCTCCGGCCGTGCCATGCGCCCCGCTGCCGGATCCCGCGTAACGCCGGTGACGCAGGTCGCCATGCCGGCGCGCCGCGCGGCAAGCCTGCCCGACGAAGCGGAGCCGCAGTCGTGGGATGACGCCGGCGAGCCGGCCGTCGCCGTCGAATATGAAGACACGCAGCCCGAAATCCAGACGCTTGACGACGAGGAGCCGCTCGTCGCCGCGACGCCGACCCAGCCCCATGCCGGCATCAGCATCGAGACGGCAGCCGAAAGGCTCATCGCCGGCGGTGCCGCACGCGCCATCTTCATTTCGCCCGAGGGGGACGATGCGGCAGCGACGGCCGTCCTGGTGGCCCGCGAAGTGGCCGACACGGGACTGCGCGTGTTGTTGCTGGATCTGACCGCGTCAGGTGCGGCGTCTCGGCCGATGCTCGACGGTGGCCGCTATCCCGGCATCACCAACCTCCTTGCCTCTGAAGCCCAGTTCAGCGACGTCATCCGCGCCGACCACTATTCGGACTGCGATGTCATGCCGGTGGGCACCGCCGATCCGGCGCGCGCGATGCGTGCCGCCGATCGCCTGCCGATCATCATGGAATCGCTGACGACGGCCTATGATCTGGTGGTTGTCGAGTGTGGCCCGGCCGATGCCGACGAGATCAGGCGCCTGGTCGGCGATGGCACCGAGGTGCTGGTCAGCTTCCTTCAGCATGACGACGAGATCGCCGATGTGGCCGACGGCCTGCGCGCCGGTGGCTACGAGGACGTCATCCTGGTGACGCCGGTCGGCCACGACTTGCCGACGACGCCACTGCCGACACGCTCGGCGGCCTAGTCTTCCTCGGCGGCGGGGGCGTCCTTGCCGCGCACGCCTGACCTCAGCCGCTTGAGCATTGCCCAGAGCCTGGCGTTGTTCTTGACCGCGCTCTTGAGCCGCGAGATCGATTTCAGGGCCAGCGCATAGAGCCGGCCCTTCACCGTCAACGGCACCAGAACGTCCGAGTGCTGGATTTCGACGTCGCACCACTGGCGCTTGTACGGCTCGTCGCCGACACTGAAATCGTAGATGTCGAAGCCCTGGTCGCAGGCTTCGGATATGTTGTCGAAGAAAAGGTATTCGCCGGGGCTGGCAAAGGCCAGCTCGTCGTCGGCGATGGCGCCGAACTCGCAGACCAGGCGGTTCCCGGCCCGGCTCGATCCGGTGACGGCACGGTACTTTCCGCCGACCTCCAGCCCGTGCAGGACAAACGGCGGCGGATCTTTCTGCAGCGCATCGGCAAACAGCTTGCGGAAGAACGTGCGGACGCTGGCGTCGGCGAAGACGTCGACAATGCCCATCGCGCCAAAACGCTGCTCCTTCATGGCGAAGAAGGCGTCCAGCATGGCGTTCGCATCCGCTTCGGTGGTGGCAACGATGCGGCGGGCACCACCCACGGTTTCGTATTTCCGTTCCTGGCTGCGATGCCGCTTGCGTTTTCTCTTGCCGCTGGTGCGAGCCAGAACAGCCTCGAAGCCGCCGTCGAGATTGACGGCAAGGGCAACGTTGGGGCTTGGCGTGGAAGCCAGCTTGAGCAGCGGATTTGGCAGCCCGTCGAATTCGGTAATCAGGCGGTCGAACGCGACGATGTCGATATCAGGCCGCGCCCGCCGGATCGAGCCAACGAGCGTTTCGATCGCGGCGGCGCTCGCCGTCGCCGGCCAGGTCCGGTCCACGGCCGGAAAATTGCCGTTCGCGTGCTTGCCGCTGAGAAAGCGTGCGATGCGGAACGGCCCTTCGCGGGTCACTTCCAGGGTTACCGAGAGCACCGGGCGTCCCTTGGCGCTCAATGTGGCAATTAGCGCATCGACGGTGTGTGTTTCGGTCCATGCGGCTGCCCATTCCGCGCTCTGCGATGGTCCCGCAACGCTGGCCAGCCTGCCATAGGCCGCCATGGCCTCGGAGGAGGCTGCGACCGCGACTGCACTCATCGCATTGCCGGAAGTCGCGACTTGGCGCGTCAGCATCTCGCGGTCTGCGGCAGCGTCAACCATACTTCAATCCTTGCCGGCTATTCATCGGCATACAGGACGCGTCCCCTGCGTGTTCGATGCAGCCAAGCCTATGCGCCAAAGGTGAAGGAATGATCGACGCAGCCCGTAAGCTGGCTTTCCTGCTGATCGGACATGCCGGCCTGGGCGCCTTGGCCAAGCCTCTTGTGGGCGGCGTTGGCGCAATCCTGATGCTGCACCGTGTCACCGCCTTCTCTGGTCGGCCGGACGGGCCCAACCGCCATCTCAGCATCACGCCCCAGTTCCTCGACGCGCTGATCGGTGAGATGAAGCGCTTGGGTCATGCCTTCGTCTCCATGGACGAGGCCGTTGCGCGCCTGCGTTCGCCGGGCAGGGGCGGCCAGTTTGTGGCATTGACCGCCGACGATGCCTATCGCGACAACCTGACCGAGGCGCTCCCCGTTCTGGAAACCCATGCGGCACCGATGACCATCTACGTCGCCCCGGGCCTGACCGGCGGCGATGCCGATCTCTGGTGGGAAGTGCTCGACGATATCGTCGAGGCGGCAAAGCCGCTCTCTGTAGCCATGCCGGATGGCGAGATGAAGCTCGATTGCTCGACGGCGGAAGGGCGAGCAAACGCTTTCCGGCGCCTGTCGGCCCACATCACCAGCGAAGTGCGCGAGGAAGACCAGCGCACAGTCCTGCGTCGATGGGCTGCCCAAGCCGGCGTCGACGCCGCCGCGCTTAACAGCAAGCTGCTGATGACCTGGGACGAGATCAGGCGATGTGCCGCGCATCCGCTGCTCACCATCGGCGCGCATACGGTACACCACTACAATCTCAAGCGCCTGAGCAGGGAAGCCGCAGTGCGTGAAATGTACCGCTCGCGCAGCATGATCGAGGCTGAGCTGGGCTTTGCACCTCGCCATTTCGCCTATCCCTATGGCTATCCGGCGGCGGCGGGTTTGCGCGAGACCGAACTGGCGCGCGAAGCAGGCTATCTCTCGGCGGTGACGACGCGCCACGGCATCCTGCGGCCCGAGCATGCCGGGAGCCTGCATGCCCTTCCCAGGCTGTCGGTCAATGGCAGGCACCAGGATCTGGCGGCAATGCGGGCGATGCTGTCGGGCGCGACGACGCTTTTGGCAAATCGCGGCCGGCGGGTGGTTACGGTCTGACGGCTAGCGGCCGGCGGCCTTGGACGGCTTGAGCATCCATTTGATGATCCACATTGCCGGCAGGATCCACAGCAGGCCGCTGAAGAAGAAGAAGGCGAGGTGGACGACCGGGCCCGATTGCGACAGCTGCGCGACGGCAACCATCGTCGCCACCAGCGAGTAGACGATCACCAGCAGCACCAGCAGCACGGTGCCGATCAGCTTCTTGACGCGAACGGGCATTTCTTCATCCTTTGTCCAGGCTTCGCATAGTCGCTCTGGCCAGGCGGCGCAACTGCCGAGGCGGCGCGGCGCGACGGCGTGTCGCGTGGGCCGAACTTGCCAGCGGGGCCACTATGGTCCACCAGTCCCGCGGTTTCGAACGAGCCGGGAACGATCGCAATGTCTGCCATGACCAACACTGCCGCACCGCTTGCCGAGCGAAACCGGGAACTGCGCAACCGCGCGCTCGTACGCGGCTGGCTCTACGTCGTGCTCTTGGTCCTGTTCGCTCTCGTCATGGTCGGCGGCGCCACGCGCATGACCGGCTCGGGACTTTCCATCACCGAATGGAAGCCCATCCACGGCGTCATCCCGCCGCTCAACCAGGCCGAATGGCAGGAAGAGTTCGAAAAGTACCAGCAGATCCCGCAATACGAGCAGGTCAACAAGGGCATGACCGTTGACGAGTTCAAGGGCATTTTCTGGTGGGAGTGGGCGCATCGCCTGCTCGCCCGCGGCGTCGGCTTCCTCGTTGCCATTCCGCTCGCCTTCTTCTGGCTTTCCGGCCGCCTTGAGCGCCGTCTCAAGCCGCGTCTCGTCGGTCTTCTGGCGCTTGGCGGTTTCCAGGGCTTCATCGGCTGGTGGATGGTTGCCTCGGGGCTTTCGGAGCGGGTTTCGGTCAGCCAGTACCGCCTTGCAATCCACCTGACCTTCGCCTGCATCATCGTCATGGCCGTCGCCTACATCGCGCGCGGGCTGGCAAGCTATTCGGAAAAGCCCGCCGATCGCCGCGTCCAGCGCTTTTCGGGCATCATGGTGCTGCTGGTCATGTTCCAGATCTATCTCGGCGCGCTGGTCGCCGGCCTGCACGCCGGCCTCAGCTACAACACCTGGCCGCTGATGGATGGCGCCATCATCCCCGGCGACCTGCTCGTCATCGAGCCGCTCTGGCGCAATTTCTTCGAAAGCCCCAAGACGGTCCAGTTCGTCCACCGCATTTTTGCCTACACGGTCCTGGTGGTGGCCCTGTGGCACGCGTTTTCGACGATGCGCGTAGCGCCGGCGTCGACGCATGCGCGCCGGGCTTGGCTGCTTGCGCTGCTGATCCTGGGGCAGGGCGCGATCGGCGTCGGCACCCTGCTTGCGCAGGCGCACATGCATTGGGCGCTGCTGCACCAGGGTTTTGCGCTTCTCGTACTAATTTTCGCCACCGCCCATTGGCGCGGCACCAAGGGCGCCTATCCCCTGGAAAACGACGTGGAAGTCAGAAGCTAGAGCGCACCTTGCGGATCGCTTCCACGACCGCGAGTTCGCTCTGCTCGTCCTCGGCGTTGTTGTCTTCGGCATGCCAGGACGCCGACAGGCAGCCCCAGGCGATGGCATGGTCGAGGATCGCGTCGGGACGCTGGCCCAGCGTCCTTGCGAATGTCTCGGCCATGTAGGCGACCCGTTCGGGGTCGAGGCTGAGGTCGTGCCGGTACAGCGGATTGTAGAACAGGTTTGCCGCGTCGAAGGCCGGGTCGCCAATCAGGCCCTTGGGATCGATCACCAGCCAGCCGCGCTCGCCAAGCAGGATGTTGTCGTGGTGCAGGTCGCCGTGCAGCACGCGCAATTCGTGCGGATTTGACAGCAGGCGCTCGGCAATCGTGGCGGCCTCGACATAGGGGCTTTCCGCAGCGGCGTCGCGATCGCCGTTGGCCTTCTTGAACAGGCTCGCGTAGCGTTCTCTCAATGGCTGCAAATCGGCGGGAGGAGGGGTGTCGGACGGCGACAACAGCCTTGCCATCGCCTCGTTGGCGATGTCTGTCGCATGGCGGTCCCCATGTTCGTTCAACTCATAGGTCAGCAGCCGGTCGCCGGCATATTCGAGAAGCATGTCGTGCCCCTCTAAGCCCAGCAGCCGGACTGCTCCCATGCCACCGCGCCACGACAGGTAATGCGCGCCGCGAAGCTCGTCGGCGACGTCGTCGAAAGGCTTGAGCGCCTTGACGACGGCTGGAGTGCCGTCTGCCCGCCGCACCTTCCAGATGCGGCTGGAAAACGTCTCGGCGATAAGCTGCGGATCGGTGACGTTCCAGCGCGCCGGAAAGACAGCCTGATCCACTTTAGTGCTTGAGCCCGAGCATCAGGTCCATGTTCTGCACCGCCGCACCCGAGGCACCCTTGCCGAGATTGTCGAGCAGGGCGACGAGATTGACCTGGCCTTCGCCCTCGGTGCCGAAGACGTAGAGCTTCATGCGGTCGCTGTCGGCCAGTTCGGTCGGGTCGAGGCGAGCGAGCTTGGCGCTCGTTGCCAGCGGCACGACTTCGACGATGTCCTGCCCGGCATAGTGCGAAGCGAGCCTGGCGTGGATGTCGCCCATCGACACCGCTCCGTTGAGATCGGCGAGGTGCAGCGGCACCTGCACGATCATGCCCTGGGCGAAGCGGCCGACCGACGGCGCAAAGATCGGCCGCCGCTCGAGCAGGCCGTGCTGCTTCATCTCGGCGACGTGCTTGTGCGTCAGTGGCAGCCCGTAGAGGAAATGCGGCGAGGCGATGTGATCCTCGCGGCTTGGGTCTTCCATCTGGGCGATCATCTGCTTGCCGCCGCCGGTATAGCCCGAGACGGCGTTGACGCTGACCGGATAGTCGGCGGGCAGGATGCCTGCCGCGACCAGGGGCCGGACGAGCGAAATGGCGCCGGTGGGATAGCAGCCCGGGTTGGCGACCAGCCGCGCATCGGCGATGCGCTGGCGCTGGGCCGCGTCCATTTCGGCAAAGCCATAGGCCCAGTCGGGATGGGTGCGGTACGCCGTCGACGTGTCGATCACGCGCGTCGAGTTGTTGCCTTCCAGGATGCGCACCGCTTCCTTGGATGCATCGTCGGGCAGGCACAGGATGGCGACGTCGGCCTCATGCAGACGCTCGGCTCGGAGGTCGACGTTGCGGCGCTCGGCCTCCGGAATGGACAGGACGGCCAGATCGTCGCGCGCAGCGAGCCGCGTGCGGATCTGGAGGCCAGTGGTGCCGTGCTCGCCGTCGATGAAGATTTTCGGTTTCATTGTCTGTCGTTCCGTCGAAAAATAAGCAGTGTCAGAGGGTTGTGGCTAAAATCGGACTCAATTCGGCAAGCCGTTGATTCATCGCCTCAGCCGTTGTCTCGTGCCTTCCGTTCAGCCAGCAGGCCGAGATAGTGCATCGCGACCGTCGATCCGGCGATGGCGGTAATATCGGCATGGTCGTAGGCCGGTGCAACCTCCACGATGTCGGCGCCGACAATATCGATCTGGGTCATCTGGCGCAGCACCGAAAGGATCTTGGCCGACGACGGGCCGCCTGCCACCGGCGTGCCGGTGCCGGGCGCGTAGGCCGGGTCGAGGCAGTCGATGTCGAAGGTGACATAGGTCTTCTTGCCGCCGGTGCGCTCGGCGATGGCATAGGCGATGTCGGCGGCGCGCATCTCCTCGACCTCGTGGCCGTAGAGGATCTTGATGCCGAAGTCTTCCGGCGCGTGCGTCCGGATGCCGATCTGGATCGAGCGGTCGGGGTCGATGATGCCGTCCTTCACCGCGCGGCCGACAAACGAACCGTGGTCGATGCGCTTGCCGTCGTCAGGCCAGGTGTCCTGGTGGGCGTCGAACTGCACCAGCGCCATCGGGCCGTGGATCGCGGCATGCGCCTTCAGCACCGGCCAGGTGACGTAATGGTCGCCGCCGAGCGTCAGCAGGAAGGCGCCCGACTTCAGGATCTTGGCCGCCTCGCGCTCGATGGCGCCGGGCGTCTTCTGGTGGTTGCCGCTGTCGAGCAGGCAGTCGCCATAGTCGATGACCGACAGATCGTCGAACAGGTCGCGGTTGAACGGATATTGCGGGTCGCAGTCGAAGATCGCCGAAGCGCGGCGGATTGCCTGCGGCCCGAAGCGCGCGCCCGGCCGGTTGGTCACCGCGGCATCGAACGGAATACCCCAGACGACCGCGTCGGCGCCGTTGACGTTCTTCGAATATTTGCGGCGCATGAAAGACAATGCCCCTGCATAGGTCGGATCACTCGAACGGCCGGTGTTCGTCCGCGCGGTAAAGGCGTGATCGATCGATGAAGCGGGCATGGGCAGTCTCCTCAGTCGGTCTATCGGAATGCGAGGCGCAAGAACTACAGAAGCAGGGCGCAAGATGCCAGCCCCGTCGCGTCCGGCGTATGACAGCCCCGCAACCCGCGCTTTCTCCGGCCATTGCCCGCATTTTCTCCGGTCATTTGAATGTCATCTGCCCTACACGCCCCTGTCACCGCAGCTGGGTAAGTCGTTGCACGCATCCTCTAGCGTGGAGCGATTCCAATGCGGACAGTCCTGGCAGGCACAGCCTCGCTACTCCTTGCACTCGGTCTTGCCACCGCGAGCCATGCCGGCTCCCGCGTCGAGCAGATCCTCGAACGCTACGAGAATGCCAATCGTTGGCGCGACCACGTCATGGTCGTTGCCCATCGCGGCGGCGGGCTGGAAGCAGGCAAGTCGCGCTATCCCGAAAATTCCATCGCCTCGATCCGCGGCGTCATCGCCTCGGGCGCCGAAATGGTCGAGATCGACATCCGCCGTTCGAAGGACGGCGAGTTGATCGTCATGCATGATAGCTGGCTCGACCGGACCACCAACTGCAGGGGCGAGGTCATTGCCCGCACCATGGACGAACTCAGGCGCTGCCGACTCGTCGTCGAAGGCACCGGTGCCGTGACCGGCGAGACGGTGCCGACACTGCGGGAAATGCTTGCGGTCACCAAGGGCAGGATCCTGGTCAATCTCGACAACAAGCTGGAGACGGCCGACCTCGCCGACATGGTGGCGCTGGCGCGAGCCATGGGCATGGAGGAGCAAGTCGTGGTCAAGGCGAATCTCTGGAGCGCCGAACGCCTGGCTTCGGTCAAGGAAACCATGAGTCGGGTCGGCAGCGGCTTCCAGTTCATGCCGATCATCGCCGACGACGCGGTGCGCGATGCCGGCTTCATCGCGGCGGCGGGGCGGGCCTTCTCGGCGCGGGCTGTCGAATTGATCACCTGGCGCGGCAACGCCGACAAGATGACGGAAACAGGCGGACCGCTGTTTTCGGCCAGGGTGAGGGCGGCGTCCATCCGCGACAACTGGCACATCTGGGTCGACACCCACGCCATCGTCAACAAGCCGGGCGGCTATCTCTCCGGCGGTCGTGGCGACGAACTGGCTGTCGCGGCAGGTTTTCCCAACGACGTGTTCGGCTTCTGGGCGGAGCGCGGCGCCACCATGATCCAGACCGACGAACCAGGGGCGGCCATCGATTGGCTGGCAGCCAATGGCTATCGCGTGCCCTATGCCGACGCCGACGAATCGGTGGCCGCGGCAACGGGCGATGCCCCGGCGCCAACTAACTGACGGGTGCGATGGCGGTGCGAGCGCTGTCGGCTAGTACTCGCTGGATCTCCGAAGAGCCTTGCGCCGGTCCTTGAGCGAATATTTCGAGCCGCCTTCCTTGAGCATCCTTCGGCCCTGCTTCTTGCAGCGGCTGTCGGCCTTCCTGGCAGCTTTTCTTGCATCGGCGCCTTTTTCCAGCGCCCTGTCATGGGCCCGCATCCAGCAGGTATCGAACTGCGACGACCGTTTCAGGAACTTGTTGGTGGCCGCATCCACCGTCGTGGCGGGAGCGGCGAAAGCCACCGCGAGGGCCAATGCGAGCATGCGGACCATCGAGATCTCCCATCCGGGCTGTTCGGCATCTGCGCAAGGATCATACGTCAGCCATGGCCGGACGGCATGCAAAAAGAAAAGGCCGCCCGAAGGCGGCCTTTCCGAAAACTGCAGGTCCCGAGGCGCTTAGCGCTTCGAGAACTGGAAGCTACGACGGGCCTTGGCCTTGCCGTACTTCTTACGCTCGACGGTACGGCTGTCGCGGGTCAGGAAGCCGCCCTTCTTGAGCACGCCGCGCAGCGTCGGCTCGTAGTAGGTCAGCGCCTTGGAGATGCCGTGACGAACGGCACCGGCCTGGCCCGACAGACCGCCGCCGACGACGGTGGCGATGATGTCGTACTGGCCGACGCGGTTTGCCGCGACGATCGGCTGGTTCAGGATCATCTGCAGCACGGGACGGGCGAAGTAGGCCGCGAATTCCTTGCCGTTGACGACGATCTTGCCGGAGCCGGGCTTCACCCAGACGCGGGCGATGGCGTCCTTGCGCTTGCCGGTGGCATAGGCGCGGCCGCTCTTGTCGAGCTTCTGGACGTGGACCGGAGCTGCCGGCTGTGCGGCGGCAGCGACAGTGCCGAGTTCTGCGAGCGAGCTGAGATCAGCCATGATTACGACGCCTTCTTGTTCTTGGCGTTCAGCGCGCCGACGTCGAGCGTCACAGGCTGCTGAGCGACATGCGGATGTTCGGCGCCTGCATAGACGCGAAGGTTCTTCATCTGGCGACGGCCGAGCGGGCCGCGCGGGATCATGCGCTCAACCGCCTTCTCGAGAACGCGCTCGGGGAAACGGCCTTCGAGCAGCTGGCGCGCGGTGCGCTCCTTGATGCCGCCGGGGTGGCCGGTGTGCCAGTAATACACCTTGTCGGTGAACTTCTTGCCGGTGAACACGACCTTGTCGGCGTTGATGATGATGACGTTGTCACCGTCGTCGACGTGGGGCGTGAAGGTGGGCTTGTTTTTGCCGCGGAGGATGTTGGCGACGATGGTGGCGAGACGGCCGACGACGAGACCCTCGGCGTCGATCAGCACCCACTTCTTCACCACGTCCGCAGGCTTCTGCGAAAAGGTTGCCATGGTTACATGCTTTCGTTTGGGACCTTCCGGAGAAGGCGTTTCTTGTTGCTTTCATTGGCGAAGGCTGTCCCTGCCGCCAATAACAAAACGGCGACCCGAACGGGGCCGCTGCTTTGGTTGGGCTTATAGGCGAGGGCGGCTGGCCCGTCAAGCGCATCGAAACGGGTGCCATCTCATTAAAGATAGCAAAAACAATACGATAGTAGTGCGGTATTATTTTACCGCACCGGTTGGTCGCTTCGGCGGGATCGAGTAGGTGCCGGTTGCATGTGCCACGGTCTGCTGGTCGGGCCCTGCGACGATGTCGATATCGAACACCATCAGGCTCCTGCCCAGCTTCAGGATGCGGCAGTGGCCGTCGATCGGACCGGCTTCGGCCTTGCGCATGAAGTTGATGTTGAGGTTGGTCGTCACCGACAGCGCGTCCGGACCGGCGTGGCTGAGCACACAGACATAGCCGCCAATGTCGGCGAGCGTGAAAAGCGATGGCCCCGAAACCGTCCCGCCCGGCCGGAGATGGCGTTCGTCGGCGTTGAGCCGGACCGTGCAGCCCCCGGGGAAGACCTCCGTCACCTGGTAGAAATCATAGTGCTCGTTGAGCTGGGGGTAGACTTCCTTCAGGAGGCGGTTGACCTCCTGCGCCGTCATCGTCGGCGTCAATCCGTGCTGCTCAGGCATTGGCTCTTTCCATCGGCTTGCGGGCTCCCGCACCACTTTTCTGCATCTCGTGCGAACCTTTGGATTCGCTGCAGGCACATAGTTGGGAACCAAAACTTGAGTGCAAGCGTATATTCTCCAAATTCGAGGCTGGCGATTCTCCTTTCGCCGCATTGAGTTCACTTGGGGGCATCATGGCCGAAATCGTCGCCATCAAGCGCAGCGTACCGGAAGGTCCGGTGCGTTCGAGTCTGGACAAGGGCGTCCTGCGCCTCGTGCTCGCCAATCCGCCGGCAAATGCCCTTTCGATAGAGACAATGACTGCACTCCAGGCTCAGCTGGACGGCGCCCGCGACGACAAGGCTGTGCGCGTCATCGTGCTCGCGGCCCAGGGCAACGTGTTCTGCGCCGGCCACGATCTCAAGGAGATGACGGCGCACAGGGGCGATGCCGATCGCGGACGTGCCTTTTTCGAGCTGACCATGTCGCGCTGTTCGGCGCTGATGCAGTCGATCGTGCGCCACCCCAAGCCCGTCATCGCCGAAGTCGACGGTCTGGCGACCGCAGCCGGACTGCAACTGGTCGCCAGCTGCGACCTTGCCATCGCCACCGATCAGGCTGCCTTCTGCACGCCGGGCATCAACATCGGCCTGTTCTGCTCGACGCCGATGGTGGCGCTGTCGCGCAACGTCTCGCGCAAGCAGGCGATGGAAATGCTGCTGACCGGCGAGACGATCGACGCCACGACCGCGCGCGACTTCGGCCTGGTCAACCGTGTGGTGCCGCGCGAGTACCTGAATCACATTGTCGGAAAATACGCCCAAACCATTGTTTCCAAATCGCCTTCGACACTGAAGATCGGCAAGGAGGCGTTCTACGCCCAGGCCGAGATGGGGCTCGTCGAGGCTTATGACCATGCCGCCCGGGTGATGGTCGAAAACATGCTGGCAAGCGACGCCGAGGAGGGCATTGGCGCCTTCCTCGCCAAGCGCCAGCCGGAGTGGAAGGGAGAATAGACGTGGAACCGCGGATTTCTCTCGTGACCCTGGGGGTCGACGATCTCGACCGCGCCGCGCGCTTCTATGAGGCGATGGGGCTCAAGCGCAATCAGTCGATCACCGAAGGCGTCGCCTTCTTCCAGATGGGTGGCCTGGTGCTCGGTCTCTGGGGGCGCGAGCACCTGTCGTCCGACGCGGGCATTGCCGGCGGCAAGGGCGGCTTTTCCGGCGTCTCGCTGGCCTACAACACGCGCACCGAAGCCGAAGTGGACGAAATTCTCGCCGCGGCAGAGAAGGCCGGCGGCCACATCGTCAAGCAGGCGCAGCGCGCCTTCTGGGGCGGCTGGTATGGCTATTTTGCCGATACCGAAGGCCATCTCTGGGAAGTCGCCCACAATCCCGACTTCGCGATCGCCGAGGATGGCAGCATCTCGCTGCCGTAAGGCACAGCCTGCCCTGTCGGATTTGCGGCCATTGCCGAAAGGCGGTATCCAGCCTCGAACGAGGACGGCCATGAACCACGACACCTACGACGATGCCTACATCGCCGGAATCCTGAATTCGGTCCGCACCATCGCCGTCGTCGGCGCGTCGGCCAACGACGTCCGTCCGAGCTATTTCGTTACCAAATACCTCATCGCCAAGGGCTACGACGTCTACCCGGTCAATCCGGGCCACGCCGGCAAGGAAATCCTCGGCCGCATGACCTATGCCGGCCTCGCTGACATTCCCGTGGCGATCGACATGGTCGACATCTTCCGGGCGTCGAGCGCCGTGCCTGCCATCATTGACGACGTGCTCAGGCTCGACCCGCTGCCCGCGGTCGTCTGGATGCAACTGACAGTTCGCCATGACGAGGCTGCCGCGCGCGCCGAAGCCGCAGGCATCAAGGTGGTCATGAACCGCTGCCCCAAGATCGAATATGCCCGACTGGCCGGCGAGATTGGCTGGACAGGCGTCAATTCCGGCGTGCTGTCGTCGAAGCGGCCGGTGATGCGGCAAGGCTTCCAGAGTTTCGGCATCCGCGCAAAATAAACAGCGGCAGGCGTTGCTTTCGGGCGGCACGCGGAAATTTCGTCCACGACTACCAGCCAGTCTGAAATTTTCGTCTTTGCATTCCGTCGCGGGCTCCGCCAAAGATGTCAGCCGAATTTGATGGACCTAGTCTTTGGAGAGAACCATGTCCCAGCGTACCCCGGGCTTCAACACGCTTGCCGTCCATGCCGGCGCGAAACCCGATCCGGCCACTGGCGCGCGCGCCACGCCGATCTACCAGACCACGTCCTATGTCTTCGATGACGCCGACCACGCCGCTTCGCTGTTCGGGCTGAAGGCTTTCGGCAACATCTACACCCGCATCATGAACCCGACCCAGGCCGTGCTCGAAGAGCGTATCGCGGCCCTCGAAGGCGGCACGGCAGCGCTCGCTACCGCCTCCGGCCATGCGGCGCAGATGCTGGTGTTCCACAATCTGATGCGCCCGGGCGACAATTTCATCGCAGCCAACAAGCTCTACGGCGGCTCGATCAACCAGTTCGGCCACGCCTTCAAGAACTTCGGCTGGGAGGTCCGCTGGGCCGACACCAACGATCTCGCTGGTTTCGAAAAGCACATCGACGGCAAGACCAAGGCGATCTTCATCGAGAGCCTTGCCAATCCCGGCGGCATCTTCGTCGACATCGAGAAGGTGGCGGACATTGCCCGCAAGCATGGCCTGCCGCTGATCGTCGACAACACGCTGGCGAGCCCGTATCTGATCCGCCCGATCGAGCACGGCGCCGACATCGTCGTGCATTCGCTGACCAAGTTCATCGGCGGCCACGGCAATTCGATCGGCGGCGTCATCGTCGACGGCGGCACCTTCGACTGGTCGAAGTCGGGCAAGTACCCGATGCTGTCGGAGCCACGCCCCGAATATGGCGGCGTCGTGCTGCACGAAACCTTCGGCAACTTCGCCTTTGCCATCGCCGCGCGCGTGCTCGGCCTGCGCGATCTCGGCCCGGCGATCTCGCCATTCAACGCGTTCCTGATCCTCACCGGCCTGGAGACGCTGCCGCTGCGCATGCAGCGCCATTGCGACAATGCGCTCACCGTCGCCGGCTGGCTCTCCGACCATCCCAAGGTCGAATGGGTCGCCTATCCCGGCCTCAAGAGCGACAAGAACCACGCGCTGATGAAGAAGTACTCGCCGCAGGGCGCTGGTGCCGTCTTCACCTTCGGCCTCAAGGGCGGCTACCAGGCCGGCGTCAAGTTTGTCGAGGGCCTCGAGCTGTTCTCGCACCTTGCCAACATCGGCGACACCAAGTCGCTCGTCATCCATCCGGCCTCCACCACCCACCGCCAGCTCTCCGACGAGCAGAAGGTGGCGGCTGGCGCTGGCCCTGACGTCGTCCGCCTGTCGGTCGGCATCGAGGACGTCAGCGACGTCATCGCCGACCTCGAACAGGCGCTGGCCAAGGTCTGATCGGTCATGCAACAGTGGCCCCGGCCCCAAGCCGGGGCCATTTTTGCATCCTGGGGGTGGACTTGCCGAGATTCCTGACGATCGAGACCGATGGCATCGAGCCGGAAGCCGGTGCTCCGGCGGAAGGCCGGCTGATCTCCGGCGATCCGAAATTCCGCACCTGGAACGCCGAGGAAGCCGAAGGCGGCCTCTATGCCGGCATATGGGAGGCGACCCCCGGCAAGTGGCGCATCGAATACGACGAATGGGAGTTCTGCCACATCCTGTCGGGCGTTTCGGTGCTTGCCGAGGAGGGCGGCGAGACCCGCACCGTGCGTGCCGGCGACAGTTTCGTGCTCAGGCCCGGCTTCAAGGGAAGCTGGGAAGTGCTTGAAACGACTCGCAAGGAATACGTGATCCGCGTCTGAACAGTCACGCCCGCCCGTCGTCATATTTTGCCGAGGCGCTTGCCAGTGCGTCGATCTCGCTTGCGCAAAGCAGCGGTTTCAGCGCCTCGAATTTCTCCGCCGTCCAACTGTAGACCTTCAGCTCCAGCAGCCGGTCGAGGGTGGCCTGGGGGAAACGCGTCTTGATCGGCACTGCCGGATTGCCCGCAACGATCGTGTAGGGCGCCACGTCCTTGGTGACGATCGCGCCTGACGCGACGATCGCGCCTTCGCCGATGGTGATACCAGGCATGATCATGGCACGCATGCCGATCCAGGCGCCGTCGGCGATGACCGTGTCGCCCTTGCCGGCATAGGCGTCGACGATGAATTCAGCGAAGGGATAGAGGCTGAACCAGTCCGTCCGGTGCGTGTGGTTCCCGCCGAGCAGGATCACCGCCTCGGCACCGATGCAGACATAGTCGCCAATATGCAGTTGGTCGATCGGCCATGCCGGTTCCCACGCCTTCAGGCTGTAGTCGTCGCCATAGAGGTAGCGCACTACGCTGTCTTCGAACGATCCCGTCCACGCATTGCTGTAATAGCTGTGCGTCCCGCGAATGCGGATGTTCGGATTTCGGACGGTCTCGTGCAGGTACTCCACCTTGGACCAGTGTTTGTTCGTTTGGGTCGGATCATTCATCGCGGGCATTCCATTTGGTTCGAATTAGCCGGCCTTGGTGGCGACGGCATGAAGCCAGTCCGTCGGCTGGCCGTCATAGCCGCTTCCGGTTTCCCGGCCGATCTCCAGGGCACTCCAGCGCTCCGTGCCATAGGCCTGTGCCAACCATTCGGGAGACGGGTAATTGTAATACCTTCCGAAGCGATCGCGTCCTTCGGCTTGGCCGGCCTTGAAGCTGGCGTAGAATACGCCACCCGGCTTGAGCGCTGCATGCACCCGACGGACGATCGAAGGCAGTTGAGGGCGCGGCACATGCAACAGGCAGGCATTGGCCCAGACGCCGTCGTAGCTGTCTTGGTCGTCGATGTCCTCGAAGAGCAACACCTTGACCGGTCGTCTGAGGCGTTTCGCGGCGGCGGCAGCGATCTCGGGCGTGCCATCGGTCGGCATGACATCGAAACCGCTCGCCAGCATCGCTTCGCTGTCCTGCCCGGCGCCGCAGCCAAGTTCGAGCACGCGGGCTCCCATCGGCAGGCGCGCCATGAAGGTGCGAAGGTGGCGCCTGTTCGCCGGTTCGCCCCGCGTCGTATAGGCTTCTGCCTCGTTCGCGTAGAACTTGATCGTCTGGTCGTCCTTGGCTTGCGTCACGGGTCTTGCCCTTTTCAAGTTACGTCCAGACCCTTGAGTGCCAAGCATCGCTTGATGGCCTCCCGCTCTAAGGCTCGTCAGTGCGGCTCGCAAACGACCTGTGGCCGGGTGGTAGGGTTTGGATGCTCGGCCAGGGACTCTGGTAGAAATGCTTGGCTGCGATAAGACCAGTTTTGCATGTCGTACCGGACGCCGGAATCCACGATCAAAAGACCATGATTTCTCAGGAAGTTCGGGCCGCTTTGGCCTTGGTAGCGCGGCTCGCGGAAGGTAAGCAGCGATAAGTCCAAAATGTTGCCAGCGGTCCGTGCGCCCGATTGAATGCAATATGGGCGACCGCTTGCGCTCCTTTGCGCCTTTTCGAGAACAACAGATGCGGTGAAGCCGGCGAGGGCAATCGAGGCGCTCGCGGTCGCTGCGACTACCATGCATGCGATACCGTAGGGGTCTTCGGATAGTGGCCTCGACTCTTTGCGACTACGCCAAATCGCCTGCTGCAACGACAACACTGCGCAAGCCGTGAGCAGCGCGAAAACCACGTCTCCTCGCCAGCGGCTGAAGATGCCGAGTCCAAACAGGAGCATTAGGATGGCTGGAACTGCGGCCAGCAAGGCCAATATTTCATCGTGGTGAGAGGTCGGCGTTTTCGCCGCGCGGAATAGAAGCAGCATTGACCCCGCAACAAACATCGCGACGAGCCCGAAAACCAATGCGCTTGCAACGAGTCTGGCCAAGCCCAGGCGGTCATCCGACGCAATCAAAGGCCCATGCAGCATCGCGGCGATCAGGCAGGCGTTTAGTGTGAACACTGCAAAGGAAATCGGCCACCTTGCCACTGCCAGGCCAAAGGTCGCCAGTAGTAGAGGTGCGTAGATAGCCAGGAGTATTACGAAATTTAGGTCGACCAGCATGTTTCGCCATTGTTGTCAGCTATTGCCTTCAGTTACAGCAACCGAAGAGGTCCCGGAAATATCTTTGCACCGCGAGTTTGATGTATGGTGTATGAGCCGCATCGGTGGCGAAATCTGTGACGGACGCAGATTCCTTGCCGATCTCGACTGATTGGCGCGAAGAATGGCTCAAGTGCCAGACGATCGCATCGCAGGTTCGGCTCATTTGTCGAGTCAGGGGAGGGTGACGGGGGGCGCGGCCATTGAGCCAGCGCTTGCCGAAAGTTAGCGGCAGCTGAAATCAAGCCCCTTTACCGGCCTTGCACAATGATGACGCGGCATCCTATTTACAGGGCAAAGCCTCTGAACCGATTCTGCCCGCCCGGAGCCGGAATCCCATCTCGATAAAGGGATAGTCGATGAAGAACCCCGTCGAAACATACATGAACCTCGTTCCGATGGTGGTCGAGCAGACCAACCGGGGCGAGCGCGCCTACGATATCTTTTCGCGCCTGCTCAAGGAGCGCATCATCTTCATCACCGGCCCGGTCGAAGACGGCATGGCGACGCTGGTTTGCGCCCAGCTGCTGTTCCTCGAAGCCGAGAACCCGAAGAAAGAGATCAGCCTCTATATCAACTCGCCCGGCGGCGTGGTGACTTCGGGCATGGCGATCTACGACACCATGCAATTCATCAAGCCGGCGGTTTCGACGCTGTGCATCGGCCAGGCCGCCTCGATGGGCTCGCTGCTGCTTTGCGCCGGCCACAAGGACATGCGCTTCGCCACCCCGAATGCCCGCATCATGGTCCACCAGCCTTCGGGCGGCTTCCAGGGCCAGGCTTCGGACATCGAACGCCACGCCCAGGACATCATCAAGCTCAAGCGTCGTCTCAACGAAGTCTATGTCAAGCACACGGGCAAGGACTACGAGACCATTGAAAAGACGCTCGACCGCGACCATTTCATGACTTCGGACGAGGCACGCGACTTCGGTTTGATCGACAAGGTCATCGATAGCCGTGAAGCCGTTGAGGGTGCCACCGCTTCGTGATTGGACGCTGCGACCTGCCGATCGGGTCACATCTCGCATTTTTGAGATGTCCTGCGGCATTTCGGACACATTTTGCTGTTCCCTCGGCGAAAGCGGCGGCCTACGTTAAGGCTGCGTTGAGCTTCGACGGCTTAGCGTTGTTCAAGGGTGCCGCGACTCGTTGCAGCGACTTCTGGAATGTGAGTTGTACGGAGCTCGTTGCGGCGGCCAGGGGCTGGCGGTGGCGGCGTCCGGCGTTAGATTGCATATGCGCCCACAAGCCACTCCATCGGCCGGGCGGCAGTGAAAGGACTTGGACAAGATGAGCAAGGTCAGCAACGGCGGCGGCGACTCCAAGAACACGCTCTATTGCTCGTTCTGCGGCAAGAGCCAGCATGAGGTGCGCAAACTCATCGCCGGTCCGACCGTCTTCATCTGCGACGAGTGCGTCGAACTGTGCATGGACATCATCCGCGAGGAGAACAAGACCTCGATGGTGAAGTCGCGCGAGGGCGTGCCGACACCGCAGGAAATCCTCAAGGTTCTGGATGACTACGTCATCGGGCAGCCCTACGCCAAGCGCGTGCTGTCGGTGGCCGTCCACAACCACTACAAGCGCCTGGCCCATGCCGGCAAGAACAACGACGTCGAGTTGGCAAAGTCGAACATCCTGCTGATCGGCCCGACCGGCTGCGGCAAGACCTTGCTCGCCCAGACGCTGGCCCGCATCATCGACGTGCCGTTCACCATGGCCGATGCGACGACGCTGACCGAAGCCGGTTATGTCGGCGAGGACGTCGAAAACATCATCCTCAAGCTGCTGCAGTCGGCCGACTACAACGTCGAGCGCGCCCAGCGCGGCATCGTCTACATCGACGAAATCGACAAGATCTCGCGCAAGTCGGACAATCCCTCGATCACCCGCGACGTCTCGGGCGAGGGCGTCCAGCAGGCGCTGCTGAAGATCATGGAAGGCACCGTCGCTTCCGTGCCGCCTCAGGGTGGCCGCAAGCACCCGCAGCAGGAGTTCCTGCAGGTCGACACCGCCAACATCCTGTTCATCTGCGGCGGCGCCTTTGCCGGCCTGGACAGGATCATCTCGGATCGCGGCCGCAAGACCTCGATCGGCTTCGGCGCCACGGTCGCTTCGCCGGAAGATCGCCGCACCGGCGACCTGTTCCGCCAGGTCGAGCCTGAGGATCTGCTGAAGTTCGGCCTGATCCCCGAGTTCGTCGGTCGTCTGCCGGTTCTGGCGACGCTCGAGGATCTCGACGAGCCGGCGCTGATCCAGATCCTGACCGAGCCGAAGAACGCGCTGGTCAAACAGTACCAGCGCCTGTTCGAGATGGAAAACGTCGACCTGACCTTCCACGAGAACGCCCTGTCGGCGATCGCCAAGCGCGCCATCGAGCGCAAGACCGGCGCCCGCGGCCTGCGTTCGATCATGGAAGCGATCCTGCTCGACACGATGTTCGAGCTTCCGGCCCTCGAAGGCGTCCAGGAAGTGGTGATTTCGGATGAGGTGGTGACCGGCAGCGCCCGGCCGCTCTACATCTATTCCGAGCAGAAGGAAAAGAAGGGCAACGTCAGCGCCTGAGGCCTGCCGTTTTCCCTTGAACCGCTCCAGCGAACGGCGCCCCAGCGGCGCCGTTCGGCATTTGGAGGTTTGCCGATCCCGGGTCGCTACACGGCAACGTGTTTGGCCTTGATGTTTACCCGGCGAAGCTCCAACTAACGGAGAAGAGGCGATGGGGTCTGTTCCGTGCTCTAATATGCCGCGCGGTAATCGGCGGTAGGCGGAACCGTCCATGGTCGTTAATATGAGATTCGCGGTTGGCCTTGCGCGACCGCGATATGAAAGGTTGGACAATGGCCAAAATATCCCGCTCTTCCAGCGAAGGAACCTTCGCAGTCCTGCCGTTGCGCGACATTGTCGTGTTCCCGCACATGATCGTCCCGCTGTTCGTGGGGCGTGAAAAGTCGATCAAGGCCCTGGAAGAGGTGATGGGTCAGGAAAAGCAGATCCTGCTTGCGACCCAGATGAATGCCGCCGACGATGATCCCGAGCCGGATGCCATCTACGACATCGGCACGCTCGCCAATGTGCTGCAGCTGCTGAAGCTGCCGGACGGCACCGTCAAGGTGCTGGTCGAAGGCACGACGCGCGCCAGGATCCAGTCCTTCACCGACAAGCCCGATTTCCACGAGGCCCACGCTCTCATCCTGACCGAGCCGGAAGAGGAAGAGGTCGAGGTCGAGGCGTTGTCGCGCTCCGTGGTTTCCGACTTCGAGAACTACGTCAAGCTGAACAAGAAGATTTCGCCCGAAGTGGTTGGTGCCGCCAGCCAGATCGAGGACTATTCCAAGCTCGCCGACACGGTGGCCTCGCATCTTGCCATCAAGATCACCGAGAAGCAGGAAATGCTCGGCACGCTGTCCGTCAAGGAGCGGCTTGAGAAGGCGATGGGCTTCATGGAAGCCGAGATCTCCGTCCTGCAGGTCGAAAAGCGCATCCGCAGCCGCGTCAAGCGGCAGATGGAGAAGACCCAGCGCGAGTACTACCTCAACGAGCAGATGAAGGCGATCCAGAAGGAGCTCGGCGAAGGCGAGGACGGCCGCGACGAGGCCGCCGAGATCGAGGCCCGCATCAAGAAGACGAAGCTGACCAAGGAGGCCCGCGAAAAGGCGGAAGCCGAGCTGAAGAAGCTGCGCTCGATGTCGCCGATGTCGGCCGAAGCCACCGTCGTGCGCAACTATCTCGACTGGATCCTGTCGATCCCGTGGGGCAAGAACTCCAAGGTCAAGCAGGACCTCAATTTCTCCCAGGAGGTGCTCGATACCGACCACTACGGCCTCGACAAGGTCAAGGACCGCATCGTCGAGTATCTCGCGGTGCAGAGCCGCCAGAAGAAGCTGAAGGGTCCGATCCTCTGCCTCGTCGGCCCTCCCGGCGTCGGCAAGACCTCGCTCGGCAAGTCGATCGCCAAGGCGACCGGCCGCGAGTTCGTGCGCATGGCGCTCGGCGGCGTGCGTGACGAGGCCGAGATCCGCGGTCACCGCCGCACCTATATCGGCTCGATGCCCGGCAAGGTCATCCAGTCGATGAAGAAGGCCAAGAAGTCCAACCCGCTCTTCCTGCTCGACGAGATCGACAAGATGGGCCAGGATTTCCGTGGCGATCCTTCGTCGGCGCTGCTCGAGGTGCTCGACCCGGAACAGAACGCAACGTTCATGGACCACTATCTCGAGGTCGAGTACGACCTTTCGAGCGTGATGTTCGTGACGACGGCGAACACGCTGAACATTCCTGCGCCCTTGATGGACCGCATGGAACTGATCCGCATCGCCGGCTACACCGAGGACGAGAAGGTCGAGATAGCCAAGCGGCACCTGATGCCGAAGGTGGTTCGCGATCACGCGCTGCAGCCCAAGGAGTTCTCCGTCTCCGAGGATGCGATCCGCGCCGTGATCCAGACCTACACGCGTGAAGCAGGTGTCCGTAGCCTCGAGCGCGAGCTGATGAAGCTCGGGCGCAAGGCGGTCACCGAGATCATCAAGACCAAGAAGAAGTCGGTGAAGGTCACTGCGGCCAACCTCGACGACTATCTGGGCGTGCAGCGCTATCGCTTCGGCCAGGTCGAGGGCGAGGATCAGGTCGGCGTGGTCACGGGCCTTGCCTGGACCGAGGTCGGCGGCGAGCTGCTGACGATCGAAGGCGTGATGATGCCGGGCAAGGGCCGCATGACGGTCACCGGCAACCTGCGCGACGTCATGAAGGAGTCGATTTCGGCTGCGGCGTCCTATGTCCGCAGCCGCGCCATCGATTTCGGCGTCGAGCCGCCTTTGTTCGACAAGCGCGACATCCACGTGCATGTGCCGGAAGGCGCGACACCGAAGGATGGTCCATCGGCTGGTACGGCCATGGCCACCGCGATCGTGTCCATCCTGACGGGCATCCCGGTCAGGGCGGATGTCGCGATGACCGGCGAGATCACGTTGCGTGGTCGGGTGCTGCCGATCGGCGGCCTCAAGGAGAAGCTGCTTGCAGCGCTTCGCGGCGGCATCAAGAAGGTGCTGATCCCGGAAGAGAACGCCAAGGACTTGGCCGACATTCCGGAAAACGTGAAGAGCGGCATGGAGATCATCCCGGTCAGCCGCATGGGCGAGGTCATCAAGCACGCGCTGGTACGCCAGCCCGAGCCGATCGAGTGGACTGAGCCGGTCGACGTTCCCGCGGCCAAGACGGACGCGGGCGACGATGCCGGCAAGGGCTTTGCTCATTAAGTTGCATCTAAAGTTGCACTGAAAACGGAAAAGCCGGGCCCGCGCCCGGCTTTTTCATGTGAAAAAAGCGCGGAATTCCGGGCTTTGTGGGCCTTTTCGACTTGGTTGTGCCCAAGCTTCTTTCTAAAGTCCGTGTCCTACCGGCTGAGTCTATGTCCCGGTTTTCTCATGGAAGGGAATTTGAATGAACAAGAACGAACTAGTGTCCGCCGTCGCCGAGGCTGCCAAGCTCTCCAAGGGCGATGCGCAGTCCGCTGTTGATGCAGTGTTTTCCGTCATCACCGGCGAACTGAAGGGTGGCGGCGATGTCCGGCTTGTCGGTTTCGGAAATTTCACCGTGTCAAAACGTGCGGAGTCCACCGGCCGCAACCCGCAGACCGGCGCGGAAGTGAAGATCCCGGCTCGTACCGTCCCGAAGTTCTCGGCCGGCAAGGGCCTCAAGGACGCGGTCAACTGATCGCTGTCTGAGAGACAAATGCTTGAAAAGCCGGGCTTGCCCGGCTTTTCTTTTGCCTGCACGGGCAGGGGCGGGATCAGTGGATCTCTGTTTTCGACCGGCTGATGAAGAAGCCGTGCCCGTCGTCGCGGTTGCAGCTCAACCCGGCTTTCGTCGCCTCGCAGCTGAACGGTCCCTTCTTCCAGCTGTTGCCATATTCAAGCGTGTGCGAGCCGTCGCAGCAGCCGGTGTCGCCGACATTCTGGTAGCGCTTGGCCTTTCCCGATTTGCCGAGGATGAACCTCTGGTAGGCCGGTTCGATGCGGTCGCAGCCGAGCTCCGGGCCGCCGTCCTCGGGCATGTAGACATCCGAGCCGCCTGCGGGCGTGTACTGGCAGCCGACATTGCCCGACGGCATGTTGAAATAGACCACGCCGCCATCCGCCGGGAAAGTCTGTTCCACGGCGCTCGCATTGGTCGACATCAAGGCAATCACCGCCACGAGAAAAGATCGCACAGCCCCTCCAGTGCAGTATCCAGGCTCCTGGCTGCAACGATAGCTTTGTGCCGGGCCGTTGAACAGCCTGCCGGCCGGCCCTTGGCGCGTGGCAGCAGGGCATGTAACCCCAACAAAAAAAGGGCCGCTGCTGCGGCCCTTTCGTCTGTCGAGAGGCGGTTAGGCCTATGCCTTGACCACGAAGGCCTCGCGCGGCAGGTCGGACAGCACCTCGGCGCGGTTGCCGCGCAGGATCACGATCTCTTCCAGCCGCAGGCCGAAGCGGCCCTGCAGGTAGATGCCGGGCTCGATCGAGAACACGTTGCCTTCCTGCAGGATCGTTTCCGACGTGCCGGTGATGTAGGGCTGCTCGTGGATGTCGATGCCCAGGCCGTGGCCGGTACGGTGCAGGAAGTTCGGGCCATAGCCGGCCGCCGCAATGACGTCGCGGGCGGCCTTGTCGACTTCCTTGGCGGCAACGCCGGGCTTGGCGGCCGCTATCGCCGCCTGCACCGCGCGTTCGAGCACGCCATGCACCTCGTCGAAGCCTTCCGGCTTGTCGCCGAACACGCCGACGCGGGTCATGTCGGAGGGATAGCCGTCCTTGCGGCCGCCGATGTCGATCAGCACGGCCTCGTTCGCCCTAAGCTTGCGGTTGCCGGTGTGGTGGTGGGGGAAGGCTCCGTTTTCGCCGAAGCAGACGCTGACGAACTCACCCACGGCGCCGTTCCTGGCATAGAAGTCGCGGATCGCCTGGCCGACTTCCAGTTCGGTCACGCCGTCCTTGAGCGCGGCAAAACCTGCCTTCATGGCGCCGTCATTGAGCACGGCATTCATCTTCAGCAGCGCGTATTCCGCCTCGTCCTTCTTGCCGCGCAGGAAGCTTACCGTGTCGTTGAGGAAGCTGCGCTTGGCGCCACCGGGGAGGGCATCGAGCAGCAGCAGCGCGAAGTCGGCGCGCATCGTCTCGTCGAGCGCAACCGAAAGGCCTTCCTTGACGCCGCAATCGGCGAGCAGCTGAGCAAGTGCGGCCTGCGGGCCGTCAGCGTCGGCCCAGGGGTAGAAGGGCAGCTTGGTGAAGGGGCGCTGGCTGTCGGCGTTCAGTGCCGGCATCAGGAAGCCGGCGTGCTTCTGCGCAACGAGCAGCAGCACCGGGCGCTCGTCGCCATGCGGCGACATGCCCGTGAGCCACACCAGATGCGACGAGGGGCCGACGACCACGAGGTCGGTTCCCGTCTCAGCCATGCGTTCGCGCAGGCGCGCCATCCGCTCTTGGTACATTGTCTTTGCCTTCCGAGATTCTGCTTTGTGGTAAGGAAAAAGGGCCGCTCTCGCGAGCGGCCCTGGCGTCTTGCCTGGGTTAGTTCTTCTTGACCAGACGGTAGTAGACGAAGTCCGACGTCGCGCCATTGACGTAGCCGTCGACGTTCTTGGCCCGCGCCACCTGGGTCGCGGCCTGGAACATGATGACGATCGGCGACTTCTCCTGCACCTTCTTCTGCAGGTCGACATACATCGCGCTGCGCTTGGCCTGGTCGGGCTCGGCGAGCGCTGCCTTCGTCTCCTTGTTCAGCTCTTCAGGCACGGCCCAGCCGTTCCGCCACGTGGTGGTCGACTGGTAGTTTCCGTCCGAGTTGTCCTCGTTGTAGGCGAAGGCCTTGGCGTTGGAGTGCGGGTCCATGAAGTCGGGCCCCCAGTACAGCAGCATCGCCTCATGCGTGCGGGCGCGGTACTTGGTGATCACCTGCGAGCCCGTGCCCGGGATGATCTCGAAGTTGATGCCGGCTTCGGCGAAGCTTGCCTGCAGCGACTGTGCCATGTCGGTGAACGGCGTCGAGTTGATGACGTCGAGCGTGACGGTGATCGGCGTCTTGACGCCGGCATCGGCCAGGATCTGCTTGGCCTTGGCCGGGTCGTAGGTGTAGGGCGTCTCGTCGAGCGAGCCGGGGAAGCCCGACGGCCAGAATGCCTGGTGCGTCTGCATCTGGCCCTTCAGGAAGGTGTCGGTCATGCCCTTGTAGTTGACCAGGTAGCGCGCGGCATCCCACACGGCTTCCGGCTGCAGCGCCTCGTCCTTCTGGTTGAACGACAGGAAGTGCACGGCCGCCTGCGGATAGGTCTCGGTTACCAGCGTATCCTTGCCGGCGATCGTCGCGATCTGGTCCGAGGTCAGGTTCTTGGCCATGTCGACGTCACCCGATTCCAGCAGCAATTGCTGGGTCGCCGCTTCGGCGACGTGGCGGATGATGACACCCTTGATGGCCGGTGCGCCGTTGAAATACTCGGCATTGGCCGTCAGGTTGATCAGTTCGCCCGGGCGGAAGGCCTTGAGCACGAACGGGCCGGTGCCTGCCGAGTTGGACTTCAGCCAGCCATTGCCCATGTCGCCATTGGCCTCGTTGGCCTGGAGCGTGACCGCGTCGACCACCGAGGCGGGGCGGGCCGCCAGGACGTTGAGCACGAAGGCCGAGGCGAAATCGCCCTCATATTTGACCACGACCTTGTTGCCGTCGGCCTTGACCATCGAATCGAAGTTTTCCGGCGTCCAGCCGAGCTGGGTCAGGATGAAGGCGGGCGCCTTGTTGAGCACGATGACGCGCTTCCACGAATAGACCACGTCTTCGGCGCGCAGCGGATTGCCGGAGGTGAACTTGACGCCGTCGCGCAGCGTGAAAGTGATGGTCTTGGTGGCGTCGTCGGCTGCCCATTCCTTGGCGAGGCCGGCTGCCAGCGTCTTGGTGTCGGCGGCATCGTACTGGACCAGGCGGTCGTAGGTCTGCGCGACATACTCGCCCGAGGAGAATTCGTAGGCCTCGGCCGGGTCGATGCTGACGATGTCGTCGATGTTCTGCGCCACCACCAGGATGTCGGCCGGCGTGGTGGCCAGGCTGATCGCCGGCGTCATCGGCATGGCAAGCGCCGCCGCAAGCAGCGCGGCTTTGAACAGTTTCATCATTTTCTCTCCTTTTTGGTTCCCGTTTTCTTTGTCTCGGCCCGTGAACCGCGCAGGGCCGGATGTTCCGTGCGTGATCTGAACATCGGCAAGGTGCCGGTCCAGAGCATGCGCGCGAATGTGTCGGTGTCGTTCGACCAGGAATGCGGGCGGTTGCCGCGGAAATGCAGGCTGTCGCCGGCCGTAAGCACCATTTCGTCGTTCTCGAGGCGCTGGGTGATCGAGCCTTCGAGGATGAACAGGATTTCCTCGCCCTCGTGGCTGACCGTCTCGGAGCGATAGCCGGGCGGAACATTGAGGATGAAGGACGACAGCACATTGCCGGTGAAGTCGGCGGCGATGCGCTCGTAGATGATCGAAGACCCGTCGACCGAGAAACGGTTGCGCTGGTCGGCTCGGGTCAGCCCGTCCTCCATCGAGGGGGTGGCGATGAAATAATCCACAGCCACGTCGAGGCTGCGGGCGAGCTGGGCGAGGGTGCCCAGCGACGGGGTGGCATGGTCGCGCTCGACCTGGCTGAGATAACCGACGGAAATGCCCGCCGCGTCGCACAATTCCTGCAATGTCATCGACAACTGCCTGCGGCGCGCACGGATCAGTGCGCCCACCTTCGGCTGGCTCGCCGTCGCGTTCTTGCTGGCCTCCGAGGACACGCCGAATTTTGCTCCCATCAAAATTTTTTTGATCTAAGCAAAATTATTTGTATAGTCCAAGCGGAATTTTGCTCGACAGACAACATCCGTGCCGCATCCGCAGCGCGGCCAATGTGGTAGGAACAGACACCGCGTGGCATCAGAAACCGACTCCGCCGCTCAGGCGCTTCCAACAGGGTCCGGCGGCTCGCCGCGCAATGCGCGGCAAGCCTGGAAAACGCTGAAGGGGGTACTGGGCGTCCTTGCCGCCGTTGCCTTCACCTTCCTCGGCCTCCTCGCCATCACGTTCTTCATTGGCCGCGTCGTGCCGATCGATCCGGTGCTCGCCGTCGTCGGTGACCGCGCGCCCCGCGCCGTCTATGAGGCCGCCCGCATCGAGATGGGGCTCGACAAGCCGCTGATCGTCCAGTTCTTCAACTATGTCGGCAATGTCCTGACCGGCGACCTCGGCATGTCGGTGTCGACCGGCAAGCCGGTGGCCGAGGACTTGGCCCGCGTCTTCCCGGCGACCCTCGAAATGGCCACGCTCGGCATCATCATCGGCGTGCTGATGGGCGTGCCGATGGGTGTTTATGCCGCGAGCCGCCAGGGCAGCCTGCTCGACCAGGTCATCCGCGTCGTCGGCCTGCTCGGCTATTCGGTGCCCGCCTTCTGGCTCGGCCTCGTCGGCCTCGCGCTGTTCTACGCCAAGCTGCAATGGGTCGGCGGCCCCGGCCGGCTCGACATCTTCTATGACGGCATGGTCGACCCGGTAACGGGCCTGATCCTCATCGACAGCCTGATCGCCGGCGAAACCGACATCTTCTTCAATGCGCTCTCGCATATCGCCCTGCCGGCAGCAGTACTCGGCTTCTTCAGCCTGGCCTACATCGCCCGCATGACACGGTCCTTCATGCTCGACCAACTGGCGCAGGAATATGTCACCACCGCCCGCGTCAAGGGCGTCTCGGAGCGGCTGGTGCTGTGGCGCCATGCCTTCCGGCCGATCCTCGTGCCGCTCATCACCGTCATCGGCCTGTCCTATGCCGGCCTTCTCGAAGGCTCGGTGATGATCGAGACCGTCTTCTCCTGGCCCGGCATCGGCAATTACCTGACCACCGCGCTGCTCAATGCCGACATGAACGCCGTGCTCGGCTCGACGCTTGTCATCGGCGCGGTCTTCATCGGCATAAACAAGATTTCGGACGTGCTCTACCGCGTCCTCGACCCGAGGGCACGCTGATGATCACCCGCGACTGGCTTCTCGACGATTCCCCGACCTCGCGCCTCCAGGCGCGTCTCGGCCGCAGCTACCGCCTTGCGCGCTCCCTGATGCGCAATCCCCTGGCCATGGTCGGCGCGATCATCGTGCTGACGCTCATCCTGGTGGCGTTGTTCGCGCCCTGGATCGCCACCCATTCGCCGGTCGGCCAGGACCTGGCCATGCGGCTCAAGCCGCCGAGCTGGGACAACTGGATGGGCACCGACGAGCTCGGCCGCGACATCTGGAGCCGCGTCGTCTATGGCGCGCGCATCACGCTGATGATCGTGGCGCTGGTGGCCGTCCTTGCCGCTCCCGTCGGCCTCGTCATCGGTGCTGTCGCTGGCTATTTCGGCGGCTGGACCGATCGCATCCTGATGGGCATCACCGACATCTTCCTGTCGATGCCGAAGCTCATCCTGGCCCTGGCCTTCGTCGCGGCCCTCGGGCCCGGCATCCAGAACGCCATCATCGCCATCGCCATTGCCACCTGGCCGGGCTACGCCCGCATCGCCAGGGCGGAGACGCTGACCATACGCAACTCGGAGTTCGTTGCGGCAGTGGAATTGCAAGGTGCCTCGTCGTTCCGCGTCATCGTCAATCACATCCTGCCGCTCTGTACGTCGTCGATGATCATCCGCGTCACGCTCGACATGGCCGGCATCATCCTCACCGCCGCCGGCCTCGGCTTCATCGGCCTCGGCGCCCAGCCGCCGCTGCCCGAATGGGGCGCGATGATTTCGCGCGGCCGTTCCTTCATCCTCGACCAGTGGTGGGTCGCGACCATGCCCGGCTTTGCCATCGTCATCGTCAGCCTCGGCTTCTGCTTCCTCGGAGACGGCCTGCGCGATGTCCTCGACCCCAAGCATGGAGACCGCCAATGAGCGCCTTGCTTGAAATCGAGAACCTGCGCGTCACCTTTCCGACGGCGCGCGGCCCGATAGACGTGGTCAAGGGCCTGTCGCTGACGCTCGGCCGCGAGCGCCTTGGCATCGTCGGCGAAAGCGGCTCTGGCAAGTCGATGACTGGCCGCTCGATCCTGCGGCTGATCCGTGCCCCCGGCAAGGTCACCGCCGACAGGCTGCGCTTCGACGGCGTCGACCTGCTCGCCCAGTCGGAGCGGCAGATGCGCGCCATCCGCGGCGCCCGCATCTCCATGGTCATGCAGGACCCGAAGTTCTCGCTCAACCCGGTCATGACTATCGGCGACCAGATCGCCGAGGCGTTGCTGACCCACCAGAAGCTCGGCCGCGCCGACATCAGAGGCCGCACGCTCGCCATGCTGGAGGCCGTGCGCATCAACGACCCCGAGCGCGTGCTCGGCCTCTACCCGCACGAGGTCTCCGGCGGCATGGGCCAGCGCGTCATGATCGCCATGATGCTGATCCCCGAGCCGGACCTGCTCATCGCCGACGAGCCGACCTCGGCGCTCGACGTCTCGGTCCAGGCGCAGGTGCTCGAGATCATCGACGACCTCGTCAAGCGCAAGGGTATGGGCCTGATCCTGATCAGCCATGACCTCGAATTGGTCTCCAGCTACTGCGACCGCATCCTGGTGATGCGCAGCGGCGAGGTGGTCGAGGCGTGCGATGCCGGCGAGCTCAAGAACGCCAGGCATCCCTATACGCGCGGCCTGCTGGCTTCGATCCCGCGCATCGACGAAAGCCGCGACGAGCTTCCCGTCCTCGAACGTACTGGGGCCTCGACATGAACGCGCTGGCGATCGACAACCTCGACATCTCCTATGGCGACTCGAAGGTCACCCACGGCATCGGCTTCAACGTTGCCGAGGGCGAGAGCTTCGCTCTGGTCGGCGAAAGCGGTTCGGGCAAGACGACCGTGCTCAAGGCCATCGCCGGCATGGCGAAGAGCTGGACCGGCTCTATTTCGGTGTTTGGCGAGCAACGCACGCATGGCATCGACCGCGGCTTTGCCCGCCAGTGCCAGATGGTGTTCCAGGACCCCTACGGCTCGCTCCATCCGCGCAAGACGGTGGATGCGACGCTGAGCGAGCCGATGGCCATCCATGGCATGGGCGACAGCGGTGCGCGTGTCGACGAGGTCATGCAGTCGGTCGGCCTCGACCGCCGCTTCCGCTTCCGCTTCCCGCACCAGCTCTCGGGCGGCCAGCGCCAGCGTGTCGCCATCGCCCGCGCCCTGATCCTCAAGCCCAGGCTGTTGCTGCTCGACGAACCGACGTCGGCGCTCGACGTGTCGGTACAGGCCGAGATCCTCAACCTGCTCAAGCGCCTGCGCCGCGAGCAGGGGCTGACCTATCTGATGGTCACCCACAATCTTCCTGTCGTTTCGTTCCTGTGCGACCGCCTTGCCGTCATGCGTCATGGCCGGGTGGTCGAGATCGCTGATGTCGGCCAGCTCAAGCGCGGCGAGATGCAGGATCCCTATTCGCGCGAACTGACCAGGTTCAGCGCTGCTCATCCCCAGACTTGAAATAGAGGTACGTCATGACAGAGACCAATTTCGCCGAGGCGCTGGCCGCCTTCGATGCCGCCATTGCGACCACGACTGACGTCGAGGGCGTGTGGAAGGCGCTCCAGGCGCTGGCCGATGTGCTCGTCGGCGCCAAGCTGTTCACGGTGATGAAGCTTGACTGGGCCACCGAGGTCTCGGCCCGCACCTACACCAGTCACCCGGACGCCTATCCGGTGTCGGGCACCAAGCCGATCAACCGCACCCACTGGTTCGACACCATCCACGTCAAGCGCCAGCCCTTCGTCGCCAATACCATTAAGGACATTGCCGACGTGTTCCCCGACCACGAGACGATCTGGTCGCTCGGCTGCGGTTCGGTGCTCAACTGGCCGGTCTTCGTCGGCGACATCATGCTCGGCACCGTCAACATGCTGCATGACGAGCATTACTACACGCCTGCGCGCGTCGAGGCAGCCAGCCGCCTGTCGCTCGCCGCTAAGGCGGCGTTCCTCGCCGTCGAGCACCTCGAGCGCCGCTAGGACCTTGTGAGCGTGGCCAGTCGCCGCGCGCTTGATTCGTCTGCCGGCGCTTCTTGTGCCGGCAGACCCATTTCCCCGATCGGGCCTCCCTAGGACCCTGCAAGGATTTCGGCGAGCGGGCTGCCGGGCGGCGGGCCGGACGTCGGCGTAATCGAGTTGTTGTAGAGGTGGATCGCGTAGGTCCTTGGCGTCGTGACGTCCCTGACCGACAGCCCAGCGTCGAAGAGCAGGTCGGTCATCGCCTGATGGACAGGATAGAAGGCGTCCATCGGGAGCGCTTTGTCTGCCAGGCCGTATTTCTTGATGAGAAAAGTGAGCAGTTGCGGGCCAGTCGCCCCCCAGCGCGTCCGCCTGATATCACGCCCAAGCCCGACTTTCTCGAGTCGCTTGTAAACCGCCGTCTTGCCTGGCGACCACCATGGCGCGATGAAATGCCGGCCGGAGGTGAATAGGACGAGGCTCTTGACGAGTTTGCTGTCGGCCGGTGCCTTCAGGACGGCATTGTTGACGACGTTGTTGCTCTCCCACCCGAAAAGCCAGTCTTGCTCAGGAAACGGTCGGACGCAGTAGACATCGCAGTCGGCGTAGATGCCGAGCCCTGCCTGAAGCAGCCTGTAGCGGTAGATGTTTGCGGTCAGCGCCAGGCTCTTCTCGTGCCTGTAGGTCACGATCTCGCTTCGTGACAGCAGCTGCGAGGCATCGAACATCTCGACGCCATCGGGCGTGTCCTTGGGCGTTTCGAACGCGTGCAGCACCGTGCGGTGCCCATGCCGCCGAAACGAGCGGATGCAGGCGGCGTGCAATGGACCGAGCTTGTCTCCGATCCACACGAAATTGACGGTTTCGCCCATGGTGCCTTGCCGGTCGGGTGACTGGAATGCTTTCAGGGTGTGCGAGTTGTTTCGATCGTCGCCCGCACATGCCTCTGGTTGCAATCTTTGCGGGAAATTCAGCGGCACGGCAACAGCACAGGAATGTCTCGCCCTGGGCTATGCCTCTGGAGCGTCGGCCTAGTGGCTGCTCACCAGCGCAGGGATGGCAAGGCTCGCGCTCGTCTCGTCCAGGATCGAGAAGGCGTAGCGGCCGAACTGGTCGCGCTCGACCGAATAGGTCAGCCGGTCGGCGATGCGGTTGTCCTTGTCGAAGGTCAGCACGCGCGGCTTGAGCGTGGTGATCTCGTTCTCGTTCACATAGACCGAGTTGCAGATGATGATCTGGTCGCCGGCCTGGCAGGTGCGGGCGGCGGCCCCATTGAGGATGCAGCAGCGCGAGCCGCGCTCGCCGAGGATCACATAGGTCGAAATCCGCGCGCCGGAATTCTTGTTCCAGATCTCGACGAACTCCATCGGCAGGATGCCGGCTTCCTCGCAATGGTCGGGGTCGAGCGTGATCGAGCCGTGATAGTTGAGGTTGGCTTCGGTAACGTGGATGCCGTGCAGCTTGCCGGCGACGATCTTGCGCATTCTTCCTCCTGCTAGGCCAGCGTCGTTCACATTCCCAGCACCAGCGCACCGCCCGTCAGGCCGGCGCCGGCTGCCGCCAGCAGCAGCGTTTCGCCGCGCTGGAACGGCTGGGCCCGGTACGCCAGCGACAGCGACAGCGGGATCGTCGCGGCGGATGAATTGCCGTATTCGGCGATGGTCTTGACGATCCTGTCGTCATCGATGCCGAGCGACTTGCCGACGGCGTTGAAGATGCGGGCGTTGGCCTGGTGTGGCACGAAGCGGCTGACCGCTGCTGTGTCCAACCCAGCGGCAGCGAGCGCCTCCGTCGAGCAACGGCTCATCATGTCGACCGCCTTGGCGAACACTGCGCGTCCGTCGGCGATGGTCATGCGCGTTTCGGCGATGTCGAGCTCGTCGGAAAATGGCCGGTTGCTGCCGCCGGCGGGGATCTGGATCAGGCCGTAGCCGCCGCCGTCGGCAGCGACCGAGGCGCCCTGGATGCCGTGGCCGGGATCGTCCGAAGGCGCAAGCACCACGGCGCCGGCGGCATCGGCGAACAGCACCGCACTCGCCCGCTCGGCCCGATTGATGCGGCGGCTCAGGATGTTGGCGGCGATGACCACGGCCGGCTTGTTGTGCAGGCGCACGAAACCGTCGGCGAAGGTCATAGCATAGATGAAGCCCGCACAGGCGCCGGCAAGGTCGACCCCGCCTGCATGGGCGAGGCCGAGCCGGTGCGCCACCAGCGGCGCGCTCGGCGGCAGCAGGTGGTCGGGCGTCGAGGTGGCGAGCAGCAGCAGGCCGATGTCCGCGCGCGCGATGCCGGCCTGTTCGAGCGCCATGTCGCCGGCCTTGACGGCAAGCTCCGACAACGTGTCCCGGGGCCCGGCCCAGAAGCGCGCACGAATGCCCGTGCGGCCCTCGATCCAGCCCGCATCGAGCCCGAGGCTCGCCTCTATCTCGGCGTTCTCTACCCGGCGGCCCGGCACGTGGTGGCCGAAGCCGGCGATGCGCGCGGTGCGGCTCATCCGGCACCACCGGCAAGTTCGGCTGCCTCGTCGACGGCATCGTAGAGCCGGTCCAGTTCAGCCGAGGCCACGCAATAGGGCGGCAGCACGTAGATGACGTTGCCCAGTGGCCTGATTAGCAACCCGCGTTCGAGGAAGAAGGCGCGTAGCTTCGGCCCGACCTCTGCGAGATAGCCGGCCTTGCCGACACGTAGGTCGAGCGCGGCGATGGTGCCGGTCGTGCGCACGTTCTCGAAGCGCGGATCGGCGCCGAACCGCGCAACCTTGTCGGCCTGCATCCGCGACAGTGCCGCCACCCGCTCGGCCACCGGCTCGTCGCGCCAGATCGCGACATTGGCAAGGGCTGCGGCACAGGCGATGGGATTTGCCGTGTAGGAGCTCGAATGGAAGAAGGTCTTCGCCCGGTCCGTCGAAAAATGCGCCCGGAAGACCGCATCGGTCGCAAGCGTCGCTGCCAGCGGCACCGAGCCGCCGGTCAGCCCTTTGGAAGTGCATAAGATGTCGGGTGCAATGCCTGCCTGCTCGCAGGCGAACATGGTGCCGGTGCGGCCCCAGCCGGTCATCACCTCGTCGGCGATCAGCAGCGTGCCGGATTTTTCGGCGATGCGCTTGAGCTCGGCCAGCACCCGGGCCGGGTACATCAGCATGCCGCCGGCACCGAGCACCAGCGGTTCGACGATCAGGGCAGCGGCCTTGCCGTCACAGATCAGCGCCTCGAAACGGTCCAGCGTTTCCTGCTCGCGTCCGGCCACGGGGAAGGGGATGGTATCGACCTCGAACAGCAGCGGGTCGTAGGCGGCGTTGAACACGCCGCGTTCGCCGACGCTCATCGTGCCGATCGTGTCGCCATGGTAGCTGTGCTCCATGACCACGATGCGCGAGCGCGCAGCACCGTTGTTGCGATGGAAGCCGAGCGCCATCTTCAGCGCCACTTCGACGCTGGTCGAGCCGCTGTCTGAGTAAAACACCCAGTCGAGCCCGGCAGGCGCCATCTCCACCAGTGCCGCGGCCAGCTGTTCCGCGGGTTCGTGGGTCAGGCCGGCGAAGATCACCTGGTCGAGCGTTTCGGTGGCGGTGCGGATCGCCTCGACGATCTTGGGCGCGCGGTGTCCATGGGTGACGACCCACCACGACGAGATCGCGTCAAGGATGCGCTTGCCGTCGGACGTCTCGACATAGGCGCCCTCGGTGCGCGTGATCGTCGGCGGCACCGGTTCGGTGGCGTGCTGGGTGAAAGGATGCCAGACGGCGGAACGGCTCATGGCTTTGCCTCGAAGAACTGGGCCTCCAGGAAATCGGCGGCATTGAAATTCGCCTGCATCGCCTCGGCCAGCGTCTGCGGCGTCAGCGCGTCGAGCCTGGGCAGGCGTCCGAGCACGCGCACCTTGCCCATCTCGGCGATGGTACTCTGGGTGTCCGCCATCTCGTCGCCGATGAAGGTTACGCCGAGCAGCGGGACGGCGCGGCTGCGCAACGCCTCGATGGAGAGCAGCGTGTGATTGATCGTGCCGAGCCCGGTGCGGGCGCAGAGCACCACGGGGATAGCCCAGCGCGCGAAGACGTCGATGTAGAGCGTGTGCCGGTTGACCGGCACCATCAGCCCGCCTGCGCCTTCGACGACCAGCGGCCGCTCGGTTGGGGGCAGGGCGAGTTTGTCGGCATCGATCTCGACCCCGTCCAGTTCAGCGGCGCGATGCGGCGACAATGGCGCGTTCAGGCGCCAGGCCTCCGGCAGCACCCGATCCTGGGGCAGGCCGGACAGGCGCGCGACGATCTCGCTGTCGGTCTCCTCTTCGATGCCCGACTGCACCGGCTTCCAGTAGACACTGTCGAGCAGGGCCGTCAGGCCCGCCGCGAACACGGTCTTGCCGATGCCGGTGTCCGTGCCTGTCACGATGATCGCCTGGCTCATCGGTCCCATTCCTCGGCGAGAGAGTCGAACAGCGCCGAAACGTCGTCCTCCCCGACATTGAGCGTCAGCGAGACCCGGAGCCGTGCCGTGCCTTCCGGCACGGTCGGCGGGCGGATGCCGCGCACGTCGAAACCGCGCGCCTGCAGGGCTTCCGCAAGTTGCATCGCCTTCGCATTGTCGCCGATGACGATGGGCAGGATCTGCGAGCCGCTTGGCTGGAAGCCAAGTGCCTGTGCCCGCTTTCCTGCAAGCGTCACAAGCCCGGCCAGTCGCTCGCGGCGTGCGGGTTCGTCGGCCAGGATGTCGAGCGCTGCCATGGCCGCCACCGCCATCAGCGGCGAGGGCGCCGTGGCGTAGATGAACGGCCGGCTGCGGTTAACGATATAGTCGGCAAGCACGGCTGGTGCGGTGACGATCGCGCCCGAGCCGCCCAGCGCCTTGCCGCAGGTGTGCAGCACCACGACATTGTCGCGGCCTTCGAGATGGTGCGCCAGCCCGCGCCCCTCGGGGCCGTAGACGCCGGTGGCATGCGCCTCGTCGATGAACAGGAAGGCCTCGTGCCGGTCGGCCACGGCTGTGAGCTCGTCCAGCGGAGCGCGGTCGCCATCCATGGAATAGAGGCTTTCGGCGACGATCCATGCACGCCCGGTGCCACCACCCTCGCGCCACGCCTTGATCGCATCGTCCACCGCATCGGCGTCGTTATGCCTTGCCTCCGCCACCTCGGCACGCCCGGCGCGGGCGCCTTCATGGGCGCTGGCGTGGATCAGCTCGTCGAGCACGATCAGGTCGCCCTTCTGCGGCAGGGTCGTCAGCACGGCGAAATTGGCGACATAGCCGCCGCCGAAAAACAGCGCCTGTTCCGTGCCGAAGAAGCGCGCCGACTTCGCTTCCAGCGCCTCGTGTTCGGGATCGTTGCCGCGCAGCAGCCGTGAACCGGTAGCGCCGACGGGCGTGCCATTGGCAAGCGCCACGGCCACCGCATCGGCCAGGCGCTTCGAGCCGGCCAGCCCGAGATAATCGTTGGAGGCAAAATCGAGCCCGGCGCGGCCGCTCAGCGAGCGCAACCGGCTCTTGCGGGCCAGCCCGCGCAGGCTGGCCTCGTAGCGGTCGAGCAAGGCTCGTCCGCTCACTGCGCGTCGCGCTCCATCGGCTGGATGCCGAGACGGCGGAACAGCGCTGTGTCCTTGTCTTCGCCGGGGTTCTCGGCGGTCAAGAGCGTGTCGCCGACGAAGATCGAGTTGGCGCCGGCGAAGAAGCACAGCGCCTGCATCTCGTCGCTCATCGCCGTGCGGCCGGCCGACAAGCGCACATGCGACTTGGGCATCATGATGCGGGCCAGTGCGATGGTACGGACGAATTCGATCGGCTCGATCGGATCGGCCTCGCCCAGCGGGGTGCCTTCGATCGGGATCAGCATGTTGATCGGCACCGAATCGGGATGCTCTGGCAGGTTTGCCAGCGTCATCAGCATGTCGATGCGGTCGGTCTTTTCCTCGCCCATGCCGACGATGCCGCCGCAGCAGACCTTGATGCCGCTGTCGCGGACATTGGCCAGCGTGTCCAGCCGGTCGGCGAAGGTGCGGGTGGTGATGATCTCGTTGTAGTAGCGCTCGGAGGTGTCGATGTTGTGGTTGTAATAGTCGAGTCCGGCCTCCTTCAGCCGCTGTGCCTGGCCGAGATCGAGCATGCCGAGCGTCATGCAGGTCTCCATGCCGAGGTCCTTGACGCCCTCTATCATGGCGACCACCGCGTCCATGTCGCGTTCCTTGGGGCTGCGCCAGGCAGCGCCCATGCAATAACGCGTTGCACCGGCGTCCTTCGCCTTCTTCGCCTCGGCCAGAACGCGCTGCACTTCCATCAGCTTCGAGGCCTTGAGGCCCGATTCATGGCGCGACGACTGGCTGCAATAGCCGCAATCCTCGGGGCAGCCGCCGGTCTTGATCGACAGCAGGCGCGAGAGCTGGACACGGTTGGGATCAAAATTCTGGCGGTGGACGGTCTGTGCCCGAAACAGCAGGTCGTTGAAGGGCAGGTCGTAGATCGCCTGGGCTTCCGCCCGGGTCCACTGCGGCTGCGCCCCGCTGATCTCGGTTGCGGCTGCATTCAGGTGCAAGTCGGCGTTCATACGCTCTCCATTGCCAAGAGTTGTCTGTGCCATCCCGCCGCGGCGGGACCATTGCCTCGGTCAGGCGACCGTGTCCAGTCCAATATCGAGGATCGGCGCACTGTGCGTCAGCCAGCCGACCGAAATCAGGTCGACGCCGCTGGCCGCGATATCCCGCGCCGTCGCCGGGCTGACCCGGCCCGATGCCTCGGTAATTGCCCGTCCGCCGACCATTTCGACGGCCCGGGCAAGCGTTTCCGGCGTCATGTTGTCGAGCAGGACAGCATCGACGCCGAGGGCCAGAACCTCATCCAACTGTTCGAGCGTGTCGACTTCGACCTCGATCTTCACCAGATGCCCGACATTGGCCTTGGCCCGCTCGATGGCGGCCTTCACGCCTCCGGCGATTGCGATGTGGTTGTCCTTGATCAGCACGGCGTCGTCGAGTCCGAAGCGGTGGTTGGAGCCGCCGCCGGCGCGCACCGCATATTTTTCCAGCGCGCGCAGGCCGGGCGTGGTCTTCCGCGTGCAGACGATGCTTGCCTTGTGACCGCGGACCGCCTCGACGATGCCGGCGGTGGCCGTGGCGACGCCGCTGAGATGGCAGAGGAAATTGAGCGCCACGCGTTCGGCGGTCAGCAAGCCGCGCGCTGGGCCGCTGAGCGTGGCGATGGCATCGCCGGCCACGAGCCTGCTGCCATCAGGCCTCGCGACCTTCATCTCGATGGCGGGGTCGATCAGCCGAAAGGCAAGCGCCGCCAGGTCCAGCCCGGCAACCACGCCCGGCTGGCGCGCCGCGAGCACGACGGTCGCCCGATCGTCGGCGGGTACGACGGCGTCAGTGGTAATGTCGCCGGCGCGGCCGAGGTCTTCCAGCAGTGCTGCCCGAACCAATGGCTCGAGCATGATTTGCGGCAGGGGCGAGAGGGTCATCATTCAGGCACTCCGGGCAAGCGGCGTGGCGTCGAGTGCTGCAGCAGTCTCCAGCGCCTCGACCAGGGTGATCTTCGAGCGCCGTGCGACGGTCGCGCGAAGAGGGAAGTCCGCCCGGCTGTGCGCGCCGCGGCTTTCTTCGCGCCGAAGGGCGGCGACAACCATCATTAGCGCCACCGCCGCCGGGTCGGAGGCCGGACTGGCTCCCCCGGCAAGGGGCAGCAGCGTCAATGCCGCTTCGCGCAGGCTTTCGCCGTCGCGCGTTACGCCCAGTGCCGGCGAGGCGATGCTGCGAACCAGCACGGGATCGGGCCGCATGGGCACTGAAGGCATGGCGATGGTCTTCCGTCCCATGCCGGGCGAGGCAGTGACGCTTTTGGCCACCCAGCCGGCCATCACCACCGCCTCGGTCAGCGAATTGCTGGCAAGCCGGTTGGCGCCGTGCAGGCCGGTCGAAGCGACTTCGCCGCAGGCCCACAGGCCGGCCACCGAACTGCGGCCGTCGGCGTCCACGGTGATGCCGCCCATGTGGTAGTGCGCCGCCGGCCGCACCGGGATCGGATCGAGCGCCGGGTCGATGCCGGCGTCGCGGCAATAGCCGGAAATGGCCGGGAAGCGGCCGGCAAAGCCTGCACCCAGGCAGGCTCGTGCATCGAGAAACACGCGGTGCCCCCGCGTCAGGTGGCGGTGGACGCCCCGCGCCACGGCGTCGCGGGTGCCGAGTTCCGCGCCCGGCAGGTCGGCCAGGAAACGCCGGCCCGTCTCGTCGATCAGTACGGCGCCTTCGCCGCGCACAGCCTCGCTGATCAGCCGCATTGGCCGCTGCGCACCGTCGAGTGCCGTCGGATGGAATTGCACGAATTCGAGATCGGCGAGTTCGGCGCCCACGCGCGCGACAAGCGCCAGCCCCTGGCCGAAGCAGCCGAGCGGATTGGTGGTGTCATGGAACAGGCCGCCGACACCGCCGGTGGCGAGCACCACGCGGCCGGTCGCAAACGACAGCTCACCCGATGCTCCTGCGGCGAGCACGCCGGTGATCGCGCCGTCCTCGACCAGCAGGCGCCGGGCTTCGAAGCCCTCGACGATGGTGATTGACGCAGTCCGCCTGACGGCCGCGACGAGCGCCCGCATCAATTCGCTTCCGGTTGCCGCACCGGCTGCATGCACGATGCGCCGGCGGCTATGGGCGGCCTCCAGCCCAAGCTGCGGGGCGCCATCCCTTGCCCGGTCGAAAGCGACTCCGAAATGTTCCAGCCTCTCGATTGCCGCGGGCGCTGCCGCGATGATGCGCCTCGCCACGGCCTCGTCGCAAAGCCCGTCGCCTGCCGCCAGCGTGTCGGCCAGATGCAGGGCAGGGCTGTCGTCGCCGCCGATGCTGGCGGCAAGCCCGCCCTGCGCCAGCGCGCTCGACGCTTTGCAGCCGAGCGGTGCCGCCGACAACAGCACGACCGGCTCCGGTGCCATCTCCAGCGCCGTCATCAGCCCGGCCAGGCCGCCGCCGATGATGACGGGACAGCCTGAAGGCGCGCTGAGGCTCATACGGCGAGCATCCGCTCGACCGCCAGGCGGGCACGCGCGGCAACGGCGGGATCGATGGTCACGGCATGTTCGTTGCGTCCCAGTGCGGAACGGATGTTACCGAGCGTGATCCGCTTCATGTGCGGGCAGAGATTGCACGGCCGGATGAACTCGACGTCGGGATGCTCGACGGCGACGTTGTCGCTCATCGAGCATTCCGTCACCAGGACGACGCGCGACGGCTTCTTGGTCCCGACATAGTCCGACATGGCTGCGGTCGAGCCGGCGAAGTCGGCCTCGGCAACGACCTCCGGCGGGCATTCGGGATGTGCCAGCACGGTGACGCCGGGATGGGCGGCGCGCATCTCGCGGATGTCTTCGGGCGTGAAGCGCTCATGCACCTCGCAATGGCCTTTCCAGGCGATGATCTCTACATCGGTCTGCTTGGCGATGTTCTGCGCCAGATATTCGTCCGGCAGCATCAGCACGCGCGGCACGCCGAGGGATTCGACCACGGCCTTGGCATTGCCCGATGTGCAGCAGATGTCCGATTCAGCCTTCACCGCAGCCGACGTGTTGACGTAGGTCACGACCGGTACGCCGGGGTAGCGCTGGCGCAGCAGGCGGATGTCGTCAGGCGTGATCGAATCGGCCAGCGAGCAGCCGGCGCGCATGTCGGGGATCAGCACCGTCTTGGCGGGGTTCAGCAGCTTCGCCGTCTCGGCCATGAAATGCACGCCGGCGAGAACGATCACGTCGGCCTCGACCTCCATCGCCTTGCGGGCGAGCGCCAAGCTGTCGCCGACGATGTCGGCCACGCAGTGGAAGATTTCCGGCGTCTGGTAGTTATGCGCCAGGATGACGGCGTTGCGTTCGCGCTTGAGCTTGAGGATGGCGTCGATGTCGTCGGAAAACACCGGCCATTCAATGGCGGGAATGACGCGCTGGACGCGGTCATAGAGCGAGGCGGCGGAAGGGGTCATGCCAGACATCATCATCCTTATTATGCTCTAGTTGAGTATAATAAGGACATATGCTTATCATGAGCATAAGTCCTGTCAAGCGGCGATTTGCTTATTTGGTTCCGGCGACCGGGCGATCGTCGAGCACGGCATGGCGGAAACGGAACAGTTTGGCCGGGCGTCCGCCGGTGTCGGCGCTCATTTCGCCAGTCTCCTCGACGAGGTCCTGCTGTTCGATGAGCCGGCGAAAATTCTGCTTGTGGACCGTCACGCCGGCCAGCGCTTCGACCGCGCGCTGCAGTTGCAGCAGCGTGAAGGATGGCTGCATCAGTTCGAACACCACGGGACGGTATTTGATCTTGGTCCGCAGGCGGCCGATGCCGGTGGCCAGGATCCGCCGGTGGTCGCCGGTCATCGCCTTGCCGGGAACGGTCGCCGCAATCTTTGCGCCCGCTGCGCGAACCGCTTCGTCGACCAGCCCTGCCTCGTAGAGCAGTTCGTAACGTTGCAGCACCATTTCTTCGTTCCAGTGGCGGTCGTCGAAACCGAAGGCGGCCGCAGCACGGCGCAGGCGGTTCTGTCGCGTGTCCTGCTGCTCGGCCTCGTCGGCCCACTGGCGCAGGCGCGGCACGATGATGTCGCCGATGATTTCAGGCGCGCCGGTGCGATGGTCTTCCCATGGAAAGAACTCGTACCAGTTGCGCCAGCTTCCCGGCGGCGTGCGGTGCGAGGGTTCTTCGCAGGTCAGGCCGAGATAGCTGATCGAGATCACCCGGCCGGCCGGTTCGTCGCTGCCGCGGTCACGGTCGGCAAAGGTGTAGAGCTGTTCGATATAGCCGACCGGATGGCCGGTCTGCTGCTCCACCCAGTTGCGCAGTCCCGATTGCAGCGAGCGGTGGATAAGTTCGAACGGACCGGAGGGCAGGGCGGAGCCATCCTTGACGGTCAGCACCACCGGGTTGCCGTTGGGGGCTGCGACAAGCACCGCGATCAGGTCTGCACTGATCGCGTGACGCTCCGCGGCACTTTCCCTGGTCAACCCTGATGTATTCCGCATTTCGCCCTGGTTGGATTCTTCTGGCGGTGATCGGAAGGCCAGACGGATCAAAGGTCAACACCCCATCGCCTGCAGCAGGCAATGTCATGCTCAACTATTGGCCTGCAGGAGCAAGAAAATCCACACCGCCTGCGAGATTCGCCGATGACGCTGGGGCAGGAGTGCTTTGTCTCAGGGGACAGAAAAAGCCGGCACTTCGGCGGGATGTCAGTGAAGCGAAGGTCGGGAGGGCCAACGACCGTCCGAGAGGCGGGTCGATTCGATGCGGTTGCGGCCTTTTTCCTTGGCGATCTGGATCTGGTGTTCGGCCGCAACAAGCAGGTCGTCGGCGGTAGCCTCCGTCTCGAACAGCACGGCGCCGACGCTGACCGTCAGCGGCCAGTTCGATCCGCTGGGTTCGAAGAGCACTTCGGATACGGCATGCCGGATGCGTTCGGCGACCTTCTCGGCGTTTTCCTTGCTTGCGCCAGGCAGGTAGACGCCGAATTCGTCGCCGCCGATGCGGCCGACCAGGTCACCGCTCCGGACCGTGCTGCGGATGATGCCCGCGATGACGCTGATCGCCTGGTTTCCCGCGCTGTAGCCGATGTGCTCGTTGATCCTTTTCAGATGGTCGATGTCGACCATCAGCAGCGCGCCCTTCCGCCGGCCGGTTCCCGTCGCGAAGACGTCGATCGCAGCCGAGAAAAGCGTTCCGTTGAGACAGGAGGTCAGGCTGTCATGCGCAAGCTCCTGCGCGTATTTCTGCTTCAGCAATGCATTCTCGTGCAGTTTCACGCCCAGCAGGGCAAGCAGCGGCGCGATGAACAGAAGCGGGAGGACGTAGCCGCTCAACAGGCCCGGTCGACCTGCATTGGCATCGCCGGCGAACAATGCCTGCACCGCCCAGGAAATGGCTATGAATGCGAGCATGCCGGCCACCGTCAGGAGTGTGACCTGGAACCACTTCTGGTTTGGAAATGCACTGAGTTTGCTGAACATCAGTCCCCGCGACTCAAGCTTCTGCTGCCCGATCTCTTCGGCATATCCGACCCGGCAACCCAGAGACAGGCGCATCGGTCATGCATCACAGCTAAGAAGCGGTAAGGTTAACGATTGGTCAATGCCAGCCTGTAACGCGTAGCAAGCACCACGATCGCGGCAGAAGGGTGGAGGCGAGGGAGGGACATAGCCGCCGTCCTCGCGGGCATGCCCTCCAGCCTAGGCCAGGGTCAGCCTGTCATGTGGCTTTTCGAGATATTTGCGGATCTGGGCTGCCGGCTTCGGCGCGCTGAAAAAGTGTCCCTGAACCGCGTCGCATCCGGTGGCCCGAACGATCAGGAGCTGCTCTTCGGTTTCGACGCCCTCGGCGATGGTGGTGATTTCCAGCGCATGAGCAAGGTTCACGATCGCACTGACGATGGCCATGTGATCCCTGTTGCCGGCGATCTCCGCGATGAACGATCGGTCGATCTTGACCTTGTCGACCGGAAAATTCCTGAGATAGCTGAGCGAGGAATAGCCGGTTCCGAAATCGTCGAGCGAGATCAGGACGCCCAGCGAATGCAGCCGGTTCAGTGCAAGCAGGGTTTCCTTGCTGTCGTCGAGCAACAGCGATTCCGTGATCTCGAGTTCGAGGCGCTCGGCCGGAAGGCCCGTCATCGCAAGCACGGTGGAAACGGTGTCGACGATGTTTCCCCTCCGGAACTGGCTCGGCGACAGATTGACGGCGACGTTCACATTGCCAGGCAGGCTCATGGCTTGCCGGCAGGCGCCCTCCAGCACCCAGGCGCCGAGCTGCACGATCAGGCCGGTGCTTTCGGCGATGGGGATGAATTCGTCCGGCGAGACGTGGCCGCGCTGGCAGCCGGGCCAGCGCAGCAGGGCTTCCACCGCGGTCACTGCCTTGCTTTGGAGATTGATGATCGGCTGGAAGGCGAGTTCGAACTCCTTGTCGAAATCGGCCGCTCTCAGGTCGAGTTCGAGCATGCGGCGGCGCTGCAGCCGGTCATCCATCTCCGGCTTGTAGAACTGATAGGTCCCGCGCCCGTCGCTCTTGGCGCGATAGAGCGCAAGGTCCGCGTTCTTCACCAAATCGTCGGGGCCGGTCTTGGTTTCCGATTCGAGCGCGATGCCGATGCTCGCGCCGACCACCACCAGATGCCCGTCGAGCTGGTAAGGCTGTTCGAGTGCCTCGATGAGCCGCCGCGCCACGCGGCCTGCCTCGTCGCGTCCGACCGCCGGCTGGACGATGAGGAACTCGTCGCCGCCAAGGCGGGCCACCACGTCGTCTTCGCGCACGAGGCCTGAAACGCGGGACGCGACCTCGCGCAGCAATGCGTCGCCGATCGGGTGGCCGAGCGTGTCGTTGACGTTCTTGAAATTGTCCAGATCGAGGCAGAGGACGGCAGTGTCCTTCTGGTGGCCATGACTTTGCATGAGGATTTGTTCGAGCCGCTCGCGCAGCAGCAGGCGGTTGGGGAGCCCGGTCAGCGGATCGTGGCGCGCCATGTGGGCGATGCGCTCTTCCGCCTGGTGGCGTTCGGTGATGTCCTCATATGTCGCAACCCAGCCGCCTCGCTCCATCGGCTGGTGGCTCACCGAGATGATGCGGCCATCGGTCAGCTTCTGCAGCAGGATGCCGGGCTTGCGGTTGTCGATCAGCTGCTGCTGCTTCCAATAGGCCAGTTCGGCGCTCTGTTGCGTCGAGCTTCCCGCCTTGATCGAGCTCAGCTTGAGCTCTTCCGGCGTCGTTCCGGGCGGCAGGCTTTCCGGCGGGACGCCATACATGGTGGCGAACTTGCCATTGCTGACGATCAGCCGCTGGTCGGCATCGAACATGCAAAGCCCGTGCGACATGTTGCTCAAGGCCGCGTCGAACAGGCCGTTCTGGGTCGCCAGCGCATGGTTGGCTTCAAGAACCGCGGCGTTCGCACCCTCCAGGTCCTTTGAAGTGCGGCGCAGGTCGGCGTTCACAGTGTTGAGCGCGTCGTAAGTATGGGTCAGCAGGCGATTGTGCCATCCGAGCAGGCCGATAAAGGCCAGGCTGCACAGGAAGAAGCCGACCGCGACGGCGGAGAAATTGCCGTGCAGCCGCAGCAGTTCGTTGTCGACTTTGGCCATCTGGATGGCGCTGTACTGGTTGGCCTCGGAGGCGAGGCCGATGAGGTCCGTTTCCAGCGGTGCCATCGAACGCACCGCCGATCGCGCGACCTCTGGCTCGCCGATGCGGGCCATCATGGCGTCCAGTTCCTTGAGCAATTCGGACAGCCGCCTGACCGTATCCTCCCGCTCGGGCGCCTCACTCACGAAGGTCTGGAATTGACCGCTGGTGAACAGGTTGAGCCGGCTCTTGAGGATGTCGAACCGAAGTTGCACGTCGGCTTTGAGAGGTTCGCCCCCGGACGCCGCGAGCGCGGTGAGGCGCTGCGACAGCCGCAGATATTCGTTCATCCCCTGGCTCGCGCTCCACGCCACATCATATCGCGAGATCTTGCCGATCGATGCCTGGCGTTCGTAGATCACGAGCGACAGATATGCTGCGGCAATGGCGAAGGCGGCGATGGTTCCGATCAGGAGTGTCTTGAGCAGGTGAAATGCGAACGCGCGGCGGGAACCAGGCGCAAACAAGGAACCCATGGCATTGGGTTCCCTACCGCACGATCAGGCGGGCAAGCTGCCATACCGAGCGCGAATAGAATTGCTGGCTCTGCAGCTCGGGATTGCTGTCGTAGGGGTAGACGATGAAGAGCGGGCCCTTGTCGCTGACGGGCATGTACTGACCGTCGCGCTTGAGCGCGAGCAGCACGCCATGTTCGGCGAAATCCTTGAGCGGCAGCGTCGTGCTGTAGTCGTTGAGCGCCACAGCGACGACCTCGTTGCCGTCGGCCCCGACCAGCTTCATGATCTTGTCGAGCGGCACGCCTTCGAATTTCACCTTGCCGGTAAACCACGGTGTCATCGTCTCGAATGACGTGACGCCGAGCTCCTCGAGCATTTCGCGGTCGAACTGGGCCTTGCCGTCGGCATTGGTCACGCTGATCTTGCCTTCGATGGTCAGGATCGGGGTGCCTTTGGGAGCGGCCAGTTTTCCGTCTTGGGCGAGGGCGGGCGAGAGCGCCATGAGCATGATCGACGACGCGACCGCCAGGGCGCGGATGAGTGAAGACGGAACGTGGTACATGGCGCGCTTTCCTTGGTGCTGTCGTGCTGTCCAGATGGTGCCTGAGCGCGCTGAACAACGTATTAATAGAATGCGAATTTCCTAATGTGCCGCAACCCGGAAGTCGAGGCATGCGCTTTATCCGGTTTGACCGGTAGGGCGTCCGGTGGCAGATTGCGCGCGAGCTTAAAATAGAATTCAGATGGATACGACTGCCAATGGTTGAGACGTTCAAGGAGTTTACTTTCGAGGCAGCGCATCAATTGCCGCCATTTTCAGGGCTCCACGGTCATTCGTTTCGGGTCAGCATCCATTTGGTTGGCGCTCCCGATCCGGTTTTCGGCTGGCCGGCCAATCTCTACGAGGTGGAAAAGCGAATCGAAATCGTTCGCAAGACCCTCGACCACACCTATCTCAATGACATCGAGGGGCTTGCCGTCCCGTCGATCGAGAACATAGCGCGCTGGATCTGGGAGCAGATGGAGAATCACTTCCCGCAGCTCGATCGCGTCGCCGTCGCGCGCGGCGCGGACGGCCAGGCCGAAGGCACCGTCTATCGCGGCAGGCTGGCGAACTAAGGATCGCGCATTGCGAAGCGCCGTCTTGCGGCGGCAGCCTTGATCAAGGCACACATGGCAGGCCGCTCCTTGTCGGCCTGCCATGGCTCTTTCCGGCCGTCGCACGGCGGTGGGTGCCATCAGGTGCTATTGCGGCTGCAGCGGCCGCCAATCGAACTCACCCTTGAACAGTATTGAACGTGTCTGGCGGATCGCGTCCGCGACCGCATCTTGCGCAGTATTGCCCATGGCAGTTTGCCGAACGTCTCGCTCGGCTGCTCCGAAAACAGCAGCAATTTCAGGGGAGGTATGGTGGGCGATGACGGGCTCGAACCGCCGACATCTTCGGTGTAAACGAAGCGCTCTACCAACTGAGCTAATCGCCCCAACCGCGCGGAGCAATAAGCGGTTCATCCTTGATCTGCAAGTTCAAATGCATGCCGCAAGGGCAGGCAAGTGCGTCCAGAAGCCGGGTTTCCGGTGTCTTGAAAAATAGACGGCGAAGATTGTCGATTATCTCTTCGATGTCGCTTGACACCTAACAGCGAACGCCGTAATTCACCGCCAACGACGCGGCGCCCAGCGCCAACGTCCAGAGCGCGGGTGTAGCTCAGTCGGTTAGAGTGCCGGCCTGTCACGCCGGAGGTCGCGGGTTCGAGCCCCGTCACTCGCGCCAGTTTTTCAAGGACTTCGGTCCTTTTCCTAATCCTCCGTATTGACCGACTTTGAGCCCTGGTGATGCAGGGCACGCATGGCGACGCAAGCTGCAAGGCGCCGCTTCTGGCGACCATTCAGCCGCGAATCGCAGCCACGAAAACCCATCCGATGGTTTTGTAAGAGAGCGCCGCCCGTTCGCGCAGGGTGCGACGCAGCTTGGTGCCTCAGGAGTCGGCTACCCTCGAATCGGATTCGATTCGCGCTCTCGATCAGAGATACTGGCCGAGCTTCTTGCCTGCCTTGATGAAACGCAGCGGATCGATGGCATCGCCGCCGCGGCGCACTTCATAATGCAGGTGCGGGCCGGTCGAGCGGCCGCTGCTGCCGACTTCGCCGATCTCGTCGCCGGCGACGACCTTCTGGTCGGGCGCCACCAGCACCTTGCTCAGATGCGCGTAGCGCGTGACGAAGCCGTCGCCATGGTCGATCTCGACCATGCGCCCGTAGCCGCCGTTCCAGCCGGCCTTGGTGACGACGCCGGCGGCCGTGGCGCGTGCCTGTGAGCCGTAGGGCGCGCGAAAGTCCATGCCCGAATGCAACGCCGGCGTGCCGATCAGCGGATCCTTGCGGACGCCGAAGCTGCTCGAGATCGAATAGCCGGGGGCGGGGTTGGCCAGCGGCAGCTTGCGCGCCTGCGTCTTGATCCGGTCGAGCGTATCGAGGGCTTCGTCGAGTTCCTTGACCTTGCTGTCGAACGCCATCGGATTGTCGAGCGCGACGAGCGGGCCTCCGACGCCCGATTGTCCAAGATCGGCATCGACCGGCAGTCCGGCCCCTTCCAGCGTTTCTGAAATGGCGTCGGCCGTCTGGTAGGCATTCTCGGCCAGCGTGCCGATGCGCTGGACCTGCTCGTCCTCGATGCTGCGCAGCGATTTGTTGATGGCGACGAACAGCTTGTCAGCCCGGTCGGCGCGGCTTTCGCTGTCGGGTGTGATCGACCTCGTCGACCAGAAAGAGAAGGGGCGCATCGCTTCGCTTGTGGCGGCGAGGGCCAACGTGTCGGCTGCTTCGATCGTCTTGCCGGTCAGGCTCGCCCGTTCGTCCGGTGTCTTGGCGGGCGCCACGGGCTCGGCCACCACGGATGCCCGATCCAGGACCTGTCCCAGCCGCCCGTTGCGCTCGCTGAGCTGCGACTGCCGCGCCATCAGTTCGCTGACCTTCGTTTCCATCAGTTGCTGGTCGAGCAACTGCCGGCTGGTGATGCGGTCGACCTGGGCGCGAAGCGCCGAGATTCGGTCCTCATAGGCATGCTGCATGCGCGCCTGGCGGGCCGTGGTGGCGCCGATGAGATCGTCGCGCAAGACGAGATAGGATGTCGCAAGGAGATAGCCGACCGCGACTGCGGCCAGCGCCGAGCCTGCGGCCGCGGCGACCCAGGGGCGCACCGTGAAATGCCGGATCTCGTTGCCGCGCGCGATGATGACCGTGTGCGGTTCCTTGCGCCGGCCAAAAACGGCGGCCTGATTTGCTGCTTTCACCGGACCGAACTCTCATTAAGAGACAGTGACGGTCTGATTACACATTATTAGGGTTAACAAAGCTTTGCGCGCATGGCGCCCGGTCGACCGCGTTCGCAGAAAGACAAATCAAGCCCGCCTGCAAATGCAGGCGGGCTTTCGAGATTTATCAAAGATAGAAGAGGCACATTGGCGCCGTCATGGCCGCGATACAAAGAATTGACACGTACTAACGCCGGATGTTCATTTGCTTTAGCGCAGGAAGAGCCAAAGCAGGATGATGATGGGGATCGGAATACCGATCATCCAGAGGATGATGCTGCGGAACATCTTGTTTCTCCCGTCGATTGCGTCCTGTCTGCAACGCCGGGAGAAGGGATCGGTTCCGCAGCAGGCGATATTCGCTAGAGCGCCTTCACCGCATCGAGAACCTCTGCGGCATGGCCCGGCACCTTCACCTTGCGCCAGATGCGCGCGATCTTGCCATCAGCACCAATCAGGAAGGTCGAGCGCTCGACGCCCATGTATTTGCGGCCATACATGCTCTTTTCGGTCCACACGCCATAGGCTTCGAGCGCCTTTCGCTCTTCGTCGGCCACCAGGTCGATGCCAATTTGGTGCTTGGCCTTGAATTTGTCGTGTTTCTTGGCGCTGTCGGGCGACATGCCGATGACGACCGCTCCGGCCTTCTCGAACTGCGGCTTGAGCTGGGTGAAATCGATGGCCTGGGCCGTGCAGCCGCTCGTATCGTCCTTGGGGTAGAAATAAAGGACAACCGGTTTGCCGGGGAAGTCGGAAAGCGTCAGAATACCGCCGCCGTCGCGCGGCAGAGCGAATTGCGGGGCGGTTTGGCCGGTCTCGAGTTCAGACATATCGATACCCTTGTTTGAAGTTACGGGTGAGCTCGCAAGGATGTCAGGTTATTAATGCCGGACGTGGATTCGTCCACGACCGAAACGACTACGGGACATCGCGTGGTTCAGGAAGTGCCCCGGCACGAGAAAATCCGGTTCAGGCGCGACGAGATCACCGATCTCGGCGCAATGCCTTCGGCTGCCGGCCAGGAGCTGGCTCGCGAGCGTCCTTCGTTGCGGCGCCGCGCCGGCCATTGCCTGTTTGCCGCGGTGGCCGTGCTTGGCTCGCTGATCCTGCTCGTCATCATTGCCATCGAAGCCCTCAGCTATTCCGGCGTCGGCCAGGATAGGATGCGGGCCGAGGCGGAGCGGGCGATCGAAGGTCTGGCCGGGGTCGATGTCGATGTCTCGATGGGCCAGGTGCGGCTGGCGCTCGACGGATTCAGGCTGATTGCGGTCGAGGTTCCCGATGTTCGCCTGAAGCGCGCCGACGGCAAGCCGATGGCCGAAGCCGGCATGATGCGGTTTGGCATACGGTTGTTGCCGCTGCTGTCGGGCGACGTGCGCCTCGGCAACGCCATGATCTCCGAGGCCCGCATCGTTGTCGACGCCATGCCGGAGACCGGCGGCACCGATTGGAGCGCCGTGCTGCGCAATCGGGACGGGCTGATCGATCCGCAGAAACTGTTGGACGAGACCTTCCACGGCGTGCGTCGCGGCTTCGAGGCGGTTCAGTACGACGCTATGCGCGAGATCGCGCTGGCCGATGTCGAATTCGTGCTGCCCTCGGGCGGGGAGGTCAATGTCGTTCGCGTCGTTGACGCCTCGCTCGCCAAGACGCGATCGGGCGAGCTGAGGATCGGCGCCAATTTTGACGTCGACGGTCGCGATGTCGCGCTTTCGGCGGCAGCCACGCGCGCAGCCGGCGCCGATCGCATCGCGGCCCTCGACGCCACCGTATCGATGATCGACCCCTATGCCGGAAAGACCGACATACCCGCTGCCAAGGCGAGCCGCATCGGCTCCGCCGATCTTGTCATCACCGGCAGCGAAGGGGCGGGCGACGACGTTTCCGAGCTGGTCGCCAAGGGCTCGATCGGCAAGTCGACGCTCGACCTCAAGGAGCGCGGCCAGCTTGTCGGCGACATTGCCATCGATCTGCGGCTGGCCGACGGACTGGACAAGCTCGACATTCGCCGCCTGCTCGTCACCACCGACCGCTCGACCTTCGATTTCAACGGCGGTCTCGGGCCGCGCCCGGCGACGGGCAAGGTCGGCGACAACCCTGCCTATCGCTTCGAACTGATGAGCCGGGAGTCGCGGCTGGCGCCGGGCGAATCGCCTGAGCCTGCCGTAAGCTTCCTGGCCCGCGTCGCCGGCAGCTATGACATCGTGACCAGGACGCTCGCTGCCGAGCAGATCGGTTTGAAGTCGGGTCCCGGCGGCGAGGCGATCGGCAAGGCGTCGGTGCAGTTCGTGGAGGGCAAGGCGCCGGGCATCTTCCTCGCATTCAATGTCCACGACATGTCGGTCGCCCATGTGAAGCAGCTTTGGCCGTGGTTTTCGGCGCGCAATGCCCGGCTTTGGGTGCTGCAGAACCTGTTCGGCGGGCGTGTCGTCGACGGTAACGTCCAGTTCAGCGTGCGGCCCGACCGTCTCGGCAATGGCGTGCCGCTCACTTCCCGGGAAGTCTTCGGCCGCTTCGAGATCGATGGCTCGCGTTTCGACACCGCAGGCCTCATTCCGCCGATCCGCGATGCGAAGGGCGTCGTCGAGTTCCATGGCAACGACGTCGACGTGGCGCTGTCCTCGGGCACGGTCTTCATGCCCAGCGGTCGCACGGTGGCGGCGAGCAATGGCACGCTGAAGGTCGTCAAGGCCAATGTCATGCCGGTGATCGGCTCGCTCGACATCGATGTCGCCGGCAGCGCGGATGCCGTTGCCGAACTCGCCTCTTACGAGCCGATAAACGCCATGCGCCATGTCGGCATCCTGCCGGAAGAACTGACGGGCGACGTCACCGGCAACGTCAAGGCCGACATTCCGCTGACCAAGGGCATCGACACCGACACGCTCGATTGGACCGTGGCGCTGGACTACGAGGACCTGTCGGTCGCCAAGCCGCTCGACGGCCAGAAGCTTTCGGACGCGAAGGGCACGATCACGGTCACGCCCAGCAAGGCCGTCATCGCCGCCGACGGCAAGCTCAATGGCATCCCTGCCGAACTGAATCTCGTCGAGCCGCTGCGCGACAAGGACATCGAGAAGGAGCGCAACGTCCAGTTCGTGCTCGACGACAAGGCGCGCAACGCGCTCGTTCCCGGCCTGTCGGACATGCTGTCGGGCACCATCAAGGTCGACGTCGAGCAACTGGACAAGGGCAGGCGCAACATCGATGCCGACCTGACCGCCGCGCGGCTGGACCTCCCCTGGGTCGGCTGGAGCAAGGGGCCGGGCATTCCGGCCAAGGTTTCGTTCACGATGGATACCGAGGGCGAGCGCTCGACGCTGTCCGACTTCCGCCTGACCGGAAAGACCTTCAGCATCAGCGGCGACGTCTCGCTCGCCAATGGCAGCTTGACCTCGGCGCGCTTCGGCCAGGCGCGGCTCAATCGCGGCGACGATGTCGACGTCAGCATCAAGCGGTCCGGCAAGGGTTTTGCGGTTCAGGTGAAGGGCAATTCGCTCGATGCGCGCGCCTTGATCAAGCAGTTCATGTCCGACACCGACTCGGCCACCAAATCGGCGGGAACGGGCGCCGTGTCGGTCACGGCGAATGTCGGAACGCTGGTCGGTTTCAGCGGCGAGAAGCTGTCCAACGTCACGCTCGAATATTCCGGCTCGGGGTCCAAGGTCGGTGGCCTGAAGGTCAATGCGACGGCAAATTCGGGCGGTCTGATCACCGTCAGCAACGTCCTGCAGGGCCAGGGCAGGCGGCTCGATGTCCGTTCGGCCGATGCCGGTGCCATCCTGCGCTTCCTCGACGTCTATGCGCGCATGCAGGGCGGCAGCCTGGCGCTGGCGCTCGAGTCGTCGGGCAATGGCCCGCTCAAGGGCCAGGTCGACGTGCGCGAGTTCTGGGTCGTCGACGAGCCGCGTCTCGCCTCCATCGTTTCCAGCAAGCCTGCCGGCGACAACCGCAGCCTCAACCAGGCGGTGCGCAAGGACATCGATACCTCGCGCGTCAAGTTCGAGCGCGGTTTCGCCCAGATCGACAAGCGCGAGAAATACCTGGCGCTGGAAAACGGCGTGCTGCGCGGGCCGCTGATCGGCACCACCTTCCAGGGCGTGCTCTACGACCAGCAGGGACAGATGAACATGACCGGCACCTTCATGCCGGCCTATGGCCTCAACCGCCTGTTTGGCGAGCTGCCGCTGGTCGGCGTCATCCTCGGCAATGGCCGCGACCGCGGCCTGATCGGCGTCACATACAAGCTCTCTGGCGACGCCAACACGCCCAAGCTGCACGTCAATCCGCTGTCGGTGATCGCCCCCGGCATCTTCCGGGCCATCTTCGAGTACTGAGCACCTGCGGACATGAAAATGGCCGGCAATGCCGGCCATTTCTGTTCCATGACGTGCGGACGGTCAGGCCGGGCGCACCAGGATGTGCTTCTTCTTGCCGAGCGACAGCTTGACCACGGCCTCCGGCGTCAGGTCGGCGGTAGTGACTGCGCGGCGCTCGTCATTGACCGGCTGGTCGTTGATGCGCACGGCACCGCCCTGGACGTGCCGGCGGGCCTCGCCGTTCGACGCGGCAAGCCCGGCACGCACCACCAGTGACAAAAGGCCGATGCCGGCCTTCAGCTCGTCGCCCCCAACCTCCACCGTCGGCAGGGTCTCGGCCAACGCGCCTTCCTCGAAGGTTTTCCGCGCTGTCTCGGCAGACTGCTCGGCGGCTTCGCGGCCGTGCAGCATCGCCGTCACCTCGGTCGCCAGCACCTTCTTGGCGTCGTTGATCTCCGAACCGCCCAGCGCTGCCAGCCGTGCGATCTCGTCCATCGGCATCGCCGTGTAGAGCTTCAGGAAACGCTCGACGTCGGCGTCCTCGGTGTTGCGCCAGTACTGCCAGAAATCATACGGGCTCAGCATGTCGGCATTGAGCCACACCGCGCCATTCATCGACTTGCCCATCTTGGCGCCCGACGAGGTGGTCAGGAGCGGCGAGGTCAGCGCATAGAGCTGCGGCGTGCCGAGGCGGTGGCCAAGGTCGATGCCGTTGACGATGTTGCCCCACTGGTCGGAGCCGCCCATCTGCAGGCGCAGGCCGTAGCGCTTGTTGAGTTCGACGAAGTCGTAGGCCTGCAGGATCATGTAGTTGAATTCGAGGAACGACAGCGATTGCTCGCGGTCCAGGCGCTGCTTGACGGAATCGAAGCTCAGCATCCGGTTGACCGAGAAGTGCTGGCCGACGTCGCGCAGGAACTCGAGATAGTTGAGCGGCAAAAGCCACTCGGCATTGTTGACCATCATCGCATCGCGGGGGCCGTCGCCGAAGGTCAGGTAGTTGGAAAACACCCGCTTGATGCCGTCGATGTTCGACTGGATCGTCTCGGGCGTCATAAGCTTGCGCGCCTCGTCCTTGAACGAGGGATCGCCGACCATGCCGGTGCCGCCGCCCATCAGCGGGACGGGGCGATGGCCTGTCTTCTGCATCCAGTACAACATCATGATCTGGATCAGGCCGCCGGCATGCAGGCTCGATGCCGTTGGATCGAAGCCGATATAGGCCGACACGGTTTCCTTGCAGAACAGGTCGTCGAGGCCGGCGTCATCCGAAGTCTGGTGGATGAAGCCGCGCTCGGAAAGGGTGCGCAGGAAATCGGATTTGAAGCCGGACATGGTGCTTTCTCTTGGCGGACGATTGGGATCGGACGATCCGGCATTGGATCGGCGAAGCTGGGGCTTTAGCATCTGAAGCCTTGGAATCACAAGGACGGCGGACCTCATGGCGCTTCTGACAGCCATTGGATTGATGAGCGGCACCTCGATGGACGGCATCGACCTCGCCATACTGCGCAGCGACGGCGCCAATGTGCTTGAATTCGGCCCGTCCATGGCGGTGGCCTACGATGCCGCCTTTCGTCGCCGCATCGAGGCTTCGCTGGAAACGGCAAAGGCGATCGTCCGCCGCGAGGACCGCCCCGGCGACCTTCGCGATCTCGAACGCGAAATCACCATGCGCCACGCCGCGGCGGTCAAGGATTTCATCCGTTCTCTGCCCGCCAAATGGCAAGAACCGGACCTCATCGGCTTCCACGGCCAGACCGTGCTGCATCGTCCGCATCTCGGCCTCACCGTCCAGCTTGGCGACGGTGCGCTGCTTGCCCGCGAGGCCGGTTTCCCTGTCGTCTACGACATGCGCGCCAACGACATGATCCATGGCGGGCAGGGTGCGCCGCTGGTTCCTGCCTATCACGCAGCGCTCGCCCGGTCGCTGCCCGAGCCCTACGCCACGATGAAGCCTGCCGTGTTCGTCAATGTCGGCGGCATCTCCAACATCACCTATGTGCCTGCGTCGGGCGACCCCGTCGCTTTCGACACCGGTCCCGGCAACACGCTGATCGACCAGTGGGTCAGCCGCGAGGGCGGCGTACCCTACGATGCCGGTGGCACCATCGCCAGCGAGGGCGGCGTGGTGGCCGAGGTCGTCGCGCGCTATCTCGACAATCCGTTCTTCGGTAAATCGGGGCCGAAATCGCTCGACCGCAACGATTTCACGCTCGCCCTGGCCGAAGGCCTGGAACTGGCCGACGGCGCCCGCACGCTGGCCAATGTCTCGGCCGAGGCGATCCTGAAGTCTGTCGAACATTTGCCGGAACCGCCAAGGCTCTGGATCGTCTGCGGCGGCGGCCGCAAGAACCCGCACATCGTCGGCGATCTTCGTCTGGGCGCCGAAAAGGCCGCAGCCGAGGTGATCGTCGCCGAGGATGCCGGTCTCGACGGCGATGCGACGGAAGCCGAGGCCTGGGCCTATCTGGCTGTTCGCTCGGCTCTGGGGCTGCCCTTGACCTTCCCGACGACGACCGGCTGCCGCGCCCCCGTCAGTGGCGGCGTCCGCGCCGACCCCTGATCCGGGCGGGCTTCATCAAAGTTTCATTCAGGCGTCACCGGGCCGACATGGCGCGCTCCTAGCAGGGGCACGTCAGTTCAACCAACCGGGGTCCACCATGCGACGCTCTCTCCATCTGGCTGCAGCCGTTCTCGCGATTTCCACCGCCGCCGCCCTCGCGGACGGCACGGAGTTCAAGGCAACGCTTGCCGGCCATGCGATCCTGCCCGCCAACACCATCATAGCGGCGCCCGAAAACGCGCCCGAGCACCTGCGCACCTCGGGCAAGTTCACAACGCCGGACCGCAAGCGCGCCGAAGGCCTGGGCACGGTTCCGGGCAAGGATGGCGTGCGCACGACAGGTCTGTCGCTGCCCTTCGACGGCCAGCCGGTGCAGGGCTTTTCCGGCATCAAGGCGGTTGGCGACGGCACGTTCTGGTCGCTGTCCGACAACGGCTTCGGCGCCAAGCTCAATTCGACCGACGCGGCCCTGATGCTGCACCACATCTCGTTCGACTGGGACAAGGGTACGATGAACCGCATCAAGACCCTGTTCCTCACCGATCCGGACCGCAAGGCGCCGTTCCCGATCGTGCTCGAAGGCTCCGACACCCGCTTTCTCACCGGTGCCGATTTCGACGTCGAATCGATCCAGCCGGTCGCCGACGGATTCTGGGTCGGCGAGGAATTCGGTCCGTACCTGTTGAAATTCGACCTCGACGGCAGGCTGACCGATGTCGTTGCAACTACCGTCGACGGCGAGGCGGTGATTTCGCCCGATCACCCGACGCTGACGCTGCCTGGCAACCCCACCGCCAGGAACCCCACCTTCAACCTCAAGCGCTCGGGCGGCTATGAAGGCCTGGCGATGTCGAAGGACGGCGCCAGGCTCTACGGCCTTCTCGAAGGCCCGCGCTACATGGCCGATGGTTCCGTCGAGACGGTTGATGGCAAGACCGCGCTTCGCGTCATCGAGTTTGACGCCGCCAGGAAAGAGTGGACCGGTCGCAGCTGGCTCTACCCGCTGGCCGACGGTGGCGAGGCCATCGGCGACTTCAACATGATCAGCGAAACCGAAGCGCTGGTCATCGAGCGCGACAACGGTGCCGGGACCGCGAACAAGGCTTGCACCGATGCCAACGATCCCAAGCCGGATTGTTTCGCCAGGCCGGCCAAGGTCAAGCGCATCTACAAGATCGAGATGACCGACGACAACGTCGGCAAGGCCGTGCGCAAGGTCGGCTATATCGACCTGATGAAGATCGCCGATCCCGACAACAAGAAGCGCCAGGGCGGCGGCGAGGGCTTCTACGACATGCCCTTCGTCACCATCGAAAATGTCGACCTCGTCGACGACAGCCACATCGTCGTCGGCAACGACAACAACCTGCCGTTCTCGGCCGGCCGTTCCCTGGTCAAGGCTGACGACAATGAGTTCGTGCTGCTGGAAGTCGGCGCGTTCCTGAAGGCCAGGTAAGGGACGTCTCGACGTGGCGGGCGGCCACCGGCCGTCCGTCATTTCTGAATGAGGTCGCTGCAGCTGAAGTCACGTTGTTCGAGACCAGCGGCTATTCGCCCGTCAGCCCGCCATATTGCCGGACCAGTTGCGCCATGCCGTCGTCGGTGCCCTGGTCCGCTTCCAGTCCCGTGGCCACGCCTGCGCGGTCGCCTACCGGCCGGTTCTGGCTGACCTTCCATTTGCCGTCGATGCTGGCAATGTCGATCTCGAGCCCGACGATACCCTTGATCTGGGCGTCGATGTAGGCCTGGGGCGCGTCGGTCACCTGCCAGGGCTCGGCGCGGCCGGCCTCGTGCGTCGCCGTGAGCTTGGCAACCTGGGCGGCGAGCCAGTCCTTGTCCTCGATCACCCGCACCGTGCCGCGCACCTGGACCATGGCGTAGTTCCAGGTCGGCACCACCTTGCCGGTGTCGCGCTTGGTCTCGTACCAGGATGGCGTGATGTAGCTTTCAGCACCCTGGAACACCACCAGCACAGGCTCGGCCATCTCGGCCAGCAGCCGCCATTGCGGGTTGGCGCGCGCCAGGTGGGCCTGCAGCCTGCCGTTCGGCCCGACATCGGCGTCGAGCAGGAACGGCAGCGGGTTGGCGACCGGGCCGTCCGATCCGTTGCAGACCAGAAGGCCGAGCGGGTGGCTGCGGATCAGCGCATGCAGCACGTCCAGCCTGGTCTCGCGAAACAGGGGCGGCTGGTACATGCGGGCTGGTCCTTTTAGCGGAGGCGCTTCGGACGCGGATCCGAAAGCTCGCCGGCGAGGCGCCGGTCGAGATATTCGGCGCATTCGTCGATCACCACCTCCGGATCGTTGCCGAAGAAGTGGTTGGCGCCGGTCAGCGTCTTCTGGGTGATGGTGATGCCCTTCTGCGTATGCAGCTTGTCGACCAGGCCCTGCACGTCCTTGGGCGGGGCCACCTTGTCGGCGTCGCCATGGATGATCAGGCCGGACGAAGGGCAGGGCGCCAGGAACGAGAAGTCATAGGTGTTGGGCTGCGGTGCCACCGAGATGAAGCCCTCGATCTCCGGGCGGCGCATCAGCAGCTGCATGCCGATCCAGGCACCGAAGGAATAGCCGGCGACCCAGCAGCTCTTCGAATCGGGATGCAGCGACTGCACCCAGTCGAGCGCGGCTGCCGCGTCCGACAACTCGCCGGTGCCGTGGTCGAATTCGCCCTGGCTGCGGCCGATGCCGCGGAAATTGAAGCGCAGCGTGGTGAAGTCGCGCTTCTGGAACATATAGAAGAGGTCGTACACGATCTTGTTGTTCATCGTGCCGCCGAACTGGGGGTGCGGGTGCAGGATGATGGCGATCGGCGCGTTCTTTTCCTTGGACGGCTGGTAACGACCTTCCAGGCGACCCGCCGGACCGGTGAAAATGACCTCTGGCATAGAATACTCCACTTGACGCAAAGCCGATGAAACAATCCTGTTCCAGCCTTGACGCGGGGGACGCGTCTTCATAGAAGCTAGTTTAGAACTGTTCAAAACTGGGTGGCGAGGCCACCTGTTTGGCAAAGCGGGTAGATAGGACGGCTCGCCTTGGAATTTCAAGGAAATTGCGCGTCCCCACACCCAAACGTGATTTGACAGGGCAGATTGTACGGAAATGGCCGGATCGCGCGCCTATCTCGACCACAACGCCAGTGCGCCGCTGCTGCCCGCAGCGCGTGCGGCCGTGGTCGCAGCGCTCGATGTCGCCGCCAATCCGTCGTCCGTGCACAGTGAAGGCCGGACCGCCCGCAGGATCGTCGAGGATGCCAGGCGCGATGTCGCCACGCTCGTCGGCGCCCAGCCCGGGCATGTCGTCTTCACCTCGGGCGCTACAGAGGCTGCAACGACGCTGCTTTCGCCGGACTGGCGCATGGGCCGTGGTGCGGTCCGCATGTCGCGTCTCTTCGTCACCGAAGCCGACCATCCTTGCGTGCTGAACGGTGGGCGCTTTCCCGCCGAGCGGATCGCGCGGCTGGGTGTCGACGCCAACGGCATCATCGATCTTGTTGCCTTGCAGGCAGCACTTGCCGCCCACGACAAGTCCGAGGGCCTGCCGCTGGTGGCGATCCATGCCGCCAACAACGAGACCGGCGTCATCCAGCCCGTTCGTGCCATTTCCGAACTGGTCAAGGCTGCCGGCGGCGTGCTGGTGCTCGATGCGGTCCAGGCGGCCGGGCGCATTCCTCTCGACATGTCAGAGGGTTACGCCGACTACCTGATTCTCTCCTCGCACAAGATCGGCGGTCCCAAGGGCGCCGGTGCGATCGTCGCCTTCGCCGACCTGATGATGCCGGCGCCGCTCGTCACCGGTGGCGGCCAGGAGAAGGGCCATCGCGGCGGCACCGAAAACCTGCCGGCCATCGCCGGCTTTGGTGCTGCTGCGCGCGAAGCGCTGGCGGGCCTTGCCGAAATCGAGCGGGTGCGCACCCTGCGCGACGGCATCGAGGCAGCGATCATGCGGCTTGCCCCCGATGCCGAAATCTTCGGAAAGGCCGTCGAACGGCTTGCCAATACGACATTCTTCGCTATTCCGGGCGTCAAGGCCGAGACGGCGCAGATCGCCTTCGATCTCGCGGGCGTCGCGCTCTCGGCCGGCTCCGCCTGCTCGTCGGGCAAGGTCGGTCCCAGCCATGTGCTGAAAGCCATGGGCTATGCCGACAATCTCGGTGCCCTGCGTGTCTCGATCGGAAGGCAGACGACCGAGGCGGACGTGGAAAAATTCGAAACGGCCCTTGCCGCGCTCCTGGCGCGCCGCACGGATCGTACGCAGGCCGCCTGAAAGGGTGGCAAATTTGGCCCAAGGGCCAGTGAACGGGTGTGTCAGGGGCGCCGCAAGGCGGCCTTCCGGGTGAATTCCCGGACGGAATGCACTATATGGAACTTACGCCGCTCCAGCGGTGCCATAGTTTGAAAACTGTCGGGCCTTGACCCCGGCGTGGATGGAGAACGCTTATGCCTGCTGTGCAGGAAACGATCGAGCAGGTCCGCAAGATCGATGTGGACCAATACAAATACGGATTCGAGACCGAGATCGAGACTGAAAAGGCTCCCAAGGGCCTGAACGAAGACATCATTCGTTTCATCTCGAACAAGAAGAACGAACCGGAATGGATGCTCGAATGGCGCCTGGAAGCGTTCCGCCGCTGGCTGACGCTCGAAGAGCCGACATGGGCGCGCGTCGACTATCCCAAGATCGACTTCCAGGACATCTACTATTACGCCGCGCCGAAGAACCAGTCGGGCCCCAAGTCGCTCGACGAGGTCGATCCCGAGATTCTCAAGGTCTATGAGAAGCTCGGCATCCCGCTGCGCGAGCAGGAAATCCTCGCCGGCGTCCAGAAGGAAGCGGCACCTGTCGACGACCTGTCCGAAGACGAGCCGGGCGACAACGTCTACAAGTCGGGCCGCGTCGCCGTCGACGCCGTGTTCGACTCGATCTCGGTCGTCACCACCTTCAAGGAAGAGCTGGCCAAGGCCGGCGTCATGTTCTGCTCGATCTCGGAAGCCATCCGCGAGCATCCCGAGCTGATCAAGAAGTACCTCGGCTCGGTCGTGCCGACTTCCGACAACTATTATGCGACGCTGAATTCGGCCGTATTCACCGATGGCTCCTTCGTCTTCGTGCCCAAGGGCGTGCGTTGCCCGATGGAACTGTCGACCTATTTCCGCATCAACGAGAAGAACACCGGCCAGTTCGAGCGCACGCTGATCATCGCCGAGGAGGGGGCCTACGTCTCTTATCTCGAGGGCTGCACCGCACCCCAGCGCGACGAGAACCAACTCCACGCCGCCGTGGTCGAGCTGGTCGCGCTCGACGATGCCGAGATCAAGTATTCAACCGTCCAGAACTGGTACCCGGGCGATGCCCAGGGCAAGGGCGGCATCTACAACTTCGTCACCAAGCGCGGCGACTGCCGTGGCGACCGGTCGAAGATCTCTTGGACCCAGGTCGAGACCGGTTCGGCCATCACCTGGAAGTACCCGTCCTGCATCCTGCGCGGCGACGACAGCCGCGGCGAGTTCTACTCGATCGCCGTGTCCAACGGCTACCAGCAGATCGATTCGGGCACCAAGATGATCCACCTCGGCAAGAACACGTCGAGCCGCATCATCTCCAAGGGCATTGCTGCCGGCAATTCGCAAAACACCTATCGCGGCCAGGTCTCGGCTCACCGCAAGGCGACCAACGCCCGTAACTTCACCCAGTGCGACTCGTTGCTGATCGGCAACCAGTGCGGCGCGCACACCGTGCCTTACATCGAAGCCAAGAACGCCACGGCCCAGTTCGAGCACGAGGCGACGACCTCGAAGATCTCCGACGACCAGAAGTTCTACGTCATGCAGCGCGGCATTCCCGAGGAGGAAGCCATCGCGCTGATCGTCAACGGCTTCGTCAAGGAAGTCATCCAGGAACTGCCGATGGAGTTTGCCGTCGAGGCGCAGAAGCTCATCGGCATCAGCCTCGAGGGGAGCGTCGGCTGATGGATCCGGTCACGATGGTCTTCTACGCGGTCGTCTGCGGCGGACTTGCGGCGGCTGCGCCGTCGTTTCAGTCGCGTGCTGCACGGCTTGTCGTGGGAACCATCACCGGCATCGTTGCCGCAAGCCTTTTGCCGCTGCTGCGCCGTGTGTTCGGGATCTGAGAATTCCGTGCCGCGCCGGCAACGTCATTGACAGGAATTGCGCCGCCCGCTCGGCGCCAGATGTGAAGAAAGCTGAAGAAAAATGCTTGAGATCAAGAACCTGCATGCCCGCATCGCCGAGAGCGGCACCGAGATCATCCGCGGCCTCAACCTGACCGTGAAGGCCGGCGAAGTCGCTGCCATCATGGGCCCTAACGGCTCGGGCAAGTCGACGCTGTCCTACATCCTCGCCGGCCGCGACGACTACGAGGTCACCGAGGGCGACATTCTCTACAACGGCGAGTCGATCCTTGAGATGGACCCCGCCGAGCGCGCCGCCAAGGGCCTGTTCCTGGCCTTCCAGTATCCGATGGAGATACCGGGCGTCGCCACCATGGAGTTCCTCAAGGTCGCGATGAACTCGCAGCGCAAGGCGCGTGGCGAGGAGCCGCTCAAGGTGCCTGAATTCATCAAGCGCGTGAAGGACGCCGCCGGCACGCTCGAGATGGACTTCAACATGCTCAAGCGTCCGGTCAATGTCGGCTTCTCCGGCGGCGAAAAGAAGCGCGCCGAGATCCTGCAGATGAAGCTGCTGGAGCCGAAGCTGTGCGTCCTCGACGAGACCGACTCCGGCCTCGACATCGACGCGCTCAAGATCGTCTCCGACGGCGTCAACGCCCTGCGTTCGCCCGACCGCGCCATCATCGTCATCACCCACTACCAGCGCCTGCTCGACCACATCGTGCCGGATACCGTCCACGTCCTCTACAAGGGCCAGGTCATCAAGTCGGGCGACAAGTCGCTGGCGCTCGAACTCGAAGAGAACGGCTACGCCGGGATCATCGAAGAGGCTGCTTGAGGTGTCGGTCATGAACATGCGAGCTGAAATACAGCGGACCCCGGCGGAGGCGGCGATCGTCGATGCCTTCGGCGAGCGGCTGTCGCTGCTGCCCGGCGACGGAGCGATCATGGTCAAGCGCGACGATGCGATCGAGCAGATCAAGGCAGGCCTGCCGACCCGCCGGGTCGAATCCTGGCACTACACCGACCTGCGTCGCCTTCTGGCTTCCGTGCCGGCCTTCGATGCCAGCGCCGAAGCCAAGGCGATTGCGCCCCTGCTCGAAGGCTCGACCCTGCTTTCGATCGTCAACGGCGTTTCGTCGGCCACGCCGGATCTGGAAGGCGTGTCGTTCCAGCGCCTCGGTGACAAGCTCGTCGATGGCAGCTACGCGCCGGCACTGGTCACCTATGGCAGCGACGACGCTGTCGGTGCGCTCAATACGGCCTTCGTTGCAGACGGCTACTTCGTCGACATCGAAGCGGGTACTCAGCTTGAGAAGCCGATCGAGCTGCAGAACATCCAGGCCGGTGGCCAGAGCCATGTGCGTCTGCCGGTGCGTGTCGGCGCCGGCTCCAAGGCCATCATCGTCGAACGCCAGACGGGCGAGGGCGCAGGCCTTGTCAGTTCCGTCAGCCAGTTGCTGCTCGGCGATGATGCCGAAGTGCTGTGGCTGATCGTCCAGGACCAGCCGGAGACGGCGACCCATCTCGCCCAGTTCAAGGCCGAACTCGGCAAGAACGCCAGGCTCACGCTGTTCGTCATGAACGCCGGCGGCAAGCTCGTGCGCCAGGAGGTCATCGTCAAGGCCAATGGCGAAGGCGCCGACTTCAAGCTGCGCGGCGTCAACCTGCTCGCCGGCGACAGCCATGTCGACGTCACCATGGTGCTCGACCATGCGGTGCCGCACACCACCTCGACCGAAGTCGTGCGCAACGTCGTCACCGGCCGCGCCAAGGGTGTGTTCCAGGGCCGCATCAACGTGCACCAGATCGCCCAGAAGACCGACGCCCGCATGGCCTGCAACACGCTGCTGCTGTCTGACGACGGCGAGTTCTCGACCAAGCCGGAGCTGGAGATTTTCGCCGACGACGTCGCCTGCGGCCATGGCGCCACCGTCACCGAGATCGACCGCAACCACCTGTTCTACCTGATGGCGCGCGGCGTCGACGAAAAGACAGCCCGCGGCCTTCTGGTGCGGGCGTTCCTGGCCGAAGTCATCGAGGAGCTCGAGGACGAAACGGTCGTCGATCCGCTGGAAGAGCTGCTGGGCAACTGGTTTGCGACGCATGGGTAACGGTTGAGGGGCGCGAGCAGCACCCCTCAACCAACCTCGCTCCGCTCGGCCACCTTCTCCCACAGGGGAGAAGGGACCGCGCCCGACCTTCTCCCCTTGTGGGAGAAGGTGGATTGGCTCCAAGCGCCAAGACGGATGAGGGGTGTTGGAAGAAACGTGGCTTAGAGAAGACGCGATGGACAAGAAAGTCGAAGACAGCACCTATGACGTCGAGGCGATCCGCCGTGACTTCCCGATCCTGTCGCGCGAGGTCTACGGCAAGCCGCTCGTCTATCTCGACAACGGCGCCTCGGCCCAGAAGCCGCAGGTCGTCATCGACACCATCAACCACGCCTATTCCAACGAATACGCCAACGTACACCGTGGCCTGCATTTCCTGTCCAACGCCGCGACAGACGCTTATGAGAAGGCGCGCGAGAGCGTGCGCCGCTTCCTCAACGCGCCCAACGTCGACCAGATCGTCTTCACCTCCAATGCCACGTCGGCGATCAATACCGTCGCCTATGGCTACGGCATGCCGAACATCGGTGAGGGCGACGAGATCGTGCTGTCGATCATGGAGCACCACTCCAACATCGTGCCGTGGCACTTCATCAGGGAGCGCCAGGGCGCCAGGCTGGTCTGGGTACCGGTCGACGATCTCGGCGCCTTCCACATCGAGGAATTCGAAAAGCGCCTGACCGGTCGCACGAAACTGGTCGCCGTCACGCACATGTCGAACGCACTCGGCACCGTCACGCCGATCAAGGAAATCTGCCGCATCGCGCATGCGCGTGGCATCCCGGTCCTGGTCGATGGCAGCCAGAGCGCCGTCCACATGCCGATCGACGTGCAGGACCTTGATTGCGACTTCTTCGTCATGACCGGCCACAAGCTCTACGGCCCCTCGGGCATCGGCGTGCTCTACGGCAAGCGCGAGCTGCTCGAGCGCATGCGCCCCTTCCAGGGCGGCGGCGAGATGATCGTCGAGGTCACCGAGGACATCGTCACCTACAACGAGCCGCCCCACCGCTTCGAGGCCGGCACGCCGCCGATCGTCCAGGCGATCGGACTTGGCGCGGCGCTCGACTACATGGACAGCATCGGCCGCGAGCGCATCGCGGCGCACGAGGAGATGCTGCGCGACTATGCCCATGAACGACTGCGCGCCATCAATTCGCTGCGCATCTTCGGCGACGCGCCCGGCAAGGGTGCCATCGTCTCGTTCGAGCTGCAGGGCATCCATGCCCATGACGTGTCGATGGTCATCGACCGCCAGGGCGTCGCCGTGCGCGCCGGCACGCATTGCGCCCAGCCGCTGTTGAAACGCTTCGGCGTAACCTCCACATGCAGGGCGTCCTTTGCCATGTACAATACGAAGGCCGAGATCGACGTCCTGGCCGAAGCGCTTGAAAAAGCGCGCAAATTCTTCGGGTGAGCACCATGGAAGACGTTATCGCCGCCACAGTTGACGACACCGCGCCGGAAACGGCCGGTAAGGGCATCGTTTCAGCCTCGGCCATTCCGGCTGATGAGCTGGCGCGCCTGACCGACGACATCGTTTCGGCGTTGAAAACGGTCTACGACCCGGAAATCCCCGCCGACATCTACGAGCTCGGTCTCATCTACAAGATCGACATCGAGGACGACCGCACCGTCAAGATCGACATGACGCTGACAGCCCCCGGCTGCCCGGTAGCAGGCGAAATGCCGGGCTGGGTGCAGAACGCCGTCGGTGCCGTCGAAGGCGTGTCGGGCGTCGAGGTCACCATGACCTTCGACCCGCCATGGACCCCCGACCGCATGTCGGAAGAGGCCCAGGTCGCGGTGGGCTGGTACTAGGCCACTGTTTGGTGAGGCTTGCACGAAGAAGCAATCTTCACCATCTTAGCTTTGGAATGAGTCATTCCGCGGGCCTTGAACCCGTCGACGAATGGAGACTGGAATGGGACGCTTCGCCGTCATCTCAATGACCGACAGGGCCGCCGAGCGCGTACGCGAGATCATGGCCACCCGCGAGAATGCGCGAGGGATTCGCCTCGGCATCAAGAAGGGTGGCTGCGCGGGCATGGAATACACGGTCGACCTGGTGACCGAGCCGAACCCCAAGGACGACCACATTGAGCGCGACGGAGCTCATGTCTATGTCGCACCCGAGGCGGCACTGTTCCTGTTCGGCACGCAGATGGATTTCGAGGTCACGACGCTGCGCACCGGCTTCACCTTTTCCAACCCGAACCAGAGTTCTGCCTGCGGTTGCGGCGAATCCGTCGAACTGAAGCCCGCCGATCTCAAGGCGCTCGCCGAAGCACGCGCGCAAAGCCCGGCCTAGAAGCAGGCCGATGAGCGCCGAAGCCTATCGCTGGCGGTGCTCATGTTGCAGCGAAGAACATGTCGGCCTGCCGATGGACATGATGTTCGGCGAGCCTGTCGACTGGGACTCGCTTGACGATGCGACGCGGGCGGCGTCGAACCTCGATGATGATTTCTGCGAGGTGCGCTATTCGACCGGCGAGGTCGATCGCTTCATCCGCTGCCTTCTGCCGTTGCCAGTGCCGAACCTGTCGACAGAATTCCGCCTCGGCGTCTGGATGTCGTTGTCGGAGCGCAGTTGGGATATCTACAGAGAGGGTTTTGTCTCCGGCGCCTATGCCGAGGAAGGCTGCTTCGGCTACCTCATGCACGACGTGCCGGGGTTTCCCAGTTCGCTGTTTCTCAACGCCGATGTCTGGTTCCAGCCGGAGCGGCTTCGCCCGCGCGTCGCGCTTCATGAAACGCATCATCCGCTGTACATGGCTCAGTGTGTCGGTATCTCGCCATCGCAGGTCAAGCGTTGGGCGATGTTGATGCACGAGACACATGGCAAGGAGGATCGCCAATGAGCGACGAAGCCATCCGCGAGAGCTTCTCCGGCCTTGGCGAGGTCACCATCCGCAAAATGTTCGGCGGCAAGGGTATCTACCATGATGGCCTGATCGTCGGCGTCGAGGTGCGCGGCGAAATCCTGCTCAAGGCGGACGCCGTGAGCGCGCCCGATTTCGAGGCGGCTGGTGCTGCGCGCTGGACCGATGCCGGTGGGCGGCCGGTCAACATGCCCTACTGGACCATCCCCGAAAGCGCTGTCGACGACCCCGACGAAATGGCCGGGTGGGCGCGCAAGGCCTTCGAGGCGGCACTGCGCAGCAAGAAGTAGTCACATCGCGCCGGGCGGCACGAAGAAGCAGTTCTCGTGCTCTTCGGTCGGATGCAGGCAGATATGATAGTCGCCGTCGCCCGAGGGTATTTCCGAGCCGTAAGGTACGAAATAGCGGTTGCGGTGCGTCACCTTGGGGTGATCGCCAGGTTCCAGCACGATAGACCAGCCGCCGCCATTCTCCTTCACCGCCCTTTCGGGAATGGTCCGGCACTCGCCATGTTCGACGTCGCCATGGCAGCAGGCCGGCGGATAAGTCCAGCCGGTAGCCGCCCTGTGCGCCGATGAAGGGGCGATTGTGATGAAAAATGCCGGCAGTGCGAGCAGGGTCGCGCAACAGCATGCGGCTGGCTGCAACCTGGCATATCGGCAACGCCCGCCAATGCCGGACATCACTCAGCTCCGATGATGCCGCCGGTCAATTCCGGACGGCTGGCCGCGCTGCAGCTTATGCCTGCCTGTCCGGAATGCATATTATGTAATGCTAATATTGAGGCGTCTTACGGCCGCTCACGCCTTGGCAAGCGCGATTGCCACCTTTGCCGCAAGCCGTGCGTTGTTTTCCACCAGCGCGATGTTGGTCTTGAGGCTGGCGCCATTGGTCAGCTCGAGAATCTTCGCCAGCAGGAACGGCGTCACCGCCTTGCCCGAGATGTTCTGGGCTTCGGCTGCCTTCTGCGCCGCCTCGATGTAGCCGGCCATCTTGTCAGCGGGGATCTCGTCGCTCTCCGGCACCGGGTTCGCCACCAGCAGACCGCCGTCGAGGCCAAGCGCACCACGGGTCGCGTGCAGGCGGGCGATCTTCTCGGGAGCATCGAGCCTGAGCGGCGCCGCATAGGGCGATTTGCGCGACCAGAACGCCGGCACGATGTCGGAGCCAAAGGCGACGACGGGCACGCCGCGCGTCTCCAGCACTTCGAGCGTCTTTTCGATGTCGAGGATGGCCTTGGCCCCGGCCGACACCACGATGACGGGCGTGCGCGCCAGCTCGTCGAGGTCGGCGGAGATGTCGAAGCTCTTCTCGGCGCCCTTGTGAACGCCGCCGATGCCGCCGGTGGCGAACACCTTGATGCCGGCGAGATGGGCCGCGATCATCGTCGCTGCCACCGTCGTGCCGCCGGTGCGCCCTTCCGCGACCGCATAGGCGATGTCGGCGCGCGACAGCTTCATGGCGCCGCCGGTCATCGCCAGCGACTCGCGCTCGCCGTCGGACAGGCCGATCTTGATGCGGCCGTTGATGACCGCGATCGTTGCCGGCACCGCACCTTCGTCGGAGATGATCTTCTCGACATTCGCCGCCATCGCGCTGTTGTCGGGATAGGGCATGCCGTGGGTGATGATGGTGCTTTCGAGCGCCACGACCGGCTTGCCTGCGGCGAGCGCGGCCGCGACGGGAGCGTGGATGTCGATGAAGGGGCGGGCGGTTTCTGGCGTCATGGTGATCTCCTTGGTCCGCGTCATGCCATTTCCCGGGCTTGCGGCACAAGGGCCAGCACCTCGTCGAAGGCTGCCTGGCCGAGTTCCGGTACGGCGGATGGGCTCTCGATGGCCAGCACCGCGGCGGCGATTCCTTGCCTCAATGCGTTTGCCAGCCCTTCGCCGCGCAGCAAGGCGACCGTGGTCGTGCCCGCCAGCGCGTCGCCGGCGCCGGTGACGTCGACGACCTGGCGCGGCGCCGGCGGGGCGATCATCGATAGCCCTTCGGCGTCAAAGGCGAAGACCGCGCTGCCGCCGGCGGTGACGACGCCACGCTTGAGCCCTGCGGCGCGCAGCCCGCGCGCGATCTCGCTGGCGTCGGCTTCGGCATTGGTTCCGGCCAGCACTGCGGCCTCGCGCCGGTTCATGAACAGGCATGACAGCCTGTCGAGGATCGGCACCATGCGCACCGCCTTGGCCGGCGATATGGCGATGGCAAACAGCGGCACAGTGCCGGCCGCTTCCGCCAGCCGCCAAAGTGCCGTCTCCGGCAGGTTGGCGTCGCACAGCACGGCATCGGCTGCCGCGATCGCCTCGCGCATCTTGGCGCGCCGCATCTGTTTCGGAAACGCCAGCTCATACAGTCCCATGTCGGCAAGCGCCGCCACCACGTCGCCGCCGCGGTCGAGCAGGGCCGTGTAGCTTGGCGTCGCGCGGTCGAGAAACACCGCCGACAGGTCCGAGATGCCGTTGGATGCGATTTCCGCCGCCACCGTCTCGCCGGCGGCATCGCCGCCGCGCACCGACATCAGCGAACCTGCCGCGCCCCGCCGGACCGCACCGCGCAGCGCGTTGAAAGCCCCGCCGCCGACCTCTTCGCTCATGGCCCCGGGGATCGAGGCCCCGGGCACGAAGGGAGCCGACATCCGCCCGCGTCGGTCGACATGGGCGCCGCCGATGGCAAGGATTCTGGGTGACTTCATGCTGCTGCTGTCCGTTGGCGTTTCAGGCGGCGAACTTAGTGTTCCGCGCGGAGGGCGGCAACCGCCGCCGAATCGCGATGACGGGCTTTTCCGGGCGAGGGGCTTTCGGCTCGATGCGACATCGGATCACGCGTGGTGCAAAAACAAAAAAAGAACACGATGCAGATTTGCATTCAATATCAATAATTTGGCTGCTCTTGCCAAATGTGAACAAAACCGGTACAAATTTGTATCGGCATCGGATAGACCGGCCTTCATTGATGACCACGGGGTGATGTATCATGGCTCAAAATTCATTGCGGCTTGTAGAGGAAAATTCGGTGGACAAATCTAAGGCTCTGGACGCGGCGCTGTCGCAGATCGAACGCGCCTTCGGCAAGGGCTCGATCATGCGGCTCGGCGCCAACGAGCAGGTCGTCGAGATCGGCACCGTCTCCACAGGCTCGCTCGGCCTCGACATCGCGCTCGGCGTCGGCGGCCTGCCGCGCGGCCGCATCATCGAGATCTACGGTCCGGAAAGCTCGGGCAAGACGACGCTTGCCCTGCACACCGTTGCCGAAGCCCAGAAGAAGGGCGGCATCTGCGCCTTCGTCGACGCCGAACATGCGCTCGACCCGGTCTATGCCCGCAAGCTTGGTGTCGATCTCGAAAACCTGCTGATCTCGCAGCCCGACACCGGCGAGCAGGCGCTGGAGATCTGCGACACGCTGGTCCGCTCGGGTGCCATCGACGTCCTGGTCGTCGACTCTGTGGCGGCTTTGACGCCGCGCGCTGAAATCGAAGGCGAGATGGGCGAGTCGCTGCCCGGCCTGCAGGCCCGCCTGATGAGCCAGGCGCTGCGCAAGCTGACCGCGTCGATCTCGCGCTCCAACACCATGGTCATCTTCATCAACCAGATCCGCATGAAGATCGGCGTCATGTACGGTTCGCCCGAAACGACGACGGGCGGCAACGCGCTCAAGTTCTATGCTTCGGTTCGTCTCGACATCCGCCGCATCGGCTCGGTCAAGGACCGCGACGAGGTCGTCGGCAACCAGACCCGCGTCAAGGTGGTCAAGAACAAGCTGGCTCCGCCCTTCAAGCAGGTCGAGTTCGACATCATGTATGGCGAAGGCGTGTCCAAGACCGGCGAGCTCGTCGACCTCGGCGTCAAGGCCGGCGTGGTCGAGAAGTCCGGTGCCTGGTTCTCCTACAATTCCCAGCGCCTCGGCCAGGGCCGCGAGAACGCAAAGCTGTTCCTGCGCAACAATCCGGACGCGGCGCGTGAGATCGAGACCCTGCTCAGGCAGAATGCCGGCCTGATCGCCGAGAAGTTCCTCGAGAACGGCTCGCGCGAGGAAGACGACGGCGACGAAGCCGGCGCGATGTAAAAGTGCCGGCGGCTGGCCTGCCGGTGTGGCGTGGCCAGCTTTGGGAATGACGATCTGGGCGACCGCCGGCCATTGTGCCGGCGGTTTGCGTTTGCGCTGCCGGCGCCTTTCATCGGAGCGGCGGATTTCCGGGTTTTCGCGCGTCCAGTGTTTCTGGACAGGGGTGGGGCGGACCGCTAAAAGGCCAGTTCCATTCCCGCCCGCATGCGGCGGCGAAACATCTGTTCAGGGCGGCGATCAAAGGCGGCAATATGAGTGGCGTGAACGAGATCCGGTCGACATTTCTCGACTACTTCAAGAAGAACGGACACGAGGTCGTGGCCTCCAGTCCGCTCGTCCCGCGCAATGATCCGACCTTGATGTTCACCAATGCCGGCATGGTGCAATTCAAGAACGTCTTCACCGGCCTTGAGACCCGCCCCTATTCGCGCGCCGCGACCGCGCAGAAGAGCGTGCGCGCCGGCGGCAAGCACAACGACCTCGACAATGTCGGCTACACCGCGCGCCATCTCACCTTTTTCGAGATGCTCGGCAACTTCTCCTTCGGCGACTATTTCAAGGAGCAGGCGATCGAGCTCGCCTGGAACCTGATCACCAAGGAATATGGGCTCAAGAAGGACAAGCTGCTCGTCACCGTCTACCACACCGACGACGAGGCGGCCGAACACTGGAAGAAGATCGCCGGCTTCTCAGACGACCGCATCATCCGCATCGCCACCTCCGATAATTTCTGGGCGATGGGCGACACCGGCCCCTGCGGCCCGTGCTCGGAGATCTTCATCGACCGCGGCGAGCACATCTGGGGCGGCCCTCCCGGCAGCCCGGAGGAGGATGGCGACCGCTTCCTCGAGTTCTGGAATCTCGTCTTCATGCAATACGAGCAGGTGACGAAAGAGGAGCGCATCGACCTGCCGCGCCCGTCCATCGACACCGGCATGGGCCTCGAGCGCATGGCCTCGATCCTGCAAGGCGTCGAGACCGTGTTCGAGACCGACCTGTTCCGCACCTTGATCGACGCGGCGTCATCGGCGATCGGCCGCGGCCCGGATGAGAGCAATGTCGCGTCCTACCGCGTCATGGCTGATCACCTGCGTTCGTCCTGCTTCCTCGTCGCCGATGGCGTGCTGCCCTCCAACGAAGGCCGTGGCTATGTGCTGCGCCGCATCATGCGCCGTGCCATGCGCCACGCGCAGCTTCTCGGCGCGCAGGAGCCGATGATGTGGAAGCTGGTGCCCGCGCTCATCCGCGAGATGGGACAGGCCTATCCCGAGCTCGTCCGTGGCGAAGCGCTCATCACCGAGACGCTCAAGCTGGAAGAGACTCGTTTCCGCAAGACGCTCGCCCGCGGCCTCGGCCTGCTGGCCGATGCGACCGAGACGCTGGGTGCCGGCGACATGCTCGACGGCGAAACCGCCTTCAAGCTCTACGACACCTATGGCTTCCCGCTCGACCTGACGCAGGATGCGCTGCGCCAGCGCAACATTTCGGTCAATCTTGCTGGCTTCACCGAGGCCATGGAGCGCCAGAAGGCCGAGGCGCGCGCCAATTGGGCCGGCTCTGGCGAGGCTGCGACCGAGGTCGTCTGGTTCTCCGTTCGTGAGAAGGCCGGCGCCACCGAGTTCCTTGGTTACGAGACAGAGCAGGCCGAGGGTGTGATCCTTTCCCTGATCAAGGACGGAGCTGTCGTCGATGCTGTGAACGAGGGGGAAACCGTTGCCATCGTCGTCAACCAGACCCCGTTCTACGGCGAGTCGGGCGGCCAGATGGGCGACACCGGCACCATCTCGGGCGAGGGCTTTGCCGTCGAGGTGACCGACACCCAGAAAAAGGCCGACGGCCTGTTCGTCCATTATGGCAAGGTCACCAGGGGCAAGCTCAAGACTGGCGCGGCCGTCGAGCTCAAGGTCGACCACCACAGGCGCACGCGCCTGCGCTCGAACCACTCGGCCACCCACCTGATCCACGAGGCGCTGCGCGAGGTGCTCGGCACCCACGTCGCCCAGAAGGGGTCGCTGGTCGCGCCCGAGCGCCTGCGCTTCGACATCTCGCACAACAAGCCGATCTCTTCGGAAGAGCTTGAAGAAGTCGAGCGCATGTCGAACGAGATCGTGGTGCAGAACAGCCCTGTCTCCACGCGCCTGATGAGCGTCGACGATGCCATTGCCGAGGGCGCGATGGCGCTGTTCGGCGAAAAATACGGCGATGAGGTCCGCGTCGTCTCCATGGGAACCGGCGTTCATGGCGCCAAGGCCAACCGGCCCTATTCGGTCGAGCTTTGCGGCGGTACGCATGTCCGCTCCACCGGCGACATCGGCCTGATCCGCATCGTCTCCGACGGCGCGGTCGCTGCCGGTGTCCGTCGTATCGAGGCGCTGACGGGCGATGCCGCCCGTCGCTATCTCGACGAGCAGGAGCGCCGCCTCAAGTCGGTCGCGGCCACGCTCAAGGTAGCACCCGGCGATGTCCTGGCCCGCGTCGAAGCGCTGGTCGAGGAACGCAAGAAGCTGGAGCGCGAACTCACCGAGGCGCGCAAGAAGCTCGCGCTTGGCGGCTCCGGCAGTGGCGCCGCCGCCGACGAAGGCGAGACTGTCGCCGGCGTCAGCTTCCTCGGCAAGGTGGTGTCCGGCGTGTCGCCGAAGGACCTCAAGCCGCTCGCCGATTCCGGCAAGGCCTCGCTCGGTTCGGGCGTGGTGGTGTTCGTCGGTGCGGGCGATGATGGCAAGGCGAGCGTCGTCGTCGCGGTCACCGACGACCTGACCAATCGCTTCAGCGCGGTCGACCTGGTGCGCGTGGCCTCCGCGGCCCTTGGCGGCCAGGGCGGTGGCGGCCGTGCCGACATGGCCCAGGCCGGCGGACCAGATGCCACCAAGGCAGCCGAGGCGGTTGCCGCGGTCAAGGCGGCGATGGCTGCAGCCTGACCGGTCCTGTCGAAAGTTGACATGAAAAAGGCTCGCTCCGGCGGGCCTTTTTTTGTTGCAGCCACGCGGTCGCAAGTCAGCAGGATTTGTCAAATCCATCTATGTTCCGTCCAGCCGATCGAATTGCATGAGGCTAGGCATGAACGGTGAGACGGCATGGGCGGTCTATGAAGACCGCCTGAAAAGGGTATCGAACCATATCTACGCTCACCTCGACGAGGGGCTGGACATGGAGCGCCTTGCCCAGATCGCCTGCCTGTCGAGCTATCACTGGCATCGGATCTATCGCGCCATCTACGGCGAAACGGCTGCCGCCACGGTCAAGCGCCTCCGGCTGCACCGCGCCGCAGGCGATATCGTGGCGACGGATCTGAGTGTCGGCGAGATCGCAAGGCGATCTGGCTATCCCAACGTCCAGTCGTTCAACCGTATCTTCAAGGCAGCCTATGGCATGCCGCCGGCGCGCTACCGGAAACAGGGAAGCCACACGCACTTTGACCTGCAATCAAACGGAAAGGCTTCCCACATGTTCGACGTGGCAATTCGCAAGATACCTGAGCAGCACTTGGTCGGTGTCGCGCACACCGGCTCCTACATGCAGATCGGCAAGGCGTTCGAGGAGCTGTTCGGCACGCTCTATGCCCGGGGCCGCGCCCGGCCCGAAATGCGCATGATCGGTGTCTATCTCGACGATCCCGACATCGTCGCGGCCGACGAGCTGCGTTCCTATGCCTGCGTCACCGCCGAAGCCACGATCCCGGTGGAGACGCCTCTCGAACGCCGGACCGTCGACGGCGGCGATTATGCCGTGCTGCGCCACAAGGGCCCCTATGCCGAGATGCACAAGGCCTACCAGTGGCTCTATGCCGAATGGCTGCCGAAGTCGGGCCGCGAACTGCGCGATGCGGTGATGTTCGAGGAATACGTCAACAACCCGCGCGACGTGGCGCCGGCCGAACTGCTCACCGACATCCATTTGCCACTGGTCTGAGGGGGGCTGCGACCGCCTCTGTCTCCGACGCAGGCGCGCCAGCCTGCCTTATCCTGAGCAGCCGCGCAACACGCCGCGACGGACCCACCGCAGCGCGCGCGCCCGAAAGAAAAAAGCCCCGGGATCGCTCCGGGGCTTTTTTGGTGGGCCTGGAGTGGGGCTCAGCCCACGGCCTTCTGCAGGTTCTCGTCGATCTTGTCGAGGAAGCCGGTGGTCGACAGCCATGGCTGGTCCGGGCCGATCAGCAGCGAAAGGTCCTTGGTCATGAAGCCGCTCTCCACGGTCTGGATGCAGACGCGCTCCAGCGTCTCGGCGAACTTCTTGAGCTCGGCGTTGTCGTCGAGCTTGGCGCGGTGCGCGAGACCGCGGGTCCAGGCGAAGATCGAGGCGATCGAGTTGGTCGAGGTTTCCTCGCCCTTCTGGTGCTGGCGATAGTGGCGCGTCACGGTGCCGTGGGCGGCTTCCGCTTCCACCGTCTTGCCATCCGGCGTCATCAGCACGGAGGTCATCAGGCCGAGCGAGCCGAAGCCCTGGGCGACCGTATCCGACTGCACGTCGCCGTCATAGTTCTTGCATGCCCAGACATAGCCACCCGACCACTTCAGGCTCGAGGCCACCATGTCGTCGATCAGGCGGTGTTCGTACCACAGCTTGCGTGCCTTGAACTCGGCCTCGAATTCCTTCTCGTAGACGTCCTGGAAGATGTCCTTGAAGCGGCCGTCATAGGCCTTGAGGATGGTGTTTTTGGTCGACAGGTAGACCGGATAGTTGCGCAGCAGGCCGTAGTTCAGCGAGGCGCGGGCAAATTCGCGGATCGACTCGTCGAGGTTGTACATGGCCATCGCCACGCCGGCGCCCGGCGCGTCGAACACGTCGTGCTCGATCACCTGGCCGTCGTCGCCGACGAACTTGATCGACAGCTTGCCCTTGCCGGGGAACTTGAAATCGGTCGCCTTGTACTGGTCGCCGAAGGCGTGGCGGCCGACGATGATCGGCTTGGTCCAGCCCGGCACCAGACGCGGCACGTTCTTCATGATGATCGGTTCGCGGAAGATAGTGCCGCCCAGGATGTTGCGGATCGTGCCGTTGGGCGACTTCCACATCTTCTTGAGCTTGAATTCCTCGACGCGCTGCTCGTCTGGCGTGATGGTGGCGCACTTCACGCCGACGCCGTGCTTGTTGATGGCGTTGGCGGCGTCGATCGTCACCTGGTCGTTGGTGGCGTCGCGGTGCTCGATGCCGAGGTCGTAATATTCCAGGTCGAGATCGAGATAGGGGTGGATCAGCTTGTCCTTGATGAACTGCCAGATGATGCGGGTCATCTCGTCGCCGTCGAGTTCGACGACGGGCTTGGCCACCTTGATCTTCGCCATTTGGAAAAAGCCTCTTCTTGCCTGGAACCAGCCGGTCCCGGAGGTTCACGATTGGGAGTGCGGCCCCTATACCAAAGCGAATCGGACCGCGCAAATGATTGCGATTGCGACCTTGGGTCTGTCTGCTGACATTGTATGAACTGCACCGCATGCGACCTCCGCGGTCGCAGACGCCATGGTTATTTTCTTGGTGGCGTCAGGCGTTTTCGGCGGCCGCCTCCCGCTGGGCGAAGTCGCCTGCCGTGGCCGGCACTTACCGGAACTTCATTTTCGCGCGCAAATATGTCAGGGACGCGCAAAAGGCGCAATTTTCGGTTCAATCGCAGCAATGTCAGAAACTCCCACCCAGACCCAGGCACCCGTCATCGTCCTCGTCGAGCCCCAGCTCGGCGAGAACATCGGCATGGTAGCGCGCGCCATGGCCAATTTCGGTCTCGCCGAATTGCGCCTGGTCAATCCGCGCGACGGCTGGCCGAGCGAAAAGGCGAGGGCGGCCGCCAGCAATGCCGATCACGTCATCGACGGCGTCGTGGTCTATCCCGACCTCGCATCGGCCATTGCCGATCTCAATTTCGTCTTCGCCACCACGGCGCGGGAACGCGACGGCTTCAAGCGTGTCGCCGGCCCGGTCGAAGCCGGGCGCACCTTGCGCGGGCACGCCCTGTCGGGGCTTCGCACCGGCATCCTGTTCGGGCGCGAGCGTTTTGGCCTCTACAACGAGGAAGTGAGCCTTGCCGACGAGATCGTCACCTTTCCGGTAGATCCCAAATTCGCCTCGCTCAACATCGCCCAGGCCGTGCTGTTGATGTCTTACGAATGGATGAAATCCGGCCTGGAGGACGAGACCCAGACCAATTTCACCGGTCCCGAAATGGCGCCGGCGACCAAGGACCAGTTGCACGGGCTGCTCAACCACCTGGAAGCTGCTCTCGATGCGCGCGGCTATTTTCGTCCCGCCGCCAAGAAGCCCAAGATGGTCGACAACCTGCGCTCGGTGCTGACGCGGCCCGGCTTCTTCGCCCCCGAGCTCAAGGTTCTGCGTGGCGTCGTCGCATCGCTCGACTATTTCTCGCCGAAGGAACCGCGTGGCGCTGGCTACCCCGATCGCAAGGCCAAGGTCGATCACGCCGCCCACTCAGGCAGAGTGAGCACCGATGAAGACGACACGCCGCCGCTTGGCGGCCGAGGGCTCGACAATGACTGACCGTCCGGTCCTGATGTTCGATTCGGGCATCGGCGGACTGACCGTGCTGCGCGAGGCACGCGTGCTGATGCCCGAGCGCCGCTTCGTCTATGTCGCCGACGACGCCGCCTTTCCCTATGGCGCCTGGGAAGAGCCGGCGCTCAAGGCCCGCATCCTCGATCTGTTCGGCGGCCTGCTGCAGCGCTTCGATCCCGAGATCTCGGTTATCCCGTGCAACACCGCCTCGACGCTGGTCATCGATGCGCTCAGGGAGGCGTTTCCTGGCCATCCGTTCGTCGGCACCGTGCCGGCGATCAAGCCGGCGGCCGAACGCACGCGTTCTGGTCTTGTGTCGGTGCTGGCGACGCCGGGCACGGTCAAGCGGCAATACACCCGCGACCTGATCACCCAGTGGGCGACGAAGTGCCATGTCCGCCTCGTCGGTAGCGACAGGCTGGCGCAGATGGCCGAAACCTACATGCGCGACGGCTTCGTCGACGAGCAGGCGGTGAAGGACGAGATCGCGCCCTGCTTCATCGAGCAGGATGGCCGGCGTACCGACATCGTCGTGCTCGCCTGCACGCATTATCCGTTCCTGGTTAACCGCATGCGCAAGACCGCACCCTGGCCGGTCGACTGGATCGATCCGGCCGAGGCCATCGCGCGCCGGGCGCAGTCACTGCTCGAAGGCTCGCGTGGCAACCGCGACATGGCCGGGCCCGATCTTGCCGTGTTCACCTCGCAGCGGTCGGATTTCGCCACGCGCCGGCTGATGCAGGGCTTCGGGCTGACGGTCTGATTGGAACATCGCCGGGCAGCAGGCGTTTCCCAAACCCGCAATGGTCAGGAGAAACGACATGCCAGCCACATCGAGAGCCCAGCAAAAGGCCGCCGGCGCGGCCCTTGCCGCCAAGCGCGGCGAAATCAAGAAGAGCGAACTCGTCGGCGCATCGAAGGAAATGTACGAATCGATGACCGAGAAGGAACTCGAGGAGTTCGCCGAGACCAAGCACAAGGGCCTGCCGGAGCACAAGACGAAGCACTGAGCCCCGGCAGGGATGCTTGATCAGTATCCGGCGGTAAAGCGTTTGCCGCTGTGCTTGGGCGTTGCGGCCTCATCCAGGATGGCCACAGCCAGGTCCTCGACCGATATGCGGCTTTCGCCCTTGGCATCGAACACCGGCTGGTCCGTGCCGAGCCGGAACTTGCCGGTGCGCTCGCCCGGTGCGAGGAGGATCGCAGGCGAGACGAATGACCAGTCGAGCCCGCTTTCCTTGCGCAGCGCGGCAAGTGCGTCCCGCGCCGCCAGCGCCCCGTCCTTGTAGGCCGCCGGGAAGTCGGGAGCATCGACGAGCTGCTTGCCGTCAATTTCCAGGCTGCCGGCGCCGCCGACGATGATCACCCGCTTGCCCGCTGCCTTGGCGGCCGCCGCGATGGCCTTCGAGCCGGCGAGGTGCTTGGCGTAGATGTCGGGGTCGCCCCAGCCGCCGTTGAAGGCAGAGATGACGATGTCGCTGTCCGCGATCGCCGCTTTCAGCGCGCCTGCGTCGGTGACGTCGGCCTTGACCGCTGTGACGCCGTCGAGCGGAGCCACCTTCTCGGGCGAACGCACGATGGCCGAAACGGCGTGGCCGCGTGAGGTTGCTTCCTTGAGCACGGCGCCGCCGACGAAGCCCGATGCACCGATGAGAGCGATTTTCATGACTGTTCTCCTTGTTCGGCCTGTTTTGCCAATTCGGGCAAAAGCAGGTATGATCTGTAATCAGGTTACCAACGATAACCATATAGCTCGGCCGGCCGGACGCGAAAAGAACGCATGATTTCGTGCCCAGGTTACTTCAGGAGAACCGCATGAACGCGTCAGCGAAGGCAGCGGCAGTGGCGCCGCTGCTGCACACCACCCCGGGCTTCGAGACCGACGGCCGCGACACCTGTCCCATCCGCGAGGTGCTCGACCGTGTCGGCGATACCTGGAGCATCCTCGTCATCATCAACCTCCAGGAGCAGCCGGTGCGCTTCAACGCGTTGAAGCGGTCGATCGAGGGCATTTCGCAGCGCATGCTGACGGTCACCTTGCGTTCGCTCGAGCGTGACGGGCTGGTCACGCGCACGGTGCGGCCGACCACGCCGCCGGAGGTCGAGTACGGGCTGACCGAACTCGGCCAGTCGATTGCCGTGCCGATCGCCGCTCTCGGCGACTGGGCGGCGGCCAATCGCGATCAGATGCGCTGCGCCCGAGGCACGTTCGACGCCGGATCGTGACCCGCGCAGGAATCGGAATGCGGCACGCCTGGTGACAGCCTAGATTCGGCGCCGAACCCGACACGGAGCGCCGCAATGAATGTCCAGGATGTGGTTTCGAAAGTGAACTGGGAGGCCGTTCTCGGCGAACTCGACGAGTTCGGCATGGCGCCGACCGGCCGGTTACTCGATGGCCAGGCCTGTCTCGAACTGCGCAAGCTCTACGATCAGGAAGCGCATTTCCGCAGCCGCATCGTCATGCAGCGCCACGGCTTCGGAGCGGGCGAGTACAAGTACTTCGCCAACCCGCTTCCCCACATCATTGCCGGCCTTCGCCAGGGCTTCTACCAACGTCTCGCTCCCTTCGCCAATGGCTGGAACGAGCGCATGGGGCTCGACCGGCGCTATCCGCCCGATCTTGATGCCTTCCTTGCCGAGTGCCATGCGGACGGGCAGGCGAAGCCGACGCCGCTTCTGTTGAAGTACGGCCCGGGCGACTACAACTGCCTGCACCAGGACGTCTACGGCGCCCATCTCTTTCCGGTGCAATTGGTGATTCTGCTCAGCGAGCCGGCAAAGGAGTTCGAGGGTGGCGAGTTCGTCATGACCGAGCAGCGGCCGCGCATGCAGTCCCGCGCCGAAGTCGTGCCGTTGGCAATGGGCGAGGGCGCGCTGTTTGCCGTCAACGACCGGCCAAGGGCGGGAGCGCGGGGTGACTACCGGGTCAAGATGCGCCATGGTGTCAGCCGTATCCGCCATGGCGAGCGTTTCACCCTCGGCATCATCTTCCACGATGCCAAATGAGCCGGCCTTGCGTTGACATTCCCCGATGTTTCGCCTAGTTAGCCGCCAACGCCGGGCCGAAACGCCCGGTGTTTCATTTGACGTGTCCCGTGGGTCTTTCCGCAAAGCGTGCGTGGAAGATCCTGTCAGGTCTCGACAACGGAGGCCAGAGGAGGGCGCGTTTCCTTCACTCGAAACGTGAGGTTTCGGGTGTATTGTTTTGAAAGGGAATGCGATGAGCAAGCGCGAATCCGCGAAATACAAGATCGACCGCCGTCTTGGCGAGAACATCTGGGGCCGCCCGAAGTCCCCGGTCAACAAGCGTGAATACGGCCCCGGCCAGCACGGCCAGCGTCGCAAGGGCAAGCTCTCGGACTTCGGTCTGCAGCTGCGCGCCAAGCAGAAGCTGAAGGGTCACTACGGTGACATCTCGGAAAAGCAGTTCCGCAAGACCTACGAAGAGGCCAACCGCCGCAGGGGCGATACGCCGGAGAACCTGATCGGTCTGCTCGAGTCGCGTCTCGACGCGGTCGTCTACCGCGCCAAGTTCGTGCCGACCATTTTCGCGGCCCGTCAGTTCGTCAACCACGGCCACGTCAACGTCAACGGCAAGCGTACCAACATCAGCTCGTACCGCTGCAAGGCCGGCGACGTGATCGAGGTCCGCGAGAAGTCGAAGCAGCTGGTCATCGTGCTTGAGGCCGTTGCCCTCGCCGAGCGCGACGTGCCGGACTACATCGAAGTCGACCACAACAAGATGGTTGCGACCTTCGCTCGCGTTCCCGGCCTGTCGGACGTTCCGTTCGCCGTCCAGATGGAACCGAACCTCGTCGTCGAATTCTACTCGCGCTAATCCCTTCGGATCGGCGCCAGCCGGCTACGGCCGCCAAGCATTGCAAGGACCCCGTCGATTTTCGGCGGGGTTTTTTGTTGTTTGGGTGATGCCGGCCACGAAGCACAAGGGCCTGCACAGCACGGCCCATGAAAAAACCCCGGCTTGCACCGGGGTTCTGCAATCTCAAGGCCCGCGATCCAGCGGGCCTTTATCGTTTCAGAACACGCGCTTGAAGATCGTGTCGACATGCTTGGTGTGATAGCCGAGGTCGAACTTCTCGCGGATCTCGTTCTCGGGCAGGGCGGCCGTCACTTCCTTGTCGGCCAGCAGTTCCTCGAGGAAGTCCTTGCCCTCTTCCCACACCTTCATGGCGTTGCGCTGCACCAGCCGGTAGGCGTCCTCGCGGGAAACGCCTGCCTGCGTCAGCGCCAGCAGCACGCGCTGCGAGTGCACCAGACCGCGGAACTTGTTCATGTTCTTGAGCATGTTGTCGGGATAGACGACCAGCTTGTCGATGACGCCGGTGAGGCGTGCCAGCGCGAAATCGAGCGTCACGGTCGCGTCTGGGCCGATCATGCGCTCGACCGACGAGTGCGAGATGTCGCGCTCGTGCCACAGCGCCACGTTCTCCATTGCCGGCGCCGCATAGGAGCGGACCATGCGGGCGAGGCCGGTCAGGTTTTCGGTCAGCACCGGGTTGCGCTTGTGCGGCATTGCCGACGAGCCTTTCTGGCCCGGCGAGAAATACTCTTCCGCTTCCAGCACCTCGGTGCGTTGCAGATGGCGGATTTCGGTCGCCAGGCGCTCGATCGACGAGGCGATGACGCCGAGCGTCGCGAAGAACATGGCGTGGCGGTCGCGCGGGATGACCTGCGTCGACACCGGCTCCGGCTTGAGGCCGAGCTTGGCTGCGACATGCTCCTCGACGCGCGGGTCGATGTTGGCGAAGGTGCCGACGGCGCCCGAGATGGCGCAGGTGGCGATGTCCTCGCGGGCATGCACCAGACGCTCGCGGCAGCGCGAGAACTCGGCATAGGCCAGCGCCAGCTTGACGCCGAACGTCGTCGGCTCGGCATGGATGCCGTGGCTGCGGCCGATGGTGACGGTGTCCTTGTGCTCGAAGGCGCGGCGCTTCAGCGCCTCGAGCAGGCCGTCGAGATCGGCAAGCAGGATGTCGGTGGCGCGAACGAGCTGCACCGACAGGCAGGTGTCGAGCACGTCCGACGAGGTCATGCCCTGGTGGATGAAGCGCGAATCCGGGCCGACGAACTCGGCCAGATGCGTCAGGAAGGCGATGACGTCATGCTTGGTCACGCGTTCGATCTCGTCGATGCGCTCGACGTCGAATTGTGCGGCGCCGCCCTTTTCCCAGATCGTCCTTGCCGCTTCCTTGGGGATGACGCCGATTTCGGCCAGCGCGTCGCAGGCATGGGCTTCGATCTCGAACCAGATGCGGAAGCGCGTTTCGGGCGACCAGATGGCGACCATCTCGGGCCGCGAATAACGAGGGATCATGGCGGGGCTCTTCCAGCTGAGGTTTCGTCGCCGCTCCCCTAACAGAGGTAGGCCCAATGCTCAACGCGAACGGTAGGCAAACCACGATGCTGTGGCGAAAAGGGCAACAAAACCGCCGGGAAAATAGAGCCTGACGCCCAGGACGGCAAACTGGTAGAGCGCGACCAGCCCCGTGAAGACGACCTGGAACGCCCACGTCAGGGTGAATGGCTCGGCATGCCATTCGGCATAGTAGCTGCGATATTGCAGTGCATAGAACAGCGTCGTCAGGCCGACCGTCGTCGCAGCGAGCGCAACGAAGGCGGCGGCGAACGCCGTCTCGGCGCGACGGCCGTGTGACAGCAATCCTGCCAGCGTCCAGCCGATGGGAAAGGCAACGGCCCCGCCGAGCGCGAAAAGCACCACGACCGCGCGGACCCGGAGCGGCGTCTCCCAATGGTCGAGAAGCAGCGAGAAGAACGCCGTCGCGCCCATCGCAAAGCCCCACAGCGCCGAACCGGCCAGCGCAAGGCGCAGCGACGGCAGGGACTGGCGCAATCTTTGACGTGCGCGCATCGCACCCGGCCCTTCGGTGGGGCTTGGGTCGCCGGCGATAGCGGGGCTGTCGCTCACATCCGTCCCGTCACCGCAAGCCAGCGGTGGTCCGGCCCCTCGAAACCATGGCGGACGACGGTGATCAGCACCGCGTAGGACATCGCGCCGCCTTCGCCGAAAAAGGTCTGCACGCCGCCGATTCGATAGCCCGTCGGGCACCCGCGGCTGAGCGGCACGTCCTTGTCTTCCTGCATGACCGTGGTCTTGCCGCCTTCGCCGACCTGCACCAGCTTGAAGCCCTTGACCGGACCGATGCCGGGGCAGCGTTCGATCTCGCCGAGCGAAATCTCTTCGAGGCGGAATTCGAGCGGCGCATCGATGGGCGGAAACACCGGCCGTGGATTGACCACCATGCGCTGCGCGTCGGCGCTGGTCTCGGTCACGGCATTGAACCCGGCGAGGCGGCCGCGATTGGCGGACAGCACCGCTTCGGCAATGATCTTGTCGCCGCGTTTGCGGGCCTCGTCGCGCGCCACCTGCAGGCCGACGCTCTCGTCCTCCATCTGCACCCGCACCGGCGTGTTGGGCAGGAACTTGTCGGTGGTGGTGTCGATGTAGAAACGGTGGGCATAGGCAAAACCCGAGCCATCCTGGATGCCGTATTCCTCGAACGCGAACACCTTGCCGTCGGCGCTGAAGCCGAGCACGTTGAGTTCGGCGGCGTCGCCGGCCTGGGCAACTTGCGAAACGGCCAGCAGCGACAGGCCTGCGAGGCAAAGAAGCTTCATCATTTTCATGGCAGTGGCCCCCTTTGCGATTGAATCAGTTTTTCAGGCGAATGCGCTAAGATACCGTCAACAAAGGATTTTGGGTCAGCCTTTGCGTGCCGACCACACAGGCATTATGTCGCCGGGCGCAGCCGATGCGGCCTGCACCCCCCGCGCGATCGCCCGGGCCATTGTCGAGGCCGCGGCGGCGTAGAAATCGACGACATCGGCCTGTCCGACCTCGATCCCGCTCGCCCCCGTCGCCAGCGCAAACACCAGGTCGCCGTCGAACGGCGTGTGCACCGGCCAGATGGCGCGGGTGAAGCCGTCATGCGCCGCGATCGCCAGCCGCTTGGCGGCGGCCTTGGTCAACACCGCGTCGGTGGCGACGATAGCGATGGTGGTGTTGGCCATGGCACTGTTTTCTTCCTCGTACTTCTTGAACACGCGGGAAGCGTCGGCAGGCATCGGCGAGGGGTAGCCGAGGCCGCCGAACTCGGCGTCCAGTTCGAAGGGAGCGGCCCAGAAGTGCCTGGAGCGCCCCACCGTCACCGAACCGGTGGCATTGACGGCGACCAGCGCGCCGACCGTCACGCCATTCGGCAGCACGGTCGAGGCCGAACCCAGCCCGCCCTTGAGCCCGGCCGTCAGCGCGCCCGTGCCGGCGCCTATGGTGCCAAGGGCGAATTCGCGGCCGGCAGCCTGCGCGGCGTCATATCCCAGCTCGCGATAGGGCGGGTAACGGCCCCAGTCCTTGTCGCCGCCGTTGAGCATGTCGAACAGGATCGCCGCCGGCATGATCGGGATGATCTGGTCCCGAACGGCAAAGCCGATGCCTCTCTCGCGCAGTGCCGCCTGCACGCCCGAAGCGGCATCGAGGCCGAAGGCCGAGCCGCCGGCAAGCGCTATCGCATTGACGGTCTCGACCGTGTTGTGCGCGTCGAGCAGGTCGGTCTCGCGTGTTCCCGGCGCGCCGCCCAGCACTTGCACGGCGGCCGTCGCCGGTGTGTCGCACAGGACCACCGTCACGCCCGATTTCGCCTTTCCGTCGGCGGCATTGCCGACCCGCAGGCCGGCCACGTCGGTGATCAGGCTGAGCGGCCCGGCTTTCAGCATCATTCGGCCTCTGCGGGCTGGTAGGTTGCGCCGTCGAAGCGGAACAGGCGCAACGGGGTCTCGGCGAGGTCCCCCCTGGCGTCGAAGCGGATTTTTCCGATGGCCGTATCGAATTCGGTACCGGCCAGCACGTCCGCGACTGGCTTGCCGCCCGTTATTGCGAGATCGGCTGCGGCGCGCGCGACTTCCACCGCCGCATAGGCGGGCAGGGCGTAGCCGTCCGTCACCGCCTTTGCCGTCTCGAACGCCGCCAGCACATCGGGGCTCGCCAGGCTCGACCACTCCGGAGCCGCGATCATCAGCGTGCCCTCGGCGGGCGGGACGGTCCGGTCGGCCACGCGAAGCGTATCGCCGCCGGCAAACACGATGCCGACGCCCAGCGATGCCGCGTCGCGGCCCATCACCGCGACATCCTCGCCGTCACCGCCGACGAACACATGCGTGGCGCCGGCCTTGCGCAGCCGGCCGATTAGCGCCACCTGGTTGTCGAGCTGCGGCCTGAACGTGTCCAGGAACACCGGCTTCAACCCGGCTTGTTCCGCGCTCGCCCGGACGCTCTCGGCGAGTTCGCGGCCATAGATCGTGCCGTCGTCGACGATGGCGAACAGCTTGTCGGCCCACAGCCGCGTCAGGATCGAAGCTGCCGCCTCGCGCTCGCCGTCGCCGCGCGGTCCAAGCCTGAACACCTGCCAGCCGGTCTTGTCGCGCCGGTCGGTCAGGCTGTCGGTGCGCACGCCGACCGTGATGACGGGTATTCGTGCATCCTTGAGCACGGGCAGTGCGGCCTCGATCGCTTCGGTGCAGAGAAAGCCGGTGACGACGGCGACCTTGGCATCGACGAAGCGCTTCGCGGCATCGGCCCCGCCCTCGGCCGTGCACTGGTCGTCGGCAATCTCGAGTGCTACGCCGTCACGCGCGGCAGCCAGCGCCGCGCCGGTCCTGATCTGCTCGCCGAGAATGGCCGACGGGCCGGAAAGCGGCGCAGCAACGCCGATCTTCAACGGTTCGGCCTGGGCGGCCAGCGCCACGAGCGATGCGGCCAGGGCAGTGGCGATGGCAGTTGCGGATCGCATTCGGTCCAACAAAATCCTCTGCGCGCACAAGTTTACGCGATGTCTTTGACCTACTGCCTGGCCCATGCAAGCGCAATGTGCTTGTGCCCACTTGCTTGTGAGCCCAATGATGCGGGCATATATAGCGCTCAGGGTTCATTGCAGGAAAATCCGTTGCTGAAGAAGTTTGAAGTCGGGCCGCAGGCCTATCGCGACGCCATGAGCCACTTTGCCGGCGCCGTTCATCTGGTGACGACCGACGGTGCAGCCGGCAGGCGCGGCGCAACCATCATCGCCGCCTGCTCGGTCTCCGACACCCCGCCGATGGTCCTGGTCTGCGTCAATCGCGAGAATCCCAAGAACGACGCCTTCGTCGAAAACGGCAATTTTGCCCTCAACACGCTGGCCGCCAGACACGAGCCGCTCGCCGTCGCCTTTTCCGGCGTCACCGGCCTGCCGCCGGAGGAGCGCTTCGCCCTTGGCGATTGGGAGGTCCTGGCCTCCGGCGCGCCGGCGCTGATCGGCGCGGTCGCGGTGTTCGACTGCGAACTGGTCGACAGCAAGGAACTGGCCACCCATCGCGTCATGTTTGGCAAGGTGACAGGCCTGCGCATCGGCGATAACCTCCGCCCGCTGATCTATCACGGCCGCAGCTACCACGTGCTGTAGGCCGTTTTCCCGGAATCGCCATGACCGACCGCACGCCTCGTCCCATCCCGCAAACGATCGACGAGACGCTCGATCTGCTGACCGGAGCCGACTACGTCGCCGACCGGGCCCTGGCGACGGTGCTGTTTCTGTCCCTGTGCATGAACCGGCCGCTGTTTCTCGAAGGCGAGGCCGGCGTCGGCAAGACCGAGATCGCCAAGGTTCTGGCCAGCGCGCTCGGGCGCCGGCTGATCCGGCTGCAATGCTACGAGGGCCTCGACGTCTCGTCCGCCGTCTACGAATGGAACTATGCGGCGCAGATGATCGAGATCCGCATGGAGGAGGCGACAGGCAAGGTCGACCGCTCCGACATGGAAAAGAACGTCTTCTCCGAGAAATACCTGATCCGACGTCCGGTGCTCGACGCGCTCACCGGCACGCAGGGTGCGGCCCCCGTCTTCCTCATCGACGAACTCGACCGCACCGACGAGGCCTTCGAAGCCTTCCTGCTCGAAATCCTTTCCGACTACCAGGTCACGGTGCCCGAGCTCGGCACGATCAAGGCCGAGGAGCCGCCGATCGTCATCATTACGACCAACCGCACCCGCGAGATCCATGACGCCCTCAAGCGCCGCTGCCTCTATCATTGGGTCGACTATCCCAATGCCGAGCGTGAGCTCGAGATCGTCCGCCGCAAGGTGCCGCAGGCCAACCAGCGTCTTTCCCATGAGGTCGTGCGTTTCATCCAGAGGCTGCGCGAGATCGAATTGTTCAAGGTGCCCGGCGTCGCCGAAACCATCGACTGGGCCAGCGCGCTCACCGAACTCGACAAGGTGGCGCTCGATCCCGAGACGATTTCCGACACGATCGGCGTGCTGCTCAAATACCAGGACGACATTGCGCGCATCGAACAGGGCGAAGGCCGCCGCATCCTCAACGAGGTGAAGGCGGAGCTGGCGGCGGCGGAGTAGGTCTGATGGTGCTCCACTCGCCCGCTTCATCCGGCCGTCAGCTGGTTGAACGCGTTGGCGTGAGCCCCGTCTCGGTTCGCATTCGGTTTGGAAAAGTCAGTCCTGGGCCGGATTCGATGTCTTCGCCGTCACGGCATGGATTCCCGACACTCTCCGCTCGCTTTGCTCGCTCACGAGGTCGGGAATGACGACCTTCATGACCGTCACCGCCATTCGCCGGCGCATGCCCTTGGCAGCCAATCGCAGGCGTCTGCGATTTGCGAAAACGCTTCCTCTCGCTTGTCATTCCCGACCTCGTGAGCGAGCAAAGCGAGCGGAGAGTGTCGGGAATCCATGCCGTGATCTGAATGAAGTCCAGTCGGGTCCAATGATGATCCCATTCAGTGGCTTCGACCAGGCGGCAGCTGCAACCGGGGGCATCGCGACATGACGCCCCGTAGTGCCACCCCCGACGGCCGCATCGCCGACAATATCGTCTATTTCGCCCGCGCCTTGCGCAAGGCCGGCATGCGCGTCGGCCCGGCTTCGGTCAAGGATGCCATCGAGGCGGTGCTGGCGGCAGGCATCGGGTCGCGCGACGATTTTTACTGGACGCTGCATGCCGTTCTGGTCACCCGGCACGAGGATCACCCGACCTTCGACGAGGCCTTCCGCCTGTTCTGGAAATCGCGTGAGCTGATCGAAAAGCTGCTGGCGATGTTTTCGCCTGTCGCGCCCGACCATCGCGAAAGGCAAAAGCCGCGCGCTGCCGAAAACCGCGTTAGCCAGGCAATGTTCGAGGGTCACCAGAAAAACCAGCCGCCACGCGAAATCCCCGAGATCGAGGTCGACGCCCGCTTCACCGTCTCCGGCAACGAAATGTTGCGCGCCAAGGACTTCGCCCAGATGAGCGCCGACGAGATCACGCAGGCGCGGCGCGAGATCGCAGCGCTTCGGCTGCCTTTCGACACCGTGCGCACCCGCCGCTTCAAGCCCGACCCGCATGGCGGCAAGGTCGATCCGCGCGCCATGATGCGTGCCGCCGCCCGCACCGGCGGCCAGTTGATCCTGCCAAGATTCCGGTCGGTGCGCGAAGTGCACCCGCCTCTGGTAGTGCTGGCCGACATCTCCGGTTCGATGAGCCAGTACACACGCATCTTCCTGCATTTCCTGCACGCCCTGACCGAGAAGCGGCGGCGCGTCCACACCTTCGTCTTCGGCACCAGGCTGACCAACCTGACCCGCCAGATGCGCCACCGCGACCCCGATGCGGCGCTTGCCGACTGTTCCGCCGCGGTCAAGGACTGGTCGGGCGGCACCCGCATCGGCGACACGCTCGGCGAGTTCAACCGGCTGTGGTCGCGCCGCGTGCTCGGGCAGGGTGCCGTCGTGCTGCTGATCACCGACGGGCTCGAGCGAGACGATGTGGCCGGCCTTTCCGAGGAGATGGAGCGGCTGAAGAAATCCTGCCGCCGGCTGATCTGGCTCAATCCGCTATTGCGTTTCGACGGCTTCGAGGCGCGCGCCCGCGGCGTTCGCGCCATGCTGCCCTATGTCGACGAGTTCCGCCCGGTGCACAATCTCAATGCGCTCGGCGACCTTTGCGCGTCGCTCGGCGCGCCCGCATCGCGCCAAAGCGACCCCAGATTGTGGATGATCGACGGCCAGCGCCGGGCGGCGTAAGGTCATGAGGGAGGTTCCATGCCAAGCAAGTTTCTCGACGAAGCCCGCGATCCGCTGATCATCGCCGAAGGCTGGATGAAGGACGGCAAGGATGTCGCCATTGCCACCGTGGTCGAGACCTGGGGCTCGGCGCCGCGTCCGGTGGGCAGCCATCTCGTCATCGATGCCGAGGGCACCTTTCACGGCTCCGTTTCCGGCGGCTGTGTCGAGGGCGCGGTCATCTCCGAAGCGCTCGAAGTGATCGGCAGCGGCCAGGCGAAGATGCTTGAGTTCGGCGTTGCCGACGAGACGGCCTGGCAGGTCGGCCTGTCGTGCGGCGGCCGCATCCGCGTTTATGTCGAGCGGTTGGGCTAGAGCGATGGATCCGTTTGCACTGAAGACGCTGAACGCCGAGCGCCGCGCGCGCCGTGCCGCCATCCTGGTCACCGACATCGGGGATGGCCGCGATCGTGTCGTCAAGGAGGGCGATGTTGTCGCCGGCGATCTCGGCGAGGCGATCTCCAGGGCCTTCCGCACCGGCCTTTCCGGCACCGCCGAGGCCGAAGGCCGCCAGTTCTTCCTCAACGTTCACCTGCCGCAGCCCCGGCTGGTGGTGGTCGGCGCCGTCCATATCAGCCAGGCGCTGGCGCCCATGGCCAGGATCGCCGGCTTCCCGCTCCAGATCATCGATCCGCGCACCGCGTTTGCCAGCGACGAGCGCTTTCCCGATGTCGAACTTCGCGCCGAATGGCCCGAGGATGTGCTGACGCACTGCCCGCTCGACCGCTATGCGGCGCTGGCGGCCGTCACCCATGATCCCAAGATCGACGATTTCGCGCTCAAGGCGGCACTCGACGCCGACTGTTTCTATGTCGGCGCGCTCGGCAGCCGCAAGACCCACGCCAAGCGTGTCGAGCGGCTCCTCAGCATGGGCGCGACGGCGGCGCAGATCGAGCGTATCAATGCGCCCATCGGCCTCGACATCGGTGCCGCCAACCCGGCCGAGATCGCGGTCGCGGTCCTGGCTCAGGTCATCGCGGCTTTCCGTTCGCGCGGCCTGGGTGCCAAAACGACAAGCGAGGCGGCGTGAAATTCGGCACGATACCTGTCGGACAGGCAGTCGGCGCGGTGCTGGCGCATTCCACCAGCGCCGACGACCGCCGCTACCGCAAGGCCCATGTCCTTGCTGCCGAAGACATCGCCATCCTTGAGGCCGCCGGCCTGACGGAGATCGTCGTTGCGGTGCTGGACCCGGGCGACCTCGGCGAGGACGAGGCCGCAGAGGCGATCGCGGCGAGCATGCGCCATCGCCACATCGAGGTGAAGCCGGCGGCGACGGGCCGGGTCAATCTGCACGCGCTTGAAGCCGGCGTTTTCACCGTCGATGCCGGCTTGGTCGACGCCATCAACGCCATCGATCCGTCGATCACAATTGCCACGCTTGCCCGGCATGCCACCGTTGAAAAGGGCCAGATGATCGCGACCGTGAAGATCATTCCTTTCGCCGTGTCCGGCGACCTCGTGCGCCAGGCAACGGATATTTGCGCGCGCAGCGAGATCTTCGCCGTCAATCCGTTCGTGCCCAGACGCGTCGGCGTCATCCAGACGGTGCTGCCAAGCGTCAAGCCAAGCGTGCTCGACAAGACGGCGCGGCAGACCGAGCACCGGTTGGCCCGCTCGGGCAGCCGCCTGACGGCCGAGCGCCGTACCCCCCACGAAGCTTCGGCTGTCGCCGAGGCGGCGAGGGCGCTGGCCCGCGAGCACGACATGGTCGTTATCTTCGGCGCCTCGGCCCTTGCCGATTTCGACGATGTGATTCCCGCTGCCATCCGGGCGGCCGGCGGCACGGTTGTCCGTTCGGGCATGCCGGTCGATCCCGGCAATCTGCTGGTGCTCGGTCATATCGGCAACACGGCGGTCATCGGCGCGCCCGGCTGCGCCCGCAGCCCCAGGGAGAACGGCTTCGACTGGGTGCTCGACCGGCTGATTGCCGGGCTGGAGGTCACCGCTGCCGACATTGGCGGCATGGGCGTCGGCGGGCTCTTGATGGAAATCCCGACGCGTCCGCAGCCGCGCGAGGCACCGGCCGTGCCGGTCGCGCCGAAAGTCCATGCCGTGCTGCTCGCCGCCGGCCGCTCCAGCCGCATGGGAGGGCCCAACAAGCTGCTGGCGCTGTTCCAGGGCAAGCCGCTGGTGCGTCGCACTGCCGAGCGGGTGCTTGCCTCCAGGGCCGAAGGCACTGTCGTTGTGACCGGCCACCAGGCCGCTCGCATCCGTGAGGCCATCGCCGGGCTCGACATTCCCATAGCGCACAATGCCGACTTCGCTTCCGGCCTCGCCGGTTCGCTCAAGGCGGGCGTGTCGGCACTTCCCGAGGATGCCGCCGGCGCGCTGGTCGTGCTTGGCGACATGCCCGAAGTGCTGGCGACCGACCTCGACCGGCTGATCGAGGCGTTCGAGCGGGCAGGCGGCCGTGCCGTCGTCCGCGCCACCCACGACGGCAAGCGCGGCAACCCCGTCATCCTGCCGCGGTCGCTGTTCCCTGCCGTCGCCCATCTCGAAGGCGACACCGGCGCGCGGCACCTGATCGAGAGCGAGGGTGTCGATGTCATCGACATCGAGATCGGGGCAGGGGCCGCCGTCGACGTCGACACGCCCGAGGCGCTCGAAGGTGCTGGCGGGGTGCTGCAGGATTGAGGCTGTTGACAAACCGCCTGTCGGCTAGCCAACCCTGCGTCATGTCGATCGATTCAGCCTTGCATTCCTTCGCGCCCCCCTCTGTCCTGCTGGACATCTCCCCCTCAAGGGGGGAGATCAGCAGTTGCGCGGGTGTTGCTTTCCCGACGTTGCCGAAGGGCGCGGATGCCGATGACAGCCAATCTCCCCCCTTGAGGGGGAGATTGCCGGCAGGCCAGAGGGGGGCGTCGGGCGCAAGGCTTCGCCGGCTTGCGTTGGGCGTTATCTCGATGGCGTGCGCAACGCTCGCCTTTCCCGCCTCGGCCCAAACCCTTGCCCCCTACAAGGACGACCTTTTCGCCTATCCCGCGATCCTCTCGTCCGAGGGCGACACCTACCGCGTCGTCGACTACCAGGAGATGCGCGATATCAACGCGCGCGACCAGGTGCCGGAGCGACGGGTCCAGGGCAAGTATGTCTCGACCGGCGTTCGTAAGGTCCAGCAGGATCTGGTGCTGAAGCTTGACGTCGGCGACATCAGGCATTTCGCCGTCGGCAAGGCCGAAGGTGCTTCGGTCATCGTGCTTTATCTCCACGGCCAGGGCGGCAGCCGCAAGCAGGGCGTCGACGACTTCACCTTCGGCGGCAATTTCAACCGCATCAAGAACCTCATGGCCGCCAATGGCGGGCTCTATCTCTCGCCCGATTTTTCAGACTTCGGCGACAAGGGCGTGGCCGAAGTGGCAGCCCTGATCGACCACTACGCTGCGCAATCACCGGGCGCGAAGATCGTCGTCGCCTGCGGTTCGATGGGCGGGGCACTGTGCTGGGGGCTCGCGCGCGATGCCCGGGCTGCCAAGCGGTTGAGCGGGCTGATGTTGCTCGGCTCGCTCTGGGACGACGGCTTTCTCAAGTCACCCGCCTTCAAGGCCGGGGTGCCCGTGTTCTTCGGCCAAGGCAGCAAGGACCCGGTTTTCCCAGTCGACAAGCAGCAGGCGTTCTTCCGCTCGATCCTGGCAAAGAACAAGGGTTACCCCGCGCGCTTCGTCCGCTTCGAGACCGGCACTCATGGCACGCCGATCCGCATGACCGACTGGCGCGACACGCTCAACTGGATGCTTCAGGCGAAATAGCTCATGGCCCGGTGTTGTAGTCGAGCATGCTCTCCGGGTTGATCTCGCCGTCATAGGACGCATCGACGTCGTATTTGACCAGCGTGAAGGCGCCGTCGCGGAAGATCCAGACGCCGTCGGACGAGGCATCGCCGACACCGCGCCACTTGGCATGCGACATCAGCGTCATGGTCTTTTCGTCATAGTCCGAGTTCACCAGCTGCGTCTCGGCGCGGTAGCCGATCACGCTCAGGCTCTCGAGCTTGCCTTCGCTGTCGTCGTTTTCGTAGCGGATGTCGAGTTCGGGCGTGGCGAAATGCTGCTGGTTGAGCCCGTTGAGCTCGTTCCACAGGTAGTAGACGTGGGTCTCGTTGTAGGCGCCCATCGAGCAGAAAAAGCGGAACAGCCTTGCTTCATTCGGCTTGGCGTCGGGCGCATCCGACTTGTTGACGTAGCTGATCTTGTAGCTCCTGGCGGCGCCTTCGCCCTCGCGGCTGGCGTCGCACTGGCCCTTGTAGTCGGCGGCAAACAGCTTCGTCGCCTGGTCGAACAGGGCGTCGGTCTCGGGCGGCGGGGTGTCGCCGCATTGTTTCGGCAGGGCGCCGGCAAGGTCGCCTTCGGCCGGCTTGAGGCTACCCTTTTCGAGCAGGATCGGCTTGAACGGCGGCTCCTGCGCCGCCGCGTTGACCTGGCGGGCGGTGTAGCAGCCGGCAAAGACCTTCTCCGTGCCGTCGCCGGCGACGGCGCGGATCGCCACCGGGATGTTGTAGAAGATGCTGCCTGCAGCACCTTCGGAGCTGACGGTGCCGGTCTCGACATCGACGCGTTCGGTCGTCTCATATCCCTTGGCGAATTCGGCAAAGTCCTTGGCGGGCTTGGTTTCGCCGAAATAGTCCCAGGCGCGGGCATATTCCTTGCGGCTCACCGCATTGTAGAGCGAGCGGACGACGGCGGCCGCGTCGGACCGGTCATCGAGATAGGGCAGTTCGGCTGCGAAGGCCTGGACGGGCCACAGCGCCGAAAGGGCCAGCATGGCGGCGGCTGTCTTGGAAACGGTTTTCATCGCGAATCTCCTGCCTGCCGCAATGATGCATGATCGATTGCGGCAGCGCAGTGACGCGCGGGACCATCAAGCCTGGCGCGTCGACATTTCGCGGGCGATGCGCGGGAAGTCGGCGGGCTTGATGCCGATGTCGGAGCGGTCGGCATTGCTCATCGCATTGAGCAGCGCCAGCGCTGCGCGATAACCTGCCTGTTCCTTGGGGCGCGGGCGGGCGAACAGTTCGGTGTAGAAACCCATCTTTCAGGCTCCTGTTGGTCCTCCCATGGGTACATATAGGCGATGCCATCGCGATTGTGCAGTGCAGCATCGGCATGGCTGCCATGCAGTCCGCCAGATTTTTTCCCGGTTGGATGAAACAAGGTCCGGTCCGGCTGCGTAATTGCACATGCCGGCGCTGCCGGCTTTCCTCGCCGTATGGCGTTTCCGGGCCGCCGGTCCTCGAGCGGCCCGGCTTTTTCTCGCAGGGTTGCGTAAGATGCGGACGAAGCATCGAAGCGATTTTTAACCCGCCGCCCTTATGGTTCGGCCAGATATTGCGTATCATTTGTTTTCGCGCGGAGGGCCTCGGATGGGGACCGGGATCAACAGGGACTTCGCATCGTTGCTCGACGACCTGTTCGTCGCGTCCGAGCCCGGCGAAGTCGCGCCCGCGCCGACGATCCCCTTCGACTATCTCGCGGTCGCCGATGAGCTGCATTCGGGCCGTATCCGCGTCGCCGGGGAGACGGTGGCCGCAGAGTACCGCGAAGCAGGGGCCGCCCTTGAGGACGAGTTCGTCTCGCTGCTCGACATGGTCAAGGCCGACGCCAAGGCGGCTGCCGTCCAGGAGCCCGAGCCGCCTTCGATCGACCCCGAGGTGATCGCCGCCGAACTGGGGCTGGCCGATGCCAAGCCCGCCGACCTCGCCAGGATGCGCCGCATCTTCGCGCTGGCCAATCATCCCGACCGGGTGGCGCCGCATCTGCGCCAGCGCGCCATGGTGCGCATGCAACTGGCCAACATGATGATCGACGACGCCAAGCGGCGCGGCGCCAAGAAAAAGAGCTGACGCCGCAGGGCGGCTGGTTGCTGTCGTCGGCGGCTGCCTTGGCCAGCCCGGCAAAACACCCTATCTACGGCTAGCTGTACTTCCACAGCCGGAAGCCACCATGCTCAGAGTCCAGAAGATACCGCTCAACGACATCTATGTGCCTTCCGCGCGCAAGAAGACGCTGCATCCCGAAACCGTGCGGCACCTCGCCGAGGACATAGTCGAGAACGGCATGAAGACGCCGATCCAGGTGCGCCATGACGGCAAGCGCTATGTGCTGGTCGAGGGCCTGCACCGGCTCGAGGCGGCGCGCTGGCTGGGCGAAACGACGATCGATTCCTATCTCGTCCAGGCGCGCAAGCACTAGCTGCGGATTCTTTTGCGCCGGCCTGTCGGATCGTCCCGTCGGGGTTCGTCCTTGCTTCGAAAGCCAAATTCATCAGGAGACGACGACATGACTGCTGCCAACGACCGCGAACTGGTGCTGACCCGGATCATCGATGCGCCGCGCGAGAAGCTCTATCGCTGCTGGACCGATGCCGAACTGCTGCCGAAATGGTTCGCGCCGCTGCCCTGGACGACGGCCAGCGCCAAGCTCGACGTGCGCGCCGGCGGCACCAGCGCCATCACCATGCGCAGCCCCGAGGGCGTCGACTATCCGAGCTCCGGCGTCTATCTCGAAGTGGTGCCCAACGAGAAGCTGGTGTTCACCGATGCCTTCACCGAGGCCTGGCTGCCGTCTGAAAAGCCGTTCATGGCCGCGACCGTGACCTTCGAGGATGCCGGTGGCGGCAAGACCAAGTACACCGCCATTGCCCGGCACTGGTCGGTCGAGGATCGCGAGGCCCATGAGAAGATGGGTTTCCACGAGGGCTGGGGCCAGTGCGCCGACCAGCTCGAGGCCCTGGCCAAGACGATTTGAGGCAGCGAGCGGTGCTTCTCCCTTGTGGGAGAGGGTGCCCAGTTCCTCGACAAGTCCGGGAGGGCGGATGAGGGGGGCTGGGCGGAGTGCGGCATCTCCGAGTTCCCACCGGCACCATCCATTTCGTCTCATCTTAACGCTGCACCGCTCCAGATCGACGGCAGTTCGTGTTGGCGGCATCACCAGTAGCGCCCGCCATCCCATCCTTCGACAGGCTCAGGATGAGGGCTGCGCAGGGCCGTTGCGCATGCGCGGCCATGCGATGGCCGAACCTCTTTACCGCCACGCTCGCTTTCGCGCCTGGCCATTGTCATCCTTCGACAAGCTCAGGATGAGGAAGTTCGGGAAGCGGGGCGCGAGGCCGTGCCTTCCGATAGTTTT
>NZ_LMCL01000003.1:0-101714 GCF_001424795.1 Aminobacter sp. DSM 101952 | reverse complement strand
CCCGGCACCGGCGCTTCCCCCCGTTGCCCGGTGCGCACCGGAGTCCCGTGGAAGATCGCGAGGGTGATGATACGGGAGGTTGAGAGGGGGGTGGAGAAACGCGGGCGGCTCTCCACGCGGGATGCTGACAGATGGTGACAATCCGCGTGCATGTACGAATGGCATGGGACCGTGGTGTAAGCTCCAGCCGTCACGGCATGGATCCCCGGGTCTGCGCAGACCCGGGGATCCATGCCGTGAAGGTTGGGCTATTCCCACGGTCACAGGAAATGGCCAAGCGCTTCAATCAAATGGTCGTTTGATGCCGTTTGAGAAAATGAGGCGGCGTGACGCGCGGCGATCGCCGAGGGCGAAAATAAGCGGCCACCGTGGAAAACCTTTCCACGGTGGCCGCATGTTCGTCGCAATAGGGCGAGGGGTCAGCCCCGCAATTCGCGCCTCAAGATCTTGCCGACATTGGTCTTCGGCAGCTCGGTGCGGAACTCGATGTATTTCGGCCGCTTGTAGCCGGTCAGGTTTTCGCGGCAATAGGCGATCAGCGTCTCGACGGTGAGGTCGGGATCCTTGCGCACGACGAACAGCTTGGGCACTTCGCCCGAATGTTCGTCCGGCACGCCGACTGCCGCGACTTCGAGCACGCCGGGATGCTGGGCGACGACGTCCTCGAGTTCGTTGGGATAGACGTTGAAGCCCGAGACCAGGATCATGTCCTTCTTGCGGTCGACGATCTTGGTGAAGCCGGCCTCGTCCATGAAGCCCATGTCGCCCGACTTGAAGTAGCCGTCGGGGGTCATCACCTTCGCGGTTTCGTCGGGCCGGTTCCAGTAGCCGGCCATCACCTGCGGTCCCCTGATGCAGATCTCGCCGACCTCGCCGAGCGGCATGTCGTTGCCGTCCTCGTCGCGGATGGCGATGTCGGTCGAGGGCAGAGGCAGGCCGATGGTGCCGGTGAAGTCGGGTGACGAGCACTTGTTGGCGGTCGCCACCGGCGAGGTTTCCGACAGGCCGTAGCCCTCGGTGATGTGGTTGCCCGTCGCCTTCTTCCAGCGCTCGGCGACCGGCCGCTGCACGGCCATGCCACCGCCGAGCGAGAGGATCAGGCCCGAGAAGTCGAGCTTGCGGAAATCCTCGTTGTTGGTCAGCGCGTTGAACAGCGTGTTGAGGCCGGGGAAGATGTTGAACTGGAACTTGGCCAGTTCCTTCACGAAGCCGGGGATGTCGCGCGGATTGGGGATCAGCACGTTGAGGGCGCCCTGCTGCATGCCCATCAGCGCGTTCACCGTCAGCGCGAAGATATGGTAGAGCGGCAGCGCGCAGACGAAGGTCAGGTGCGGCGGCTTCGGCTTGACCGTGTAGGCGTCCTCGACCCACAGCGCCAGCTGGGCGACATTGGCCAGCACGTTCGAGTGGATCAGCATCGCACCCTTGGAAACGCCGGTCGTGCCGCCGGTATATTGCAGGAAGGCGATCTCGTCGGGGGCGACGGCGACCGGCTTGAGGCTCTTGCCCGAACCTTCCTTGAGCGCCGCCATGAACTTGACATGGCCGGGCAGCGACCAGGCCGGCACCAGCTTCTTGACCTTGCGCACCACCAGGTTGACCAGCACGCCCTTGAGCCCGAGCATCTCGCCCATCGAGGCGACGACGACATGCTTGACCTGGGTCCTGGCGACGACCGCCTGCAGCGTGGTGGCGAAGTTTTCGAGGATGACGATCGCCTCGGCGCCCGAATCCTTGAGCTGGTGCTCGAGTTCGCGCGGCGTGTAGAGGGGGTTGACGTTGACCACGGTGTAGCCGGCGCGCAGCACGGCCATCATGGCCACCGGGTACTGCAGCACGTTGGGCATCATGATGGCGACGCGGGCCCCCTTGGCGAGGCCCTTCGACTGCAGCCAGGCGGCGAAGGCCGTCGACATGCGGTCGAGCTCGCCATAGGTCAGCGACTTGCCCATGCAGGAAAAGGCGGGGCGGCCGGCATATGTCTGGCAGGCGGCGGTGAGCAGGTCGCCGATCGACTGGTAGGTCAGCGGCGCGATCTCGGCCGCCATGTTGGCGGGATAGCTCTTCAGCCACGGCTTGGCCCCGGCCTTGACTGGCGCGGCCTTGACAGGAGCGGAGGTGGCAGCGGTGGCCTTGGCCGGAGCCGCGGCCCTCGCGGCTGGCTTCGCCTTTGCCACGGGAGCCTTGGCGGCTGGCTTGGCCTTCGTCGGTGCAGCGGCCTTGGCCGCGGGCTTTGGCATTTCGGCAACCTTGGCCGGAGCCGCCTTGGTGGGTTCGGATTTAGCTGCCGCCGGCCTGGCCGCAGACTTGGCCGGCGCGGGGGCGGCCTTCGCCTTGGACGCGGGCTTGGCTGCCGGTTCGGCCTTTACCGGCGAGGCCTTGGCGGCAGCAGGCTTGGTCTGAGCCGTCTTTGTCTTGGCGGCCGCCGGCTTGGGCGTTGCCGGTTTGGCACTGGTAGGCTTGGCACTGGCAGGCTTGGCCGGCACGGCCTTCGCCTTGGGCGCTGGTGCGGCGGCGGCTTTCGTTTCGGGCTTCTTGGCGGGGGCAGTCACCTTGGCCGCCGGCTTGGCGGCGGGTGCTGCCGGGGCTGCCGATCTTGCAGTCTTGGCTGCCTCGGCCTTCGGAGCGGCAGGTTTGGCGGCTGCCTTGGTTTCGGGCTTTGCCTTGCCGGCGGGCTTGGCTGCCGCCTTTGCTGTGGTGTCTGCCGTACGCGCCTTGCCGGTAGATTTAGCCAATGCACCCTCCCACGTTGTTCTTGTTTTTCCGGCCTGATGGATCGCCGGCATTCGCCCTCGTCACTAGTCGCAGCGCCGCAAGAACAGTGCCGCGTCGGGGCATGTTGTAGTTGTTTGTATTGCCACATGACGTTAACGGCAAGTATCACCCAACGTCAGCTCGGCGGCCGAATTTCGCTTTTTTTTGACGCGGCTGGAATCGGCTATGGCGCGCCAGGACCCATGTCGCGGCCGCGACGAGATGTGGCGCAGCGGGAGCTGATAAAGCAGGTTCTGATGAAGCGTCGCCAAAGTCGAAATCGTCTGCCGGACAATCAAATTTCGAAAAAAACAGACTGTCGCCAAGTCATCTGTGGGTAAATTATTCTGCTTACCAAAGGGCACGTAGGCGGGGAGTTCCAAAGCTGAATAAACGGTGCTTATATGCGCGCCTGCGAGCCTGACGGGTAGGGCTTGGGAAAAATCATAGGGAGTGTTCAATGTTCAAAAAAACGACCTTTGCGGCCGCGTTGCTGGCTGCAACCGTCCTGAGCGGTGCGGCGAGCGCCAAGACGTTCGTCTACTGCTCGGAAGGTTCGCCTGAAGGCTTCGATCCGGGTCTCTACACCGCCGGCACGACTTTCGATGCCGCTGCGCACACCGTCTACAACCGCCTGCTCGAATTCAAGAAGGGCACGACCGAGACCGAGCCGGGCCTGGCCGAGAGCTACACGATCTCCGACGACGGCCTGGAGTACACCTTCAAGCTGCGTCCGGGCGTCAAGTACCAGACCACCGAGTTCTTCACGCCGAGCCGTGACTTCAACGCCGACGACGTCGTCTTCTCCTTCGAGCGCCAGCTCAAGGCCGACAATCCGTGGAACAAGTACGTTACCGGCGCTTCGTGGGAATACGCTGCCGGCATGGGCTTCCCGGAAGTCATCAAGTCGGTCGAGAAGGTTGACGACCTGACGGTCAAGATCACCCTGACCCGCAAGGAAGCTCCGTTCCTCGCCAACATCGCGATGCCGTTCGCTTCGATCGTGTCGAAGGAATATGCCGACAAGCTGCAGGCCGACGGCAAGATGAACCAGATGAACCAGATGCCGCTCGGCACCGGTCCGTTCGCGTTCGTCGCCTACCAGCAGGACGCCATCATCCGCTACAAGGCCAACCCCGATTACTGGGGCGGCAAGCAGAAGATCGACGACCTGGTCTTCGCGATCACCCCTGACGCGTCGGTTCGCTACCAGAAGCTGAAGGCCGGCGAATGCCACCTAATGCCGTTCCCGAACGCTGCCGACGTCGCCGCGATGAAGGCCGACACCAACCTGAAGGTGATGGAGCAGGAAGGCCTCAACGTCGCCTACCTCGCCTACAACACCACCCAGGCTCCGTTCGACAAGGCTGAAGTGCGCAAGGCGCTGAACCAGGCCATCAACAAGCAGGCCATCGTCGACGCCGTGTTCCAGGGCGCCGCCACCCCTGCGACCAACCCGATCCCGCCGACCATGTGGTCGTACAACAAGGCCGTCGAAGACGACAAGTACGATCCGGAAGCCTCGAAGAAGGCGCTCGAGGCAGCTGGCGTCAGCGGTCTCAAGATGAAGGTGTGGGCGATGCCGGTTTCGCGTCCCTACATGCTCAACGCCCGCCGCGCGGCCGAGCTGATCCAGTCCGACTTCGCCAAGGTCGGCGTCGAGGTCGAGATCGTCTCCTACGAGTGGGCCGAATACCTCGACAAGTCGAAGGCCAAGGATCGTGACGGTGCCGTCATGCTCGGCTGGACCGGCGACAATGGCGATCCGGACAACTTCCTCGACACCCTGCTCGGATGCGACGCCGTCGGCGGCAACAACCGCGCCCAGTGGTGCAACAAGGAGTTCGACGACCTGGTGACCAAGGCCAAGGAAACCAATGACGTGGCCGAACGCACCAAGCTCTACGAAGAGGCGCAGGTGGTGTTCAAGAAGGACGCTCCCTGGGCGACCATCGACCACTCGCTGTCGGTCGTGCCGATGCGCAAGAACGTCGAAGGCTTCGTCCAGAGCCCGCTCGGCGACTTCGCTTTCGACGGAGTTGACATCACGGAGTAAGGTTGCCTAAACAGGGTCAACCTGGGTTGGGGCGCTTGTACGACAAGCGCCCCAATGCACATTTTGTGCTACCCTTACCTTTCTCGGAACATTCACTTAAAGGTCTGACATGCTCCGGTTCCTGTTGGGGCGGCTAGCCGTCCTCATCCCGACATTCGTCGGGGTTTCCATCATTGCATTCTCATTCATCCGACTTCTGCCTGGCGATCCCGTCGCCCTCCTGTCGGGTGAGCGCGTCATGTCGCCCGAGCGGCACGCGGAAATCTCCGCCGCGCTCGGTTTCGACCGGCCGATCATCATCCAGTATCTCGATTACCTCTGGGGTGTCGTGCGCGGCGATTTCGGCACCTCGATCGTCACCAAGCGGCCGGTTGTCGACCAGTTCTTCGAACTGTTCCCGGCGACCGTCGAGCTGTCGCTCTGCGCCATCATCTTCGCCGTGGTGCTCGGCATCCCGGCCGGCGTGATCGCCGCGATCAAGCGCGGCTCCTTCGCCGACCAAGCGATGATGGGTACGGCCCTTGTCGGCTTCTCGATGCCGATCTTCTGGTGGGGCCTGCTGCTGATCATGCTGGTCTCCGGCATGCTCGGTTGGACGCCCGTCTCCGGCCGCATCTCGCTGATGTTCTATTTCCCGCCCGTCACCGGCTTCATGCTGATCGACTCGCTGCTGTCCGGCCAGGCCGGCGCCTTCAAGTCGGCCGTTAGCCACCTGATCCTGCCGACGATCGTGCTGGGCACCATCCCGCTCGCCGTCATTGCGCGCCAGACGCGCTCGGCGATGCTCGAGGTGCTGTCGGAAGACTATGTCCGCACCGCGCGCGCCAAGGGTCTTTCGGCATTCCGCGTCGTCGGCGTCCATGCGCTGCGCAACGCCATGATCCCTGTCGTCACCACCGTCGGCCTGCAGGTCGGCGTGATGCTCGCCGGCGCGATCCTGACCGAGACGATCTTCTCCTGGCCGGGCATCGGCAAGTGGATGGTCGATTCCGTGTCGCGGCGCGACTACGCCGTCATCCAGGGTGGCCTGCTGATGATCGCAGCCGTCATCATGCTGGTGAACCTTGCCGTGGACCTGCTTTACGGCCTCATCAATCCGCGTATCCGGCACTAGGAGGGCGTCATGTCTCAAGCTGCTGCAACCAGCGCCGTTTCGACTGATCCGTCCCGCCGGGCGCGACTGGCCGAATTCTGGTACTACTTCTCCGAAAACCGGGGCGCCGTCGTCGGCCTCGTGTTCTTCATCTTCCTCGTCCTGCTGGCGATCTTCGCGCCGCTGATCGCGCCGCACGATCCGACCCAACAATACCGCGACGCGGTCCTGGTTCCGCCGGTCTGGCAGGAGGGCGGCCGCGCCGACTTCCTGCTCGGCACCGACGCCGTCGGCCGCGACATGCTCTCGCGCCTGATCTTCGGCACCCAGTTCTCGCTGTTCGTCGGCGTCATCGTCACGACGCTGTCGCTGGTCGTCGGCGTCGTCTTCGGCGTCATCGCCGGCTATTTCCGCGGCTGGGTCGACACCGCCATCATGCGCGTGATGGACATCATCCTCGCCTTCCCGTCGCTGCTGCTGGCGCTCGTGCTGGTGGCCATCCTGGGGCCGGGCCTGGTCAATGCGATGATCGCGATTTCGCTCGTCTACCAGCCGCATTTCGTGCGCCTGGCGCGCGCCGCGGTGATGAGCGAAAAGACCCGCGACTACGTCGTCGCCGCCAAGGTGGCCGGCGCCGGCCATGCCCGGCTGATGTTCAAGACCATCCTGCCGAACTGCATGGCGCCGCTGATCGTCCAGGCGACGCTGTCGTTTTCGAGCGCCATCCTCGACGCCGCCGCACTCGGCTTCCTCGGCATGGGCGCGCAGCCGCCGACGCCGGAATGGGGCACGATGCTGGCCGAGGCCCGCGAGTTCATCCAGAGCAAGTGGTGGGTGGTGACGCTTCCGGGCGTGGCGATCCTTATCACCGTGCTGGCGATCAACCTGATGGGCGATGGCCTGCGCGACGCGCTCGACCCGAAGCTGAAGAGGTCCTGACATGGCACTTCTTGAAATCGAAAATCTGGTCGTCGAGTTCGAGACGGCCTCCGGCCCCTTCCGCGCGGTCAACGGCGTATCGATGAAGGTCCACGAGGGCGAGGTTCTCGCCATCGTTGGCGAGTCCGGCTCGGGCAAGTCGGTGTCGATGCTGGCGGCGATGGGGCTCTTGCCCTGGACCGCCAAGGTCACCGCCGACAAGCTGACCTTCAATGGCCGCGACCTGCTGTCCATGCCGGCCAGCGAGCGGCGCAAGATCATCGGCAAGGACATTGCCATGATCTTCCAGGAGCCGGTGGCCAGCCTCAACCCGTGCTTCACCGTCGGCTTCCAGATCGAGGAAGTGCTGCGCGTGCATCTGGGCCTCGACAAGGCGGCGCGCCGCAAGCGCGCGATCGAGCTGTTCGAGGCGGTCGGCATTCCCGACCCGGCGGATCGGCTCGGCTCCTATCCGCACCAGATGTCGGGCGGCCAGTGCCAGCGCGTGATGATCGCCATCGCGATCGCCTGCAATCCCAAGCTGCTCATCGCCGACGAGCCGACCACGGCGCTCGACGTGACGATCCAGAAGCAGATCCTCGACCTGCTGATGAAGCTGCAGGCCGACCATGGCATGGGCCTGATCATGATCACCCACAACATGGGCGTCGTGGCCGAGACCGCCGACCGTGTGGTCGTGCAGTATAAGGGCCGCAAGATGGAAGAAGCCGACGTGCTGACGCTGTTCGAGAACCCGAAGAGCAACTACACGCGCGCGCTTCTGGCGGCATTGCCCGACAACGCCACCGGCGACCGCCTGCCGACGATCTCCGAACTGTTCGTCGACGACCAGATTGAAGGGGCAGCACGATGAGCGTCATTCTCGAAGCGCGCAACATCGTGCGCGACTACCATGTGCCCGGCAGCCTGCTGAAGAAGGCCAAGACCGTTCATGCCGTGAAGGGCGTGAGCTTCACCGTCGAGAAGGGCAAGACGCTGGCCATCGTCGGCGAAAGCGGCTGCGGCAAGTCCACGCTCGGCCGCATCCTGACGCTGATCGACCCGGCGACCTCGGGCGACCTGCTGATCGAAGGCAAGAAGATCGACATCGCCAAGGGCGACATGACCCCGGAGATGCGCCGCAAGGTGCAGATCGTCTTCCAGAACCCCTATGGCTCGCTCAACCCGCGCCAGAAGATCGGCGACATCCTGACCGAGCCGCTGGTCATCAACACCGACACCCCCGCCGACGAACGCCGCGACAGGGCGATGACGCTGCTGAAGAAGGTCGGCCTCGAGGAGAAGCACTACAACCGCTATCCGCACATGTTTTCGGGTGGCCAGCGCCAGCGCATCGCCATTGCGCGCGCCCTGATGCTGAACCCGAAGCTGCTGGTGCTGGACGAGCCCGTCTCTGCGCTCGACCTCTCGGTGCAGGCGCAGGTGCTGAACCTTCTCGCCGACCTGCAGGACGAGCTCCAGCTGACCTACGTCTTCATCAGCCATGACCTGTCGGTGGTGCGCTACATCGCCGACGAGGTGATGGTGATGTATTTCGGCGAGGCGGTCGAATATGGCAGCCGCGACGAGGTCTTCGCCGACCCCAAGCACAGCTACACCAAGACGCTGTTTGCCGCGACGCCGCGCGCCGATGTCGAAAGCATCCGTGCGCGCCTGGCCAGGAAGAAGGCCGCCTGAACGAAAGGCGACTTCTTCCATCCTGCCTTGAGCCTGGGCCCGGAAACCGACATCGGTTCCGGGCCTTCGCACATCTGGCCTGTGCGTGTGGAAACACCCGCGCACGGAGCACAATGTTTTGGGCCACGGCCCCAAAACGCCAATTTCGTCTCTCGCAAAAGCTTCGGCGGCGATCATAATCCGCTGCATCGAATTGACGGGCCGGCCTTTCTGCCAGCCCGATGCATGGAGGCCGATATGGCGGGAATTGAATTGTCCAGGCGCAAGGTGCTGGCGGGGTCGGCATTCCTTCTGGCGTCGACGGCCTTGCCGTCGATCGGCTGGACGCAGGCGAAAAAGGGCGGGCGGCTGGTGGTCGCCGCCGATTCCGAGCCGCGCAACCTGAACCCGGCGATCGTCGCTTCGAACGGCGTGTTCTTCGTGTCGAGCAAGGTCGTCGAGCCGTTGGCCGAGGCCTCGTTCGACGGCGAGGACGGGCTCGAGCCGCTGCTGGCGACGAGCTGGGAAGGCTCGGCCGACGGGCTGTCGGTCACCTTCAAGCTGCGCGAGGGCGTGACCTGGCACGACGGCAAGCCGTTCAGCTCCGCCGACGTGGCGTTCTCGGCGCTGAGCGTCTGGAAGCCGTTGCAGAACCTTGGCCGCGTCGTGTTCAAGAACCTGGAAGCCGTGGAGACGCCGGACGCGAACACGGCCGTGTTCAAGTTCTCCAAGCCGACGCCGCTGCAACTGATCAGGAATGCGCTGCCGGCGTTGACGGCGGTGCTGCCGAAGCACGTCTACGACGGCAAGGACATCGCCGAGAACCCGGCCAACAACGCGCCCATCGGCACCGGCCCGTTCAAGTTCGCCGAGCACAAGGCAGGCGAATATTACCGGCTCGAGCGTTACGACCAATACTGGGGCGAGGGCGAACCGGCACTCGACGAGATCATCTATCGCGTGCTGCCCGACCGTGCGGCGGCAGCCGGGGCGCTGGAGGCGGAAGAAATCCAGCTTGCGGCCTTCTCGGCCGTGCCGCTGGCCGACCTCGACCGCATCTCCAAGGTGCCGGGCATCAAGGTCATCACCGAGGGCTACGAGGCGCTGACATACCAGCTGGTGGTGGAGATCAACCACCGCCGCAAGGAGCTGGCCGACGTCAAGGTGCGCCAGGCGATTGCGCACGCCATCGACAGGGACTTCGTCGTGAAGACGATCTTCCTCGGCTATGCCAAGCCGGCGACCGGCATCGTTCCGCAGAACGACAAGCAGTTCTACACGGCTGAGGTTGCGACCTATGGCTTCGACGTCGCCAAGGCCAATGCGCTGCTCGACGAGGCAGGTTATCCGAAAAAGGACGACGGCAAGCGTTTTGCGCTGAAGCTTTTGCCGGCACCCTATTTCAACGAGACCAAGCAGTTCGGCGCCTATCTGCGCCAGGCGCTGGCCGCCGTCGGCATCGACGCCGAACTGGTCAACAACGACTCCGCCGCGCACCAGAAGGCCGTCTACACCGACCACGCCTTCGACATCGCCATCGCTCCGCCGGTGTTCCGTGGCGACCCGGCGATCTCGACGACCATCCTGGTGCAGTCGGGCATTCCCGATGGCGTGCCGTTCTCCAACCAGGGCGGCTACAAGAACGACGAGCTCGACGCGCTGATCGCCAAGGCGGCGGAGACGCTGGACCCTGCGGCGCGCATCGATCTCTACAAGGAGTTCCAGAAGAAGGTGGCAGCCGAGCTGCCGCTGATCAACGTCGCCGAATGGGGTTTCATCACGGTCGCGCGCGACACGGTCAAGAACGTCTCCAACAACCCGCGCTGGGCGGTTTCGAACTGGGCGGACACCTATGTCGAAACGTGACATCATTCCGCCAGCCGGGATGATGATCCGTTACTGAGCATGCCTCTGGAAATCTCAGTGCCTCCAAACACCCCCACCCCTAACCCCTCCCCACAAGGGGGAGGGGGACTCGCTGTCGTGCGCCAAGCGCGCGCGCAGCTATCCATCTTGGCGCATCGGGTGACATGGGAATTCCCCTCCCCCTTGTGGGGAGGGGTTAGGGGTGGGGGTGCGTCATGCACGCGCCCATCAGGGGCAATGCCTCGATGAACCGCACTTTCCGCCTCCTGAAACGCCGGCTGGTCGGCGCCATTCCGGTGCTGCTGATCGTGATCGTCGGCTCGTTCCTGCTGCTCGAGGCCGCGCCCGGCGATGCGGTCGACGCCTATGTCGCCTCGGTCGGCGGCGACGCCGGCATGATCGAGGCGCTGCGCCAGAGCTGGGGGCTTGATGCCTCGCCGATGACGCGGCTGGCCGCCTATCTCTGGGCGTTGCTGCATCTCGACCTCGGCCACTCGGTCGCCTTCTCCCGGCCTGTGCGGGATGTCGTGCTGGAGCGGCTGCCGAACACGCTGCTGCTGATGGGCGCAGCGACCGCCTTGTCCTTCGCGCTCGGCACGGCACTCGGCATCGTCGCAGGCGCCCGGCCGGGCAGCGCCCGCGACCGTCTGCTGTCGATCGGCTCGCTGGCGCTTTATGCCGTGCCCGGGTTCTGGCTGGCGCTGGTGCTGACCATCGTTTTTTCGGTCGAGCTGCGCTGGCTGCCGCTGTCGGGCATGGAGACCATCGCATCCGGCAAGGCAGGCTTTGCCCGCGCGCTCGACATCGCCAGGCACATGGTGCTGCCGGTGACCAGCCTCGGGCTGATCTATCTCGCGCTCTATCTCCGCATGATGCGGGCCGGCATGGCCGAGGTCTGGCGCATGGATTTTACCCTGGCCGCCCGCGCAAGGGGGGTCGGCCGGCGCCGCATCGTGCTGAGCCATGTCGCGCGTAATGCGCTGTTGCCGCTGGTCACCATGCTCGGGCTGCAGTCGGCGCAGATGCTGGGCGGCAGCGTGGTGATCGAAAGCGTCTTTTCGGTGCCGGGGCTCGGCCGGCTGGCGCAGGAGGCGGTGGGCTCGCGCGACACGCCATTGCTGATCGGCATCATCCTGGTCAGCGCCGCACTCGTGATCGTCATCAACCTGCTCGTCGATATCGCCTATGCCGCGCTCGACCCGCGTGTCGGCGCCAGCGAGGCGAGCGCATGAGCCTCGCCCGCCTGCTCCGTTCGCCCGAGGCCGTCGCCGGATTTGTCATCCTCGGCCTGCTTGGCGCGATGGCTTTGGCAGCACCGCTGCTGTTTCCCGGCGATCCCCTGGCGATCGCCGGCCAGCCCTTGCTGCGGCCGTTCCAGGACTGGGCGCTGCCGCTCGGCACTGACCGCCTCGGCCGCGACGTGCTGGCCGGGCTGTTCCATGGCGCGCGCACTTCGCTGGCAGTGGGCCTTGCTGCGGCTGCCGCCTCGATCCTCGTCGGCAGCATCGTCGGAACCATTGCAGGCTTTGCCGGCGGGCTTGTCGACGAGGTGCTGATGCGCATCACCGACGCGTTCCAGACGGTGCCGGGCTTCCTGCTGTCGCTGGCGCTGGTCAGCGTCGTCGGGCCGTCGCTCGGCGTCGTGGTGGCGGCGATTGCGCTGAGCGCCTGGACCGGACCGGCACGCATCGCCCGTGCCGAGGTTCTGTCGATCCGCGAGCGCGACTATGTCGCCTCGGCGCGGGTGATCGGCATGCATCCGGTCGGGATCGCCTTCCGCGAGGTGTTGCCCAATGCGCTGCCGCCGGTGCTGGCGCTGTCGTCGGTGATCGTCGCAGCCGCCATCCTGACCGAGGCGGCGCTGTCGTTCCTCGGCCTCGGCGACCCCAACCGCGTCACCTGGGGCGGCATGATCGCGGAGGGCAGGGCGGTGCTGCGCTCGGCACCTTACCTCTCCGTCATCCCGGGCATCGCCCTGGTGCTGGCGGTGCTCGGCGTCTACCTCGCCGGCGAGGGTGTGGTCGAAGGCACGGCCGCGCGGGAGCGGCAGGCATGAGCGCGCTGCTCGAACTGCGCGGACTGGGCGTGCGCTACAGCGGCGCTGCGACCGCTGCCCTTGAGGGCGTCGACCTTGCACTTGCCGCCGGCGAACGGCTGGCTGTCATCGGCGAGAGCGGCTCGGGCAAGAGCACGCTGGCGCGGGCAATAGCTGGTTTGTTGCCACGAACGGCGAGGCTCCATGGCACGATCACATGGCCCGGCCTCGACCATCCGGCGCGCAACGGCCGCGACATCGGTTTCGTCTTCCAGGACCCCGGATCGAGCCTCGACCCCGTCATGGCTGTCGGCGACCAGGTGGCAGAGGTGGCGCATGCCAATCTCGACATGGGCTGGCGCGCAGCACGGCGGCTGGCGGTCGAATTGCTTGACCGGGTCAAGCTGCCCGAGCCGGCTGCCTTGGCGCGGGCCTATGCGCACCAGCTGTCGGGCGGGCAGAAGCAGCGCGTGGCGATTGCCGCCGCCATCGTGGCGCGCCCGAAGCTTTTGATCGCCGACGAGGCGACGAGCGCGCTCGACACCATCGTGCAGGCCGAGATCGTGGCGCTGATCCGGGCACTGGTGACCGAGGACGGCATGGCGCTGATCTTCGTCAGCCACGACATCGGGCTTGCCGCCAACCTCGCCGACCGCATCGCCGTCTTTCGCCATGGCCGCATGGTCGAGCAGGCCACGACGGCCGCGCTGGTGGCTCGTCCGAGGACCGACTACAGCCGTGCGCTGCTCGCCGCACATCTGGGGCTGGAGGCATGAGCGCGCTGCTCGACGTCCAGGGACTGTCGAAACGCTACCGGCGCGGCGACAGCGAGTTCGCCGCGCTCGACGGCGTCTCGTTCTCGATTGCTTCCGGCGAGACCCTGGCGCTGGTAGGCCCCTCCGGCTCGGGCAAGTCGACGGTGGCGCGCATCCTGCTGCGGCTGGTCGAGCCCGACGGCGGCGGCGCCCGCTTCGACGGCGAGGACCTGCTGGCGCTGCGCGGGGCCGCGTTGCGCGCCATCAGGCCAAAACTGCAGATGGTGTTCCAGGATCCACTCGCCGCCTTCAACCCACGCGCCGCGGTGGCCCGGCTGATCGACGACCCGCTGCGCATCCATGGCATCGCCGGCCGGGCGGCCCGCCCCGGGGCAATTGCGTCGCTGCTCGAACGCGTCGGGCTTGCGCCCGAACTTGCAGGCCGGCGCGTCCACGAAATCTCGGGCGGCCAGCGCCAGCGCGTGGCGATTGCCCGGGCGATCGCCACGCGGCCACGTCTGATCGTGCTCGACGAGGCGGTGGCGGCACTCGACGTGCTGGTGCGCGGCGACATTCTGCGGCTGCTCAAGGAGTTGCAGGCGGAAGAGGGCATCGCCTATCTGTTCATTTCGCACGACCTCGGTGCCGTCAGGGCGATCGCCCACCGCATCGCCATCATGGACGGCGGCCGTGTCGTCGAACAGGGCGAGGCGAGGGCGGTGATCGCCGCACCCGCCTCAGCCATCGGCCGGGCCCTGGTGGCGGCCACGCCGGAACTACCGAAATTCAGGGAGACCGCCTCGTGACCGAACATGCCGAACGGGCCGAAAGGCTGGCTCTCGAACTCGACTCCGCCTTCCGCAACCGCGCCGACCTCTACCGGCTGATGCTGGAAGAACTGTCGGCGGAGCTGGGCGAGGCGAAGGCGGAGGAGGTGCTGGTGCGGGCGATCGAGCGGCGCGGCCGCGAGGTGGCGGAGGTGGCGTTCGCCCGGTTCGGTCCCAACGACGCGCGCGCCATAGGCGAGGCCTTCCTGGCCGTCAGCCCGGATGACGGGCGCATGTACCCCACCGACGTCGAGCGCAGCGACAGCCACATCGCCTTCAAGGTCAGGCGCTGTCCGCTGAAGGACGCCTGGCTGGCGGCGGGCGTCGCGGAAGGCACGCTGGCGACATTGTGCCGGATCGCCGGCGCCTTCGATCGCGGCCTGTTCGAGGCCACCGGCGTGCGCTTCGACAATGTCACCTGGACGCCCGGCCACGGCACCGGATGCTGCCACATCTGTCTGACCGACAGGGACGCCTGACACGCTTGCCGCGAGCCGACCACGCGCCGATGCAACCGTGATGGACTTTCGCCGCTTGCCTGTGCGACGATTCGCCAGCGGCGTGAGTCGCGGACCGGCAATTACGAGGAAATGCGATGTACAAATTCGAGGTCTACAAGGACAAGGGCGGTGAGTTTCGCTTCCGCTTCAGGGCTTCCAATGGCGAGGTCATGTTCAGCTCCGAGGGCTATTCGGCCAAGGCGTCGGCGCTGAAGGCGATCGAGTCGATCAAGAAGAACACGCCGGGCGCTGCCGTCGAGGACCAGACCACTGCCGTAGCCTGACCTCCAAACGGCACAAACCAGGAGAGATCATATGGGTATCGAAAGCCTGCTCATCTTCCTTATCGTCGGTGCCGTCGCCGGCTGGCTCGCCGGCCAGCTGGTCAAGGGCTACGGCTTCGGCCTGCTCGGCAACATCGTGGTCGGCATCGTCGGCGCGCTGATCGCCGGCTGGCTGTTTCCGGCCGTCGGCATCAGCCTGGGGACCGGCATCATCGCCGCGATCATCCATGCGACCATCGGTGCCGTGATCCTGCTCGTGCTGCTGAGGGTGGTGAAATCAGCCTAGCGCCGAGTGCGTAAAATCCGCGGGTCCGGACGTCGGTCGACGGTGTCCGGGCCAGCGCGCCAGGTGCGACCCGTTCCGGGCCACTAATAGCCGAGCTGCCAGAGCACCGCGCTCGCCGCGCCGAACGCAACGGCGACATAGAACCAATCCGACCAATCCATAGCGGCAAGGCGGGCTTTCCCGCTCCTCGTACGGTTCAGGGCAGCAGCAATATGGCCAGCATGAAATCCGCCGCCGCCGCGTTGAGAATCGTCAACGCTACGGCGATCATGACCGCCGCTGCGAAGAAGTATTCGAAGCTGTTCTGATCTTCTCTCGGTTGGCGCGGCTGAAGCGGCGTCGGCATGGTGTGTGGCTCCTGAAGCTGCCTTTCGAATCAATTCCCGAAACGAAGGACAGTTCCATGGGCGGCTGAAAGTTCCGCACGCCGGTGCAGGCCCGACATCGAGCGGAAGAAGTGCGGCGCGAGCATCCGGAGCGAACGCGTCTCTGCCGGGCCAAATGCGGTTCGCAGCCGCACTGTCTCGATTTTCTACAAGGTATTGATGTATGTGTTGGAAAATAGACTCGCGCCTGTTCTGCATGTCCGATGCAAATTGACTTAGCCAAACTGGATCGTGCGCTCGACGGAACTCTCGAAGCTGCCGTCGATCCTTCCTTGTGGCCGCGCATTCTTTCCCAGGTGGCCGAGGCCACGAGCGCCTTCGGGGTCAACATCGTGCCCCTGCATGGCTGTTTCCCGGGCGGGCTGGTCAGCACCGACAGCCTCCAGCCAGCCCTCGAAGGTTATTTCGATGGCGGCTGGAACAAGCGTGAGTGGCGTCTCCGCGGAATGCCGTTGCTGGCGTTGCAGGGGACCGTGCTGGAGCAGCACTACACCACCAGCGAGGATTTCAAGAACCAGGAATATTACCGTGCCCAATCGAAGTATGGGATTGGCCGCACCTGCATCATTGGTCTCTCGAACGCCAGGGACCTGGTCTGCTTCACCTTGCACCGGCGCCTCGACGAGGACCCGTTCGATGTCGAGGACGAGCGGATTTTCCGCGCGATGCGGGATCGCCTGATGGTGTCCGCCTCGATCACATGGAACATCGCCAGCCAGAAGATCGACGGCATGCTGGAAGCCTTCCAGATGGCGAAGATGGGAGCGGTGTTTTTCGACCGCTTCGGCAAGGTGACGGCCACGAACGCTGCTGCGAGCGCAAGCCTCGGACGCGAATTGCAGATATCGCAAGGGGAACTCCGCTCGCGGACGCATGCCGAAACCGTGCTGATCAAGACGCGGATGAACACCGTGCTGACGGAAAGATGGCTGGACCCCGACGCAGCCAAGCCGGTGGTGATCCAGAGGGATGCCGCGCGGCCGATCCTGCTGCGCATCCAGCGCCTCGGCGGCAACCTGCTCGATATCTTCTCTCACTCGGTCGGCGTATGCCTGATCGAGGACCTCGATCAATCGAAGATTTCAGAACCCGAACATGTCGCCGAGACATTCGGCCTGACCAGGTCCCAGGCGATGCTGGCCTCGATGCTCGCCGATGGAATGTCGCTGCGCGAAGCGGCCGAACGGCGCTCGGTCAGCTATGAGACGGCGCGATCGCATCTCCGCTCCATCTTTGCCAAGACCGGCACCAGCCGGCAATCGGAGCTTGTTGCCTTGATCGCCCGCCTCCGCCAGACCGCCTCCTGAGTGCGCCATGCTCCCGGTGCCGATGTCTGCTCGGCGCGGCGGGTGGTGCGTCATGGAAAGGCGCGCATGCGATCGGCCCGCGCTCGCCATGCGAGTTCGGGAACCGAACCACCTCAGCTTCGTTCTTGGTTGACGGAGCGACCCACACCCCCGCCCGCCATCGCTCCGACATAGGGGCCTGCCGGCACCCCCCGGCGGGCCCTTGCTGTTGCCCGCTTACATTCGACTTTCGACACCGGCGTGCCGCCGGTTGCCATGGAACCCCATGCGACATGGCGAACGCGACCGATGCGCGCGTCACACTCTCGCGGTTTTGCGGCTGCCGATCAGACGAACATCATGATGGCGATGCCGCCGAACACGACCAGGACCAGCCCGGCGACCAGCATGGGGAGAAGGGAGCTATCTTGGTTGGCTTCAGGCACGGACTTTTCTCCGGTTGGGGTGCCGGCAACATGGCCCAGCGCCCCTGGGACTTCTTTGCGCTAGCGCAAAGAAGATGGCCTCGCGCGCCGCGGCAGATGCCGCAGTCATGGCTTGCCTCGCCTTGATCGAGACCACCGGCAGAAGAAAAGGCCCGCGCCGAATGGGGAGGCAGCGCGGGCGAGCTAGGTTGGATCAGGTGCAAACAGAGGGTGTTGCACCCGACGGAACGGACCATAGCGATGGCCGGCGCTGGCTTCTTTGCGCTGGCTCAAACTACGGGCATGGAACTGTCCTCGCGACGGGAATGCGCAGACGAAGTTTCGCTGGGACTGGTCGCCTGACGGAGCCTTGGGAAGCGGAAAAACGCCATCAGGAGGCGGGCAGGACGCCTCTCGGCTGGCTGGGTTCTCTGGGAAAAAGTGGTGCCGCTTAGGTGACTCGAACACCTGACCCCATCATTACGAATGATGTGCTCTACCAACTGAGCTAAAGCGGCTTCCAGGCTGCGCGATCCCGGAGGTTCGCGCGACGTGAGTGCCTGATAACTTCATTGCGCGCCGATTTCAAGCGGCCTTTGCAGGGATTTGACAGGCGGCGCACGATCGCCGCGTGTCGCGGTGCACGGGCCCGCGCGCCGCAATGGCGCGCAAGCTCCGCATCAGGCGCAGATGCGGGCCTTGGCGGCGGTGTATTCGCCGGCGAGGCGGGCGACGAGTTCGGCCGCCGGCACGACCTTGTCGACGGCGCCGATGCCCTGGCCGCAGCCCCAGATGTCCTTCCAGGCCTTGTATTTGCCCTCTTCCTCGAAATCCATCTTCGAGGGGTCGGAGACGGCGAGGTGGTCGGGATCCATGCCCGAGGCGCGCACCGAGCCCTTGAGGTAGTTGCCGTGGATGCCGGTGAACAGGTTGGAGTAGACGATGTCGGCGGCCTTCGAGTCGACTATCATCTGCTTGTAGGCCTCGGCGGCGCGGGCCTCCTCGGTGGCGATGAAGGGCGAGCCGATATAGGCGAGGTCGGCGCCCATGGCCTGGGCGGCGAGCACGGCGCCGCCATTGGCGATGGCGCCCGACAAAAGCAGCGGCCCGTCGAACCACTGGCGGATTTCCTGAATGAGCGCAAACGGCGACAGCGTGCCGGCATGGCCGCCGGCGCCGGCGGCGACCGCGATCAGGCCGTCGGCGCCCATCTTGATGGCCTTGCGGGCATGGCGGTCGTGGATGATGTCGTGCAGCACGATGCCGCCATAGGAGTGGACGGCCTGGTTGACCTCCTCGACCGCGCCGAGCGACGAGATGACGACCGGCACCTTGTACTTCACGCACAGGCGCAAATCGTGCTCGAGGCGCTTGTTCGACTTGTGCACGATCTGGTTGACGGCGAAGGGGGCGGCCGGGAGTTCGGGATTGGCGGCGTCGTGGGCGACAAGATCCTCGGTGACCTGGGCCAGCCATTCGTCGAGCTGGGCCTCGGGTCGGGCGTTCAGAGCCGGGAACGAGCCGACGACGCCGGCCTTGCACTGTGCCAGCACCAGAGGCGGATGCGAGATGATGAACAGCGGCGCGCCGACGACCGGAACGCGCAGGTTCTTCTTGAGGATTTCAGGCAGCGCCACGCTTGTCTCTCCCGGCTTTTGATTTTGACGTTTCCGTAAACGTAACTTCTTATAGCAGATCGGGCGCTGCGGACAATGCACCGGCTTCAAGCGCTGCTGCACGCATTTTTGCCGGTCCGCAGATGCATTGCATCCAGTTTTGGCCGACAAAACGCTTTCCGTGCCGTTGATTGATGCCCGGTCTGTCGCTAACCATCTGGCAACAAAGGTGCGTTGCGAGGAATATCGGTTGGATTCGATCGAAAAGGCGATCCGGAACGCTTTCGAAAAGGGCGACCCCGAGAACCGCGAATTTCGCGAAAAGGTCTATCGAGCGGCCTTTGCCGCGCTCGATCGCGCGCTCAAGACCAATCCTGCCATGACCGTCGAGGTGGCGATCAACCGCCGCAAGTCGTTGCAAGCCACGATCACCGAGATCGAATCGGAGTTCATGCCGGCCGCCCCGGCGGTTTCGACCGGCACAGCCAATGTGGCCCCGGCTCCGGAAGTCTCGCTCAACGGCAATGGCGCCGCCAAGGCGCCGTCGGTGTCGATCGGCAGCCCGGCGACCGGCGTCACGCCCGTCGTGCCCGATATCATGCCCGATGCCACCCTGCCCGGCGGGCCGGTCGAGATCACCGAAAAGCGCAGCAGGGCCGAGCGTCGCGCGGCGGATCGCGCGGCCCGGCGCGCCGAAAAGCAACGGCCGTTCGCGGCGATGTTCTTTGCCGTGACCTTGCTTGCCATGGGCGGCATCGGCGCCTGGTGGGCGGTGCAGACCGACCAGTTCAAGTCGGCCGAAGAGATCGACACGTCGGTGCGCAACCCGCCGAAGACGCTCGAGAGCGAGGACTTTTCGCCGGATGGCGGACCGGCCCGGCCGGGCGAGGTCGACCAGGCGCGCAACTGGATCACCGTGTTCACCCCGACCGATCCGACCGACGTCAGCACGCCGAGCGGCACCAGCGCCGAGGTGACGGCCGACGATACCGGCAGCTTCCTGCGCATCCGATCGGGCAGCACCGGCTCGGCCATCAGCTTCGACGTCGGCCAGGGACTGCTGCAGCAGATCGCCGGCAAGCATGCGGTGTTCGACATCGTCGCCCGCGCCGAGGACGGCAAGGAAACGCAGATGGCCGTCGACTGCAATTTCGGCGAGCTCGGCGATTGCGGCCGCAAGCGCTACATCGTCGGCTACCAGCGCGGCGAGTACCTGTTCGAGATGGACGTGCCCGACAAGCAGCCGGGCGCTGCCGGGACCATCGCGATCAACACCGACATCGACAAGCAGGGCAAAGCCGTCGACATCTACGAAATCAGGGTCTCGGTGACCGAATAGGCGGCGCACCCGCCTCAGTCGAGCAGCGCCTGCAGCGTCTCGATGCGGTCGGCCTCGGCCGGCGGCTTGTCCCAGCGCAGGCGCGAGATGCGGGGAAAACGCATCGCGACGCCGGATTTGTGGCGGGTCGAGCGGTTCAGTCCCTCGAAGGCGACTTCCAGCACCAGCCCGTTGGCTCGGTCGGCGCGCACCGAGCGCACCGGGCCGAAGCGCTCGATGGTGTTGTCGCGGACGAATTTGTCGATCTGTTTGAGCTCCTCGTCGGTGAAGCCGAAATAGGCCTTGCCCACCGGCACCAGCTCTTCCGCGCCCTCGGCGCCCGACCAGACGCCGAAAGTGTAGTCGGAATAGAAGCTCGAGCGCTTGCCGTGGCCGCGCTGGGCATACATCAGCACCGCGTCGACTGTGTGCGGGTCGCGCTTCCACTTGAACCACGGACCCTTGGGCCGGCCGGCGAGATAGGGCGAATCGAGCCGCTTCAGCATCACGCCCTCGATGATCGGGTGCGGCGGGGCGCTACGCATGTCCTCGAGCTGGGTCCAGCCATCGAAGGCAACCAGCGGCGACAGGTCGAAGCGGTCGGGGTCGAGCGCGGCGATGAAGGTTTCGAGATGCCGGCGCCGCTCGGTGAAGGCGAGGCCGCGCAGGTCCTCGCCATTGAGCTGGAGCAGGTCGTAGCAGCGCACGAAGGCTGGATATTGCGCCTGCATCTTGGCTGACACGGTCTTGCGGTTGAGCCGCTGCTGCAGGTCGGAGAAGGTGCCGGTCGCATCGCGGGGCACGCCGACCAGAAGTTCGCCGTCGAGAGCCGCCTCGAAATCCATCGCCGCGACCACGTCCGGGAACGCCCCGGAGACGTCGTCGCCGGTGCGCGAATAGAGCCGGCGGACGCCGCCCTCCGACACCGCCTGGACGCGGATGCCGTCCCATTTCCATTCGGCGGCATAGTCGGCGGGATCGAGCTTTTCGAGATCGCCTTCACTGACCGGGTTGGACAGCATCACCGGGCGGAATGGCGCCTTGGCTGCCTGTTCCGGCTTCGGCGCCTTGCCCTCCAGCCAGGCGAACAGGTCGGCATAGGGCGGTGCCAGCCCATGCCACAGCTCCTCGATCTCGGCGACGTCGACGGGGCCGAGGTCGGCCAGCGCCTGCTTGGCAAGCCGTGCCGAGACGCCGATGCGCAACCCGCCGGTGACCAGCTTGATGATGGCGAAGCGGGCCGATGTTTCCGCCTGGTCGAGCAGGCGGGCGAGCACGGCCGGCCCGTCCGAGCGGCTGGCGGACTGGAGGGCTGCGACGACGTCGGCGAGCGTGATGTCGTGGTTGGGTTTGTAGGCCGGATTACCCCCACCCCTCACCCCTCTCCACAAGGGGGAGGGGGATTCTGAGACGCTGATGTCTCCCTCCCCCTTGTGGAGAGGGGTGAGGGGTGGGGGTGCTGCAGGCGATGCATTGCCGCCTGGCTCCGGCCACACCAGCGACACCGTCTCGGCGAGGTCGCCGACATAGTCGTAGGAATAGCCGAACAGCACCGGGTCCATGCGCTCCGACACAAGCTGGCGCAGCATCGCCGGCTTGACCGAGGCGATGTCGAGCTCGCCGGTCAGGGCCGCCAGCGCCAGGCCGCGATCGGGATCCTCGACGGCGCGGAAATGGTCAGTGATGAGCTTCAGCTTACCGTTGCGCGACGGCGTCAGCACAAGACGGTCGAGGAGCTCGGCGAAGCGGTTCATGGGAGGGAGGCTCCTGATCGGCGTAGCGCTCCGTCCCACCCCCCTCTGGCCTGCCGGCAATCTCCCCCGCAAGGGGGGAGATTGGTCTCGTCGCCGGCGGCACTCGCCCTGCGACGCTGCAGCGATAGAGGTTGCAACGTTGTTGGTGGGCTGGCCGGGCGATGACAGCGTGATCTCCTCCCTTGCGGGGGAGATTGCCGGCAGGCCAGAGGGGGGTGCTGTCCCGCAGTCTTGGCGGTCCTGTCGCGCTTGGCGGGGCATGGGAGCGTGGGGCGGAGTGTAACCATCCTCAATCCCCCTCATCCTCATAGCCCACCAGATGCAGCGGTCTTGCCGCTATTCCGTTGAATTCGCACCAGCGCACCAGCGCTTCCTCGCGGCCATGGGTGACCCAGACCTCGCCGGCGCCGGTTTCCCGGATCGTGGCGGTCAGTTCGTCCCAGTCGGAGTGGTCGGAGATGATCAGCGGCAGCTCGACGCCGCCCTGCTTGGCGCGCTGGCGGATGCGCATCCAGCCGGAGGCGAAGGCGGCCAGCGGGTCGGGAAAGCGCCGGGCCCAGCGGTCGGCGAAGGCCGACGACGGCGCAATGACGATGGCGCCGGCAAAGTCGCTCCTGTCGCCGTCCTCGATCGTTGCGGGCTGGAGGTCGCCGAGGTCGACGCCCTGGCTCTGGTAATACTCGCTGAGGCGCGCGATGGCGCCATGGATGTAGATCGGCTTGTCGTAGCCCTGGTCGCGCAACAGCCGCATCACCCGCTGCGCCTTGCCGAGCGCATAGGCGCCGACCAGATGGGCCCGCTCGGGAAACTGCTGGACCGACTTCAGCAGCTTGCCGATCTCCTGCGAGGCATCGGGATGGCGGAACACCGGCAGCGCGAAGGTGGCCTCCGTGATGAAGACATCGCACGGCACCACCTCGAAGCCGGCACAGGTCGGGTCGCTGGCGCGCTTGTAGTCGCCCGAGGCGACGATGCGCAGGCCGTTGTGCTGCACCGAAATCTGGGCCGAGCCGAGCACATGCCCGGCCGGATGGAAGCCCACGGTAACGTCGCCGAGCCGGATCTTTTCGCCCAGCGCCACGGCCTGGGTGCTGCCGGCAAAGTCGGCTCCGCAGCGGATCGCCATGATGTCGAGCGTCTCGCGCGTGGCCAGCACCCTGGCATGGCCGGGGCGGGCATGGTCGGAATGGCCATGCGTGATGAGCGCGCGTTCCACCGCTCGCACCGGGTCGATGTAGAAATCGCCGGGCGGGCAATAGAGCCCTTCGGGGCGGGGATGGAGCAGGTCGCGGGCACGCATCTTTGCAAGATAGGCATTTGCCGCTTGCGTGGAAGGCCGCTTTGGCAGTAATGCGCGCCACTCTCCTCATTCTGGACACCGCGCTTGACGCCGTTGCAGCTCTCTTCCAACGACCTGCTTGCCGACCGGCGGGCGGACTATGCCGAAATGCTGTTCGCGTCGGGCGACCATGCCGCCGCCGCCGAACTGATGCTTGGCGCGCTCGAACTGGCGCCGAACTGGGCGATGGGCTGGTTCCGGCTGGGCGAGATCCAGGAGGCGGCTGGCCAGACCGACGCCGCCGCCGAGGCCTGGCGCATGTCGCTGAAGCTCGAGCCGGCCGACCGGCCGGGCGCAACGCTCAAGCTGCAACTGATCGGCGCGGCACCGGCCGCCGACAGCCCGCCGAGCGCCTTCGTCGAAATGCTGTTCGACCAGTATGCCGAGAAGTTCGACCACGCGCTGGTCGAGACGCTGCACTACCGCGTGCCGGAACTGCTGACGGCGGCGATCGGCGCCACCGGGCGCAGCGCGTTTGCGCATGCCGTCGATCTCGGCTGCGGCACCGGCCTGATGGGCGTCAAGCTGCGGCCTGTGGCCAAGCGCCTCGACGGCTACGACATCTCGGCCGAGATGCTGCGCAAGGCGCGTGACAAGTGTGTTTACGATAGCCTCGACAAGGCCGACCTGCAGGAGCTGGAGTTTGCGGGCGAAGCGGCGGACCTTGTCACCGCTGCCGACGTGTTCATGTATCTCGGCGCGCTCGACAGGGTGTTTTCCGGTGTCATGAAGATGCTGGCGCCTGGAGGCATCTTTGCCTTTTCGGTCGAGCTGTTTTCGGGCGTCGGCCCCTTCGAGCTTCAGGCGTCGCGCCGCTATGCCCATTCCGAGGCCTATGTCCACGGGTTGATCGCGGCCGCCGGCCTGACGCTGGTCTCGCTGGAGCGCGCCGTGATCCGCCAGGACCGCCGCGAGCCGGTCGAGGGCCTGATCGTGGTGACCGAGCGGCCGGCCTAGCGCCGGCTGCTGCTGCTTGGGCTACCCAGCATGCCGCGCGAGCGCAGCGGTTTTTCCGTTGGCTTGGCGGTGATGCCGAGGTGCTTCTGCACGGCTTCCAGTTGCGCCTGAAGGTCGCGGACGAGCTTTTCGAGTTCGGCGATGCGGGCTTCGTGGGAGGCTGTGTCGGTCATGATGTCCAAGTATGTCTTTCGTGCTGATCCCATTTGAAAGCGGACAGCCAGCGAAGCAAGGTCTCATTCCTTCACACCCCCCTCTGCCCTGCCGGGCATCTCCCCCGCAAGGGGGGAGATCAGGCCGTCATCGACGCTCCCGGCCAATCACCACTTTGCAGCATTTGCGAACTCGTAGAATGGGCGCCGCCTTGGACGAGACTGATCTCCCTCCTTGCGGGGGAGATGGCCGGCAGGCCAGAGGGGGTGCGAAGGATCGGGATGTCTCAAGTCGGCGTATGCAATGCTCATCCATGATCCCTGTTTGTTCCAGATTCCGCTTGGCGCAGCCCGATCCCCGCGCTAGGTCTGTGGCGTGACGAGCCAAGCGCGACTGGAGCCGAATTCGACTGCCGCCATGCTGCCGGAGCCATTCGTGCGATGGTTCGCCGCGCGCGGCTGGGCGCCGCGTGCCCACCAGCTCGATCTGCTCGCCAGCGCGCAGCAGGGTAATTCTGTGCTTTTGATCGCCCCCACCGGCGCCGGCAAGACGCTGGCAGGGTTCCTGCCGGCGCTGACCGATCTCGCGATCAGGCCGAAGAAACGGCCGGGCGAGGCGCATCGCGGGGTGCACACGCTCTACATCTCGCCGCTCAAGGCGCTGGCCGTCGACATCGAGCGCAATCTCGGCAAGCCGGTCGACGAAATGAGCCTGCCGATCACGATGGAGACGCGCACAGGCGACACGCCGCAGCACAAGCGCGCGCGCCAGAAGCTGTCGCCGCCGGACATCTTGCTGACGACGCCGGAGCAACTGGCGCTGCTGATCGCCTCGCCCGATGCCGAGCGCTTCTTTTCCGGCCTGCGTTATCTGGTGCTCGACGAATTGCATTCGCTGGTGACCTCCAAGCGCGGGCATCTGCTGGCGCTCGGGTTGGCACGGCTGAGGACCTTCGTGCCCGACCTGCAGGCGATCGGGCTGTCGGCGACCGTGGCCGAGCCCGACGAGCTCAGGCGCTGGCTGGTGAGGCAGGGCACTTCACCCTCCCCCTTGTGGGGGTCCGAAGGACGGGCGAGACCCGTGGCTCGCCCCGGTGAGTTGCCCGAAGGGCGGGGTGGGAGGAACGACCTGGCCTCTACCCCCACCCCGACGCTGCGCGTCGACCCTCCCCACAGGGGGGAGGGTAACGCCATGGCCGACCTCATCACCGTGTCAGGCGGCGCCAAGCCCGAGATATCGATCCTCGATTCCGAGGAGCACGTGCCGTGGTCGGGGCACTCGGCGCGTTATGCCATTCCCGACGTCTACGAGGCGATCCGCAAGCACAAAACGACGCTTTTGTTCGTCAATACCCGCAGCCAGGCGGAGTTGCTGTTCCAGGAGCTCTGGCGCGTCAACGACGACAATCTGCCGATAGCGCTCCACCACGGCTCGCTCGACGTCGGCCAGCGCCGCAAGGTCGAAAAGGCGATGGCCGACAATGTGCTGCGCGCGGTCGTCGCCACCTCGACGCTCGACCTCGGCATCGACTGGGGCGACGTCGATCTGGTCGTCCATGTCGGCGCGCCGAAGGGCGCGAGCCGTCTCGCCCAGCGCATCGGTCGCGCCAACCACCGGATGGACGAGCCGAGCCGGGCGATCCTGGTGCCGGCCAACCGCTTCGAAGTGCTGGAGTGTCGGGCAGCACTCGAGGCCAACTATCTCGGCGCGCAGGACACGCCGCCGCTGATCGATGGCGCCCTCGACGTGCTGGCGCAGCATGTGCTGGGCTGCGCCTGCGGCGCGCCCTTCGATGCCGATGAGCTTTACGCGGAAGTGACGGGGGCGGCACCTTATGCCGAACTTGACCGCGACAACTTCGACCGTGTCGTCGATTTTGTCGCCACCGGCGGCTACGCGCTGCGCAGCTACGAACGTTACGCCCGCATCCGCAGGACCAAGGACGGCAAGTGGCGGGTGTCCAACCCGCGCATCGCCCAGCAATACCGGCTGAATGTCGGCACCATCATCGAAGCGCCGATGCTGAACGTGCGCTACACCCGCGCCAAGGGCAAGACAGGCGCGGGCACCGCGGCGGCCCTGACACTGCGCGGCGGGCCGGTGCTCGGCAAGATCGAGGAGTATTTCGTCGAGACGCTGTCGATCGGCGACATGTTCATCTTCGCCGGCAAGGTGCTGCGTTTCGAGGGCATCCGTGAGAACGAGTGCTACGTCTCGACGGGCGGCGGCGGCAACGTCTTGGTGCCGTCTTATGCCGGCGGCAAGTTTCCGCTCTCGACCTATCTCGCCGAGCAGGTGCGCGGCATGCTGGCCGATCCCGCGCGCTGGAAGGCGCTGCCAGAGCAGGTCGCCGACTGGCTGCGCATGCAGCAGATGAAGTCGATCCTGCCCCGGCGCGAGGATCTGTTGGTCGAGACCTTTCCGCGCGGCGAGCGCTTCTACATGGTGGCCTATCCGTTCGAGGGCCGGCTGGCGCACCAGACCCTCGGCATGCTGTTGACCCGTCGGCTGGAGCGCATGGGCGCGCGGCCGCTGGGTTTCGTCGCCACCGACTATTCGCTCGCCATCTGGGCGCTGGGCGATCTCGGTCGCTTGTTCAAGGCGAAGAAGCCGTCGCTGGCCGAACTGTTCGACGAGGACATGCTGGGTGACGACCTCGAGGCCTGGCTCGCCGACAGCTGGCTGCTCAAGCGCACCTTCCGCAACTGCGCCGTCATTGCAGGCTTGATCGAGAGGCGCTTTCCCGGGCAGGAAAAGAACGGCCGGCAGGTGACGGTGTCGGCCGACCTCATTTACGACGTCTTGCGCAGCCATGAGCCCGACCACATCCTGCTCCAGGCAACGCGGGCTGATGCGGCGAGCGGGCTCCTCGATGTCAGGAGACTGGCCGAGATGCTCTCGCGCATCCGCGGCCGAATCGTCCATAAGATGCTCGACCAGATCTCGCCGCTGGCGGTGCCCGTGATGCTGGAGATCGGCAGGGAGCCGGTCAATGGCGAGGCCAACGACACGCTGCTGATGGAAGCGGCGGACCTGATCGAAGAGGCGATGGGAAGCGCATGAACATAGCCGCGCGCGATCTGACCAGGGCTGGCTGCGAGACCATTTCGGTCGCCGGCATGCGCGCCGCCTGCGACCAGCGCGGCGTGCTGCATGTCCCCGAGCTCGACCTGCTCGTCGTCTCCGACCTGCATCTGGAGAAGGGCTCGTCGCATGCCCGCCGCGGCCGTCTGATCCCGCCCTACGATACCGCAGTGACGCTTCAGCGGTTGGCGGAAGTGGTCGAGGACTACCAGCCGCGCATCATCGTCAGCCTCGGCGACAGTTTCCATGATGGCGAGGGCGCCGCCCGCCTGCCTGAGCCGTTTCGCGCGAGCCTGATGGCGATGATGGCGGGGCGCGACTGGTTCTGGATCGCCGGCAACCACGACCCCGAGGCACCAGCCGACTTGCCGGGCGAGACAGTGCGCGAACTCGCTGTCGGCGGGCTGGTGTTCCGCCATGAACCGTCCAGGGGTCATGCCGAGGGCGAGATCGCCGGGCATTTGCATCCCTGCGCCAGGATCGTCCAGCGCGGCCGCTCGGTCAGGCGGCGCTGCTTCGCCAGCGACGGCGCGCGACTGATCATGCCAGCCTTCGGCGCCTTCACCGGTTCGCTCAACGTGCTCGATCGCGCCTACAAGGGCATGTTCCGCGACGGCGCGCCGACCGCCTATATGATCGGCACCAGCCGGGTGTATCCGATCGCGGGTTCGTTGCTGCGGCCGGGTTGATCTCGACGCGCCGCGAATGCTGTCTGTTCGCCTCTATCCAATTCCTGCACCGCCCCGGACGTCGTCTCCGTCGCGGCATGGGTTCCCGACACCCTCCGCTCGCTCACGAGGTCGGGAACGACGGAGGTGAGCGTCCACTTCCGTCCAGCGCCCTCGTGGTTCGACAGGCTCACCATGAGGGCTACGGGGATGGTCCACGTGGCGTAAGCGTTGAAGGTTGGCTGCAAGGTCCACCTTCCGTCGTTCCCGACCTCGTGAGCGAGCGAAGCGAGCGGAGGGTGTCGGGAACCCATGCCGCGACGGAGACGACGTCCGGGGCGGTGCAGGAATTGGGCTGCCGCGCTAACACCGGCAGAGCCAGGCTAGGTAGATCCGGGCAGTGACGATGGTGGCCGAGGGCTGCGCGCCCCCGCGCCGCTCAGTCCTTCCGGAACACGATCCGTCCGAGCCAGCCTGTCAGCATGGCGAGGCCGATGGCGAACAGGCCGTAGCCGAAGCCGTGGTCGGTGGCGAAGCGGAAGATTGTCTGCTCGAAGCCCGACTTGACGATGGCGAGCTGGGCCGAGGTTTCCTTGATGAAGATGCCGTTGCGGAACAGGAAGGCGCGCGCCTTGTGGGTGCCGACCGGCACGTTGGGGGCGAGGTGGAGCGTGGCGCGGAACAGGCTCTGCGACAAAAACTGCACGCCGCCGATGTTGTCGGAGTAGAGTCCGGTCGCCTGCTTGCGCTCGCGCAGCGCCTCGGTGAACTCCTGGATGGTCAGCGGGCTGTCGCGCTTGTCCTCGGGCTCCATGTAGATGTTGTTGGCGCCGAGCGACAGCTGGCGGTAGTTGTTGGGGTCGGTGATGTCTTGCGGCTGGCGCGTTGTTGCCACCGAATAAGACATCGGCACGTTGACGAAGGTCTCGGAGCGGGTGTTGATCCACATGCCGAGCACGCGGTCCTTGCGCCGCACCACGACCGGCCGGGCCGGCCCTTCGAGCACGACATAGACGTCGTAGCGGCCCTGGCGGTTGATCAGCGGGTCGGCGTTTTCGAGCGCGCCGAAGATGGTCAGGTCAGCGCCCGAGAAGTCGGCGGTGATGGCGACGCGGTCGGTCGACAGCCCGATCTGGATGCTTTCGGGATGCGCTGCTTCCTGCGCGCGCGCCGGAAGGGCCGCGGCGGCCAGGATCAGCACTGCAAGCCATGCCGCCCGCATCACAGAAGCCCGCTCACGCCGGTCAGCGAATAGAGGTTCTGCGGCTTGACGAACAGGTCGAAGCCGAGGCGCAAGGCAACGGCAAGCACCAGCAGCGCGAGCAGCGCGCGCAGCTGCTCGCCGCGCAGCTTCTGGCCGGCCTTGGCGCCGTATTGCGCACCCGCCACGCCGCCGATCATCAGCACCAGCGCCAGGATGATGTCGACGGTCTGGTTGGTGGTCGAGTGCACCAGCGTGGTGAAGGCCGAGACGACGACGATCTGGAACAAGGAGGTACCGACGACGACGTTGGTCGGCACCTTGAGCAGGTAGATCAGCGCCGGCACCATGATGAAGCCGCCGCCGACGCCCATGATGGCGGAGAGGAAGCCGATGCCGGCGCCGATGCCGAGCACCGGGATGACCGAGACGAACAGCTTCGAGGTGCGGAAGCGCATCTTGAAGGGCAGGCGGTGGATCCAGTTGTGCTGGCCCGACTTCTTCAGCGCCGGCGGCACCCCGCCCTTGGTCAGGCGCAGCGCATTGACGCTTTCGACCAGCATCAGCCCGCCGACGGTGCCCAGGAAGACGACGTAGAGCAGCGAGATGAACAGATCGAGCTGGCCGATGGCGCGCAGCAGCGCAAAGACGAAGGCGCCGGCGGCCGAGCCGGCGATACCGCCGATCAGCAGCACCGTGCCGAGCTTGAAGTCGAGCGTGCCGCGCTTGAGATGGGCGAGTGCGCCTGAAAACGACGAGGCGATGACCTGGTTGGCGCCGGTGGCGACCGCGATGGCGGGCGGGATGTTGTAGAAGATCAGCAGCGGCGTGATCAGGAAGCCGCCGCCGACCCCGAACATGCCCGACAGGAAGCCGACCGCCGCGCCCATCGCCAGGAGCACGAACACATTGACCGACATTTCAGCTATCGGGAGATAAATGCCCACCCGTCAGTCTCTGCAAAATGAATTATTGCCGTCGCCCATCCCTGGGAGCCAGTTGGCTACCGGGTACTTGCGCCGACATTGCGGCGAAGTCAAACTTCACCGTGCCCGAAATGAAAATATCTCAATCAGTTAACCCGCCGGTTAAGGCGGGTCGCTGAAATGAGGAGTGGGTGGACTATTTGCGCGCCAGCAGCGCCTCGACCAGCGGGCCATCGATCTCGCCGGTCGGCTTCATGGCATTGTCCTTCTGGAATGCCGCAATGGCGTCCTTGGTCTTCTGGCCCATCATGCCGTCGGGCTGGCCGGCTTCGTAGCCGTTCTTGTTGAGAATGGCCTGGACGTTGTGGATGGCCTTCTTCATGTCGACCGCGGCGGGCGCATCCTGCCAGGCGGCGGGGATGTCGACGGCGTTGGATGCCGGGTCGAGCGTCTTGGCCTGCCACAGTGCGGTCGTCTCTTCGGCGCGCTTGAGCTGCTCGGGCTTGAGCGCCTTGGCGATTTCGTCGCGCTTGGCGGCGGCATCCTTGTCGCCCTGCCTGGCGACGATGGCGAACCACTTGTAGGACGCTTCGAGGTCCTGCTTCATGCCGACGCCTTTGGCGGCGAGGATGCCGAGATTGAACTGGCTGTCCTTGACGCCGAGGTCGGCGGCGCTGGTGAACCAGCGGGTTGCCGAGTCGTTGTCGACGGTGCCGTCGGCGCCCATGGCAAACAGCACCGCCAGATTGTGCATGGCGCTGGCGTTGCCCTGGGCAGCGGCGAGCTGGTACCAGGTCTTGGCCTTGGCCGCATCGCGGTCGACGCCGTTGCCCTTTTCGTAGAGATTGCCGATGCGGTACTGCGCCGGCGCGAAGCCGAGCTCGGCGGCTTTTTCGTACCACTGCGCCGCGGCCTTCATGTCGGCCTCGGTGCCGCGGGCTTCGGCGTAGCGCGTGCCGATCTCGAACAGCGCCTTGGCGTCGCCCGCATTGGCGGCATCGCGCAATGCGGTCGGGCCGACGGCCTCGGGCATGAAGGCGGCAGGGGTGGTGGTCGGCTTGATCGTCTCGGTCAGCATCGGCTGCGCCGGAATGGACTGCGTGCTGTTGTGGTCGAGCGCGACCTCAGCCGGTGCCGCCTCTTCGATCGCCTCGGCGATCATGTCGGGTTTTGCGGCCGGTGCCTTGGCAACTTCGGCCTTGTCGACATTGCGAACCGGCGCGGCGGGGGCTGCGATTGCCTTGGCGGGCGGCGCTGCGGCAGCGACCTTGGCCGGCTGGGACGCCGGAGGGGCTACGGTGACGCTTGCCGTTTCCACCGGATCGTTGAGGAAGGCCTTGCCGAGTTGCATGCCGGCGAGCGCCAGCATCACCGCGCCGACGGCCATCAGCACCGATTTGCGGCGCGACTTGATGAGATCGCCGATGCGCAATGCGCGCACCGGGCCCTTGAGATCGGAGCTGCGCTTGAGCGCGTCGGCTTCGGCGGCGGCTGCCTGCGCGGCGCGGCGGGCGGCGGCGATGAAGTCGGATTTCGACGCATCGGTCTCGCTTGGCCTGGTCGTTTCGCCGCGTTCGTCGCGGACGCGGCGCATGATGGCGTTGAGGTCGGGCGCGCCGGAGCCGGGCTCCAGCGGACGGTTGGCGATCTTGGGGTCGAGCGGCGCGTCGAGCATGACGCTCGGGGCGACGGTCTCGATGACCGGTTCGGCCGTCTCGGTTTCCGGCGGCTGTTGCTTGGCCTTCTTGGCCGTGAAGGCGCGTGCCAGGCCGCTGAACATCGAGGTCCGGGCGGGTGCTGGGTCCTTCTTGTCGGCGCGCACGCCGTCGAGGGCTGCGACTGCCGCCGCCGCTTCCGCTGCGGCCTGGGCAGGGCTGCGGGTGATGCGTTCATCGTCGCCCGCGCGCTCGGTCCGGCGGCCGAAGGTGGCGTTGGCCTCGGGCAGCGGTGCCGGCTCTTCGGGGTCGAGCGACGGCGTCTCGCTGAGCGCGAGCTTGGCCTCCGCCTCGACGATCCGCGGCGACAGCAATTCGGCGACGGAAGCGGGCGGCGTGTCGACGACGGCCGTTTCGCCGGTTTCGATGGAGCCGAGCCGGTCGACGATCTTGAGCAGCGTGTCGTGGATCGCCTCGAAGGTCTTGCCGTTGCGCTCGTCGGAACGGCGGGTGAGCGCTTCGAGTGCCTTGAGGTCCTGGGCGAGGCCGGTGACGGCAGCTGTTTCGGTGGTCGAGCCGGTAAAGGAGCGGACGGCATTCTCGGCAGCCTGGCGCGCGGCTTCGACGAGGGCGTGGTGGTTGCCGGCGATCGAGCGTTCGATCTCGTCGAGGCGCGGACGGATGTCCTCGAACTCGGGCAATGGCGAGCCGGGGCGCGCGAGATGGTTGGTCAGTTCGCTGACCTGTGCTTCGAGGCCGCGGATCAGGCTCGGATCGATGCTCGACACCTGGGCCGCCGACATTTCGAGGCGGCCGGAAATGTCCTCGAGTCGTGCCTCGAGGCTGCGCATCGCCTGTTCGGTGGCCGGATCGGGACGGTTGGTTTCGATGCGCTGGGCAAAGGCCGTGAAGCGCGCGTCGATGGCCTCCATGATGCCGGCCTGGTCGGCTGCCGGCTGGCTCGCCTGGCGGTCCAGGCGATCGCCAAGGTCCTCGAGGCGGCGTTCGAGATCGCGGAACAGCGAATTGCCATGTTCGAAGGCATCGCCCTGGCGGCGCTCGAAAACATCGGCCAGCGCGTCGAAGCGCTGTTCGATGCCCTGGAAGATGAGGCCGGCGTCGGGTGCTGCGGGCGTGCGTTCGATCTTGTCGGCGATCAGCGAGATCTGCTGGCCGAGGCGCTCGACGGCCTGCTCGGGAATGTCGCCGCGGGCGGCGATGCCGTCGACGCGCTCGGACAGGACGTTGAGCCGGTCGATGATCTCTGCCGTCGGCTGGTCGGCGGTGATTTCCTCGATCTGGTGGGCAAGCGCAGCGATGCGCACCTCGATGCGCTCGAACGGCGCGGGGTCGAAATGCGGCGTCTGGGCCGAGACCGTCGAGGCGACGATGGCGCGTGAGATCTCGTCGAGGCGCTCGTCGATGAGGCCGAACATCTCGTCGCTGTGGCTGTCGCGCTGGCGCACGAACTGTTCGACCGCGCCGGCCAGCGTGCGCACCTTCTCCTCGATGGTGCGCAGCGACAGCGATTCGGGCAGGTTGTTGACGGCGTCGTTGATCTGTTCGAGCCGGCCGGCAAGTGCGGCCAGTGCCGGGTCTTCGGCGCGCTGGCCGGCATCGGCCGACATGCGGTCGGCGAAATCGGTCCAGCGGCGGTCGAACTCGTCCCAGCGCCGGTCGGCGGACAGCACGGTTTCCTCGCGGGCAAGATCGCCGAGCGAGCGGCGGACCTGCTCCAGTTCGAGGCGCAGCATGTTGACGCTCTTGTCGTCGCTGCGTTCGGCAAGCGAATGGATGGCGCCAGACAGGCGCTCCAGCTCGTGCCCGAGCTCGACGGCCTCGACGCCGGCAGCGCCTGCCTGGCTGGCACGGTCGATGTCCTGGCGCAGCAGGTCGAACTCGCGTTGCAGGCCGGAACTCATCTGGTGGCGCATCTCTTCGCGCAGGGCGCGCAGCTCGCCGGCAATCTGGCCGACGGCGGCAATGCCGTCTTCCTGGCCGCGGACCCTGTCGATGTCGCGGACGATGGTATGGTAGGGGCGCTCGTAAGGAGCGCTGCGGCCAAATTCGCCGCGTGGGGCGTAGCCCGCCGCCGGTGCCTGGCGCATCGGCGCGCGATAAGGTTCTGCGCTCTCCTCGCGGGCGCGTTCCAGCCTCGCCTCGAGGTTTTCGAGCGAACGGTTGAGCTGGTCGAGCGACGCGTGCGGGCGGCGCTGCCTGCCGTCGTTGAGGGTGTCGAGATAGGACCGCTTGCTGTTCATCGAAACGCCCGTTGGTCAGAGTGCTGGTAGGAACCAGTTGCCTCAAATCCTTGCCGGGATCGGGGTCGCGAAATGCCGCGCGGAAATTGGCTTCCTGGGGCTATTCGCCGCCCTCCGAAACCGTGAACAATTCGATACATGATGACCACGGGAGAACCGACATGCGCACATTTCCCCGAACGTGGTAAACAACCTCTTAACCAAGCTTAAGAATGTGCGACGTTGTGTTCCCGTGCCGGCGCCGAAACCAGCCAGATTTCCCTTGCGTAGGGTAGGGCGCATCGTTATAGCATTTACGTAAACGTAAGACGTGTGCAGACCGCCGTCTTGAGTGCCTTTACACATAGAAACCATGATCGGGAGCCCCGCCCCCTGCGGCTTCCATCAGAGCATCGGCCGGCTCCGCCGCCGCGCTCGCAATTGGGGATATCGGAAGCAGATGATGAAGCTTGTATCGGTCGCCGATGTAGCGGCCAATGAAAACAATCTTTCCGGCGAGGACTATGTCCGCATCGGCGAGATGGCGAAGAAGTATGGCGTGACGCTCAGGACGTTGCGTTTCTACGAGGACAAGGGGCTGCTCAACCCCAAGCGTGAGGGCGCGACCCGCCTTTACACCCGGCGCGACCGCGCGCGGCTGAAGCTGATCCTGCTCGGCAGGAAGGTCGGTTTCTCGCTGCGCGACGTCAAGCAGATGATCGACCTCTACGATCCGACCGGCACCAACGCCAAGCAGCTGCGCCTGACGCTCGACAAGTCGGACAAGCAGCTTGGCCGCCTTCAGAAGCAGCGCCAGCTGCTCGACGAGGCGATCGGCGAACTCAACAACCACATGACCGTCGTTCGCCAGCTGCTGGCCGAGCGCACCGCGACCCAGGCCAGCGCCGCCGGCTGATCGCGTACCGACCGTTGTTTGAAAACGACCCGGCGAGGGAAATCTCGCCGGGTCGTTTTTCGTTTGGGGGCAGGGTCGCGCGTAATCTGTAGACGGCATTGACTGACATCCCCGGTCAACGTGTCCGTCCGATGCGCTATCTCCTGAATGCGTCAAAGGTGGTGATGGGCGGAGTCGTCTCAGCAGCCCTCATGGTGAGCCTGTCGAACCATGAGGGCTGCTGATGGGCCGCGCAACGGCATCAAGACTGGATTGGCGGCCCCGCCCCAGTCGCCGTGGGGAGCATGATTTGTCATGGTAAGGCTGCGGGCTGAGTCGCTGCCGTGCTGGCGGGCCAGCTCGATTCTCCGGGCTCGGCTTCGGTTTTCCGGACATCGCCCGGCCACCGAGCGCACCGAAAAATCCATCGGAATGCGGATTCACAAAAATTGACGTTTACGCAAACGTCAATTTTTGCTAATCGGCGTTCGACAAGCGGTTCCCCGTCGCATACCGTCTGGCCGGAACCGGCATAAATTTGCTGGAGGATGAGCAATGCCGATATTCCGCGCGCCGGTCCAAGACACCCTTTTTGTGCTCAACGACGTGCTCGGCTACGAGCGCTACAGCAACCTCGCCGGCTTTTCCGACGCCAGCCCCGACGTGCTGGAGGCGATTCTCGCCGAGGGCGCCAAGCTCGCCGAAAACGTCATGCATCCGCTCAACCGCGTCGGCGACATGGAAGGCTGCGTCCGCAACGAAGACGGCACCGTGACCACGCCCAAGGGCTTCAAGGAAGCCTTCGACCAGTATCGCGAAGGCGGCTGGATGGGCCTCGCGGTGCCCGCCGAACATGGCGGCCAGGGCCTGCCCTACACGGTGCATTCGGCTGTCGGCGAGTACATGTCGGCGGCCAACATGGCGCTGATGATGTATCCCGGCCTGACCCAGGGCGCGATCGCCGCCCTGCTGGTCCACGGCAGCGACGAGCAGAAGGCGACCTGGTTGCCGAAGATGGTGGAGGGTGCCTGGACCGGCACCATGAACCTGACCGAGCCGCATTGCGGCACCGACCTTGGCCTGCTGCGCTCCAAGGCTGTGCCGAACGGCGACGGTTCCTACAAGATTTCTGGCCAGAAGATCTTTATCTCGGCCGGCGAGCACGACATGTCGGACAACATCGTCCACCTGGTGCTGGCCCGCATCGAGGGCGCGCCGGAAGGCGTGAAGGGCATCTCGCTGTTCATCGTGCCGAAGTTCAATCTCGACGCGTCGGGCAATCCCGGCACGCGCAATGCGGTGTCGTGCGGCTCGATCGAAGAGAAGATGGGCATCCACGGCAATTCGACCTGCGTCATGAACTATGACGAGGCCGAGGGCTTTCTGCTGGGCGAGGCCAATGGCGGCCTGAAGGCGATGTTCACGATGATGAACGAGGCTCGCCTCGGCGTCGGCCTGCAGGGCCTGGCGGTCTCCGAGATCGCCTACCAGAACGCTGTCGCCTACGCCAAGGACCGTATCCAGGGTCGTTCGCTGACCGGCCCGAAGGCCCCCGACAGGAAGGCCGACCCGATCATCGTCCACCCCGACATCCGCCGCAAGCTGATGACCATGAAGGCCTTCAACGAGGCCGGCCGGGCGCTGGTGCTGTGGACCGCGATCAATTCCGACGTCGCCCACCGCTCCGAGGATGGCGCCGAGCGCCAGGCCGCCGACGACCACATGGGCCTGATGACGCCGGTGGTGAAGGGGGTGCTCACCGACAAGGGCTTCGAGCATGCGGTCATGGCGCAGCAGGTCTTCGGCGGCCACGGCTACATCGAAGAGCACGGCATGAGCCAGTTCGTGCGCGATGCCCGCATCGCCATGATCTACGAGGGCGCCAACGGCGTGCAGGCGCTCGACCTTGTCGGCCGCAAGCTTGGCCTCAATGGCGGCCGCGCCGTGCAGGCCTTCTTCAAGGAGGTCGGCGAGTTCTGCGAGGCCAATCGCGGCGACGAGCAGATGGCGCCCTACACCAAGGCGCTGAAGAAAGGCCTCAACGACCTGCAGGCCGCCACCATGTGGTTGGTGCAGAACGGCATGAGCAATCCGGACAATGCCGGTGCCGCCTCGACCGACTACATGCACCTCTTCGGCCTTGTGGCGCTTGGCTACATGTGGGGCCGGATGGTCAAGACGGCGCAGGACAAGCTGGCGACCGGCGCCAACGGTTCGGCCGATTTCTACGAGACCAAGCTGATCACCGGCCGCTACTTCATGGAGCGCATCATGCCCGAGACCTCGGCGCATCTCGCGCGGCTTTCGACCGGTTCGGCGACGATGATGGCACTGCCGGCCGAGGCGTTCTGAGGAGCGGGTACGGGCGGCGCCTTACGGCGCCCCTGTTTGCGGCGTCGAAACGCGGAGGAGCAAGTGGCGACAAATCCGACTGACGTTCTGGGACTGCCGAAACCCGCCTGGGCGGGCGAGGACGTCGGCATACTCTACGACATGGCGCACCGCTTCATGTCGGAGGAAATCCTGCCGCATTACGACGCGTTCGAGAAGAACGAGATGGTCGACCGCTCGAGCTGGGAAAAGGCGGGCGCCGCAGGCCTGCTCTGCGCCTCGATGCCCGAGGAATATGGCGGCTCGGGCGGCACCTTCGCCCATGAGAGCGCCATCATCGAGGCGATCGGCCATGTCGGCGTCGACGGCTTCGGCATCGCGCTGCACAATTCGATCGTCGCTCCCTACATCCTCCACTACGGCTCGGAAGAGCAGAAGAAGAAGTGGCTGCCGAAGATGGCGACCGGCGAGCTGATCGGCGCCATCGCCATGACCGAGCCGGGTGCCGGCTCCGATCTGCAGGGCGTCAAGACGCGCGCCGAGAAGAACGGTAACCAATACCGCATCAACGGCTCCAAGACCTTCATCACCAACGGCCAGCACGCCAACCTGATCATTCTGGTGACCAAGACCGACCCGGCGCAGGGCGCCAAGGGTACCTCGCTGATCGTCGTCGAGACCGACGAGGTCGAGGGTTTCGAGCGCGGCCGCAACCTCGACAAGATCGGGCTGAAGGCGAACGACACCTCGGAACTGTTCTTCAACGACGTGCGCGTGCCGACCTCGAACCTGCTCGGGCAGGAAGAGGGGCAGGGCTTCGTCCAGCTGATGCAGCAGCTGCCGCAGGAGCGGCTGCAGATCGGCACCGGCGCGATCGCCATGATCGAGCGCGCGCTTGCCGAGACCATCGACTACGTCAAGGAGCGCAAGGCCTTCGGCAAGGCGATCCTCGATTTCCAGAACACCCAGTTCAAGCTGGCCGAGCTCAAGACCGAGGCGACGATCGGGCGCGTCTTCTACAATGATTGCGTTGCCCGTCACATTTCCGGCGGGCTCGACCCGGTAACTGCGTCGATGGCCAAGTATTGGCTGTCGGACCTGCAGTGCAAGATCGTCGACGAGTGCCTGCAGCTGTTCGGCGGCTATGGCTATATGAATGAATACCCGATCGCCCGCATGTTCCGCGACGCCCGCGTGCAGCGCATCTATGGCGGTACCAACGAGATCATGAAGTTGCTGATCGCCCGCTCGCTCTGAGCCGCGATCCGGAAACCAAGGAGCAGAAAAATGGCTGACGCTTTTGTCTATGACGCCGTGCGCACGCCGCGCGGCAAGGGCAAGAAGGACGGATCGCTGCATGAAGTGCCGGCGGTGCGTCTCGGCGCCAAGGTGCTGGAAGCGCTGCGCGACCGCAACGGGCTCGACACCGCCCAGGTCGACGACATCATCTTCGGCTGCGTCGACCCGGTCGGCGAAGCCGGCTCGGTGATCCCGCGCTCTGCCGCCTTCGAGGCCGGCTACGACAACAAGGCGCCGGGCATGCAGATCTCGCGCTTCTGCGCCTCCGGCCTCGACGCCATCAACTTCGGTGCGGCCAAGATCGCCCAGGGCGCGGACGAGATCGTGATTGCCGGCGGCGTCGAGTCGATGTCGCGCGTCGGCATGGGCATGTCGGGCGGCGCCTGGTTCATGGACCCCTCGGTCGGCATTCCGGCCTGGTTCATGCCGCAAGGCGTGTCCGCCGACCTGATCGCCACCAAATACGGCTTCTCCCGCGACGACGTCGACGGCTACGCGGTCGAGAGCCAGAAGCGCGCGGCACACGCCTGGGAGAAGGGCTATTTCAAGAAGTCGGTGGTGCCGGTCACGGACCAGAACGGCCTGACCATCCTCGACCATGACGAGCACATGCGCCCGACCACCGACATGCAGTCGCTCGGCCAGCTCAACCCGTCCTTCGTCATCCCCGGCGAGATGGGCGGCTTCGACGCGATCGCCGTCCAGCGCTACCCGGAACTGGAGGAGATCAACCACGTCCACCACGCCGGCAACTCGTCCGGCATCGTCGATGGTGCTGCCGCCGTTCTGCTCGGTTCCAAGAAGGCCGGCAAGGCGCTCGGCATCAAGCCGCGTGCGCGCATCCGCGCCTTCTCCAACATCGGCTCCGAGCCGGCGATGATGCTGACCGGCCCGGTCGACGTCACCGAGAAGCTGCTCAAGCGCGCCAAGATGAAGCTCTCCGACATCGACCTGTTCGAGCTCAACGAGGCGTTTGCTTCCGTGGTGCTGCGCTACATGCAGGCCTTCGAGATCCCGCACGACAAGATCAACGTCAATGGCGGCGCCATCGCCATGGGCCACCCGCTGGGTGCCACCGGCGCGATGATCTTCGGCACCGTGCTCGACGAACTCGAGCGCCGCGATCTGAACACTGCTCTCGTCACGCTCTGCATCGGCGCCGGCATGGGCACCGCAACGATCATCGAACGCGTTTGATTTCGGCCGGAAGGAGACAGACATGACCTACACCAACTTCACGGTCGAAACCGATGCCGATGGCATCGCGCTCGTCACCTGGAACATGCCCGACCGCTCGATGAACGTCTTCACCGAAGAGGTGATGGGCGAGCTCGACAAGATCATCGACCAGGTCGTCGCCGACGCCGGCATCAAGGGTGCCGTCATCACCTCCGGCAAGGAGACTTTCTCCGGCGGCGCCGACCTGACCATGCTGCAGAAGATGCTGAAGCTCTACGCCAAGGAAAAGGCCAAGGACGCAGACAAGGCGGCCAAGCTTCTGTTCGACAACGCCGGCCGCATGGGCGCGCTGTGGCGCAAGCTCGAAACCTCGGGCAAGCCCTGGGTATCGGCGATCAACGGCACTTGCATGGGCGGCGCCTTCGAGCTCTCGCTCGCCTGCCACGGCCGCGTCGCGGCGGACTCGGACAAGGTCAAGATGGCCTTGCCGGAAGTAAAGGTCGGCATCTTCCCGGGCGCCGGCGGCACCCAGCGCGTGCCGAGGCTCGCCGACCCTCAGTCGGCGCTGCAGATGTTGACCTCGGGCCAGACGCTGACGCCGCAAAAGGCGAAGGGCATGAACCTGATCCACGCCGTGGTCGAGCCGAAGAAGCTGATCGAGGCCGCCAAGGCGATGATCACAGGCGGTCTGAAGCCGGTCCAGCCCTGGGACGAAAAGGGCTTCAAGCTGCCCGGCGGTCCCGTCTATTCGGCAGCGGGCGCCAATCTCTGGCCGCCGGCAATCGCCATCCTGCGCCGCGAGACCTATGGCAACTACCCGGCCGCGACCGCGATCCTGAAATGCGTCTATGAAGGCCTGCTGGTGCCGTTCGACACCGGCCTGCGCATCGAGCAGCGCTACTTCACCGAGATCATGCAGACCAGGGAAGCAGCGGCGATGATCCGCTCGCTGTTCGTGTCGCTGCAGGAGTTGAACAAGGGCGCCCGCCGCCCCGAGGGCATCACTGACACCAAGTTCAAGAAGATCGGCATCATCGGCGCCGGCTTCATGGGCGCCGGCATCGCCTATGTCACGGCCAAGGCCGGCATCCCGGTGGTGCTTGTCGACCGCGACCAGGAAGCAGCCGACAAGGGCAAGGCGCATTCCGACAGCCTGATCTCCGACCAGGTCAAGAAGGGCCGGGCCAAGCCCGAGGAGCGCGACAAGCTTTTGTCGCTGATCACGCCTTCCGCCGACTATGCCGATCTCGCCGGCTGCGACCTCGTGGTCGAGGCGGTGTTCGAGGATTCGGAAGTCAAGAAGGCGACGACCGAGAAGGCGGAAGCCGTGCTCAAGTCGTCGTCGGTGTTTGCCTCCAACACCTCGACCATTCCGATCACCTCGCTTGGCAAGAATTCGGCCCGGCCGAAGAACTTCATCGGCATCCACTTCTTCTCGCCGGTCGACAAGATGATGCTGGTCGAGATCATCATGGGCAAGAAGACCGGCGACAAGGCGCTTGCGGTGGCGATGGACTTCGTCCGCGCCATCAAGAAGACACCGATTGTCGTCAACGACACGCGCGGCTTCTACGTCAATCGCTGCGTGCTGCGCTACATGTCGGAAGCCTTCAAGATGCTGATCGAAGGCGTGCCGGCGGCGATGATCGAAAATGCCGCCAAGGCTGCCGGCATGCCGGTCGGGCCGCTGGCGCTGACCGACGAGACGGCCGTCGACCTCGCCCAGAAGATCATGAAGCAGACCATCCGCGATCTCGGCGAAAAGGCCGTCGATCCACGCCAGATGGCGCTGATCAACACCATGGTCGACAGCCATGGCCGCCTCGGCCGCAAGAACACCAAGGGCTTCTACGACTATCCGGCAAAGCCGGCAAAGAAGAAGCTGTGGCCCGGTCTCAAGGACCTCTATCCGCAGAAGGCGCCCGAGAACGTCGACGTCGAGGAACTCAAGCTGCGCCTGCTGTCGGTCATCGCGCTCGAAGCGGCGCGCGTGATGGAAGAGTGCATCGTCACCGACCCGCGCGAAGCGGATGTCGGCTCGATCCTCGCCTTCGGCTTTGCGCCCTACACCGGCGGTGCGCTGTCCTACATCGACGGCATCGGCGCCAAGAAGTTCGTCAAGATCGCCAAGGACCTGCAGAAGAAATACGGCGCCGAGTTCAAGGCTCCCAAGCTGCTCATCGACATGGCCGAAAAGGGCGACACCTTCTACCAGCGCTTCGATCCCTACGCGAAATCAGAGGAAAAGAAGGCGGCCTGAGGCGAGAATGTACGTCTGGGCAAGACTGGCACGCATGGCCGCGACGGCATCCCGTCGCGGCCCTTACCGTTTTGGCGATGAAGGCCGGCTGTCGTTCCGCTGCCTGCCGACCGACATCGACTTCAACATGCACCTCAACAATGCGCGCTACATGATGCTGGCCGATGTCGGCCGCATCGACATCTTCATGCGCTCCGGCCTGATCGAACTTGCCCGCAAGAAGCGCTGGGCGCCGATGCTGGGCGGTTTGCAGACAGTGTTCGTGCGCGAGATCAGGCTGTGGAAGCGCTTCGAGGTCGTCTCCTCGATCGAGACCTGGAGTGGCTCCGAGGTCATCGGCAAGCACCGCTTCGTGCTCGACAATGGCGAGACGGCGGCGCTGATCATGACCAGCGCCGGCGTCTACGACCGGACCAATCGCCGCTTCGTACAGATCGACGATCTGGTGGCCGAACTGGGCTATGACGGGGCGGCACCCCGTGACGTAAGCGAGGAAGAGCGCATCTTCATCGCTTCGCACAAGGGGCTGAGGACGTTGGCGAAATCCGAGCGCTGACGCTTCGGCTGCCGGTCCGGCGCATTGGCGGTGGACAATTGACGCTGGCGTGGTTAAATGCCGAAAGGTATTTTTTCCTGTGCCGAAGGGGAGCGCCATGCTCTCGCATGAACGTGTCTGGGCCGCGATCGACGCTCTTGCCGAGCGCTATTCGCTTTCGGCGTCGGGCCTCGCCAAGAAGGCCGGGCTCGACTCGACCGCGTTCAACAAATCCAAGCGCCAGTCCGTCGACGGCAGGCCGCGCTGGCCTTCCACCGAGTCGCTGGCCAAGATCATCGACGCCACCAATTCTTCGCTCGAGGAGTTCCTTGGTTTTGTCGAGCCGGCGAAGGCAGCTGGCAAGGCGAGAGGCCGCGAGCAGGCTGCGGGCGTGCCGCTGCTTGGGTTCGCCCAGGCAGGCGCCGGCGGCTTCTTCGACGATGCCGGATTTCCGGCGGGCCAGGGGTGGGAACTGATCGAGCTTCCGGCGCGCGCCACGGACAGTTCCTACGCGCTCGAGGTGCAAGGCGACTCGATGCTGCCGCTCTACCGCAACGGCGACGTGCTGATCGTCGAACCGGGCGCGGCGGTGCGCAAGGGCGACCGCGTCGTGGTCAAGACGATCTCGGGCGAAGTCATGGCCAAGGTGCTGGAGCGCCAGACCCAAAGCGTGATCGACCTGGTGTCGCTGAATCCCGAGCACCCCAACAGGCGGTTCCAGGTTACCGAGGTCGAGTGGGTTGCCCGTATCGTCTGGGCGAGCCAGTAGGGTCGATGCGTCCCGCAGCCATAGCCATCGCCGCCGCCGGTTTCGGCATCGCCACCTTGCTTGTCACGCTGGGCGGGCAAAGGCTGGCGGCCATCGAGGCACCGTCCGTCGATGTCATCGACGAGGCCGACATCGAGGATGTCGCTCCGTCCGAAACGGAGAACACCGCCGCGATTGAAGCGGAGACCGAGCCACAGGCGTTGCCGACAGACACGAACGCTGCCGCGCGGCCGGTTGCGCCGGAGGATGTGGTGCCACCGCCGGTCGAGCAGGGCGGGCTGGTGCGCGAGGCGCCGCGCGCGCCGCTGAGCGAACTGAGCCTGGCCCTGCCGCCGAAGCCGAAGATGCCCGGCGACTGGGACGGCACGACGTTGTTCCGGCCGGTCGCCTCTGCCGCCGGCCTGATCGAGGCCAAGGGTTTCAGCGTGGCCATTTCGGGTGTGTCAGCCGTCGATACGAGCGAGACCTGTTCGTTCGAGGGCAAGGAGTGGAACTGCGGCGTGCGCGCGCGTACGGCGTTCCGCAGCTTCCTGCGCTCGCGTGCCGTGGTCTGCGATGTGCCGCCCGATGCGGAGCGCGGCGTCATCGTCGCCCGCTGCCGCGTCGGCAAGCAGGACGTCGGCGAATGGCTGGTCGCCAATGGCTGGGCCAGGGCAGATGCCGATGGCCCCTATGCCGAGGCGGGCCAGAAGGCCGAGACGGAGAAGAAGGGCATCTTCGGGGCTGCGCCGGAGCGCATTGAAATGACGCTGTCTCCAAGCGGGACGAGCCTGCCCGAGGTCGAGGCGCCGCCGGCGGAGCCAGCGGTCGAAGTGCCGGCACAATAGCTCAGGCGCGCCCGTGCAGGCACCGCTGTTTCACACGAGGTGACCGGCATCGCGGGCTGATCAGCCCTCATGGTGAGCCTGTCGAACCACGAGGGCGCCTGGCACCGGTTCGCGAGAAGGCACATTTCGCAGTAGCCGCTGATGAACTGCCCAGAGCTCTCAGGGAGAGCGTCAGCCGTAGAGACGTTGACGCCAGGCGCACTCGTGGTTCGACAGGCTCACCATGAGGGCTGTTGGAGCGTCTTCGCCGCGTGCCGCTGTTCGGTATGGCTTATCCCTTCTCCCCATCTGGGCGGGGAGGAGGGATAAGCCAAGAGATGATGCGCGGCTTACGCCGCCAGCTTGCCTTCCAGCGCGCTGCGGATCAGGGCGCGCGTTTCGGCGATGCCGTAGAGCGCCGCAAACGAGCCGAAGCGTGGACCGCGTTCCTGGCCGATCAGCACCTGGTAGATCATCTGGAAGAAGGCGCCCGACACGCCGGGTCCGCCTTCCGGGCTCTGCTTGGTGTGATCCTGGTAGCGCTCGATCTGGCGGGCGACGTTGAGCGAGACGTTCTGGATGGCTTCGCCGTCGGCACCGGCCGGCAGCGCGGCAAGCGCCCGGTCGAGGGTTTCCAGTGCCTGGTGCTCGACTTCGTCCGGCGCGCGGAACGTTTTCGTCGGCTTCACGAAATCGTCGAAGTAGCGGATGGCATAGCCGGTCAGCTTGTCGAGTTCGGGATGCGTCGCGGGCGTCACGCCGGGTGCGTGGCGCGAGATGAAGCCCCACAGCACGCCCTTGTCGTGCGCGTTGGAGGCGCTGACGAGGTTGAGAAGCATCGAGAACGGCACCGGCATGTCGACGACGGGCGGGTTGCCCGAGTGCATGTGCCAGACAGGGTTGCCCAGCCGCTCCTTCCACGCCTGGCGCGGATAGGCGGAGAGGAAGCTGTAATACTCGTCGACGGCCTTCGGGATGACGTCGAAATACAGTTTCTTGGCCTGGCGCGGCCGCTGGTACATGTAGAGGCCGAGGCTTTCGGTCGGCGCGTAGGTCAGCCACTCGTCGATGGTCAGGCCGTTGCCCTTCGACTTCGAGATTTTCTGGCCGTTTTCGTCGAGGAACAGCTCGTAGACGAAATGTTCCGGCGCACGCCCGCCCAGCAGGTTGCAGATGCGGTCGTAGATCACCGCATTGGTCTGGTGGTCCTTGCCGAACATCTCGAAGTCGACGTCGAGGGCTGCCCAGCGCATGCCGAAATCCGGCTTCCACTGCAGCTTGACCCTGCCGCCGGTGACCGACAGCGTGGTTTCGGTGCCCTCGTCGTCGAAGGTGATGGTGCCGGCCTTGGCGTCGACGTCCTTCATCGGCACGTAGAGCACGCGGCCGCTCTTCGGCGAGATCGGCAGGAACGGGCTGTAGGTCGCCTGGCGCTCTTCGCCGAGCGTCGGCAGCATGACGGCCATGATCTGCTCATAGCGCTCGGCGGCACGCAGCAGCATCGCGTCGAACCTGCCTGCCTTGTAATATTCGGTCGCGCTCGCGAACTCGTAGTCGAAGCCGAAGGTGTCGAGGAAGCGGCGCAGCATCGCGTTGTTGTGGTCGCCGAAGCTGGCGTAGTCGCCGCCGAACGGGTTCGGCACCGCCGTCAGCGGCTTGTGCAGGTGCGGCTCGAGGAAGGCGCGGTCGGGAACATTCTCCGGAATCTTGCGCATCCCGTCCATGTCGTCGGAGAAGCACAGGAGCCTGGTCTTGACCTTGTCCTCGGTCAGAACGTGGAAGGCATGGCGCACCATCGTGGTGCGCGCCACTTCGCCGAAGGTGCCGATATGCGGCAGGCCCGAAGGACCATATCCTGTCTCGAACAGGACGGTCTCGGGAAAGCCGGATTTCTTGTAGCGCTCGACGATTTTCTTGGCTTCCTCGAACGGCCAGGCCTTGCTTTCGGCAGCGGCCGCGAGGATTTCCGGGTTGAGATCGATTGAGTTTGATCTCGTCATGTCGAGAGCCCTTTTTAGTTGGGCGGAAATTCCGCCAAAAGATGGCCATGCTCTATGCGCGCATGCCGCGGGCGTCAACGATTCCGGCCATTTTTCGTTGCGGGAGGGCCAGGGCGTTCCTAAGTTCGGGTGGCATTCAACCTCGTTCTGGAGAATTTCATGCCCATGCCGACCGCCCACGAGGCGTTGATCTACCTGATGGTCGTCACTTCCGCATCCGACCGCGACATGACCGATGTCGAATTGGCGCGGATCGGCGAGGTGGTCCGGACATGGCCGATCTTCCTGGACTTCGATGCCAAGCGCCTGATTGCGGTGGCCCAGGATTGCCAATTGCTGCTGCATGCCGAAAACGGCCTCGACGAAATTCTCGACACGGCCAGGCGGGTGATCCCGGAACGGCTGCACGAGACCGCCTATGCCGCTGCCTTCGAGGTTGCCTCCGTCGATCTGGAAATGCGCATGGAGGAGTTGCGCGTGCTGCAGCTTCTGCGCAAGCACCTCAGCGTCGATGCCCTGACGCTTGCGGCGATCGAGCGCGCCACCAAGGCGCGCCATCGCATGCTGACCTGATGGTGGCAGCTAGAAGAAGCTGACCGGGAAATACCTGAGATAGAGCTCGGCGAACGTGCCCTTTGCCGAGATCTCGTGCAGCGCATAGTCAAAGGCGTTTGCAAGGGCTGCATTGTCCGGCTTGGTCGCGATCGCCAGGCCGGTGCCGAGATATTCCGGTGCCAGGTAGGGGCCGCCGGCAAAGCGGCAGCAGCCGGCGGCATCCGTGCCGGCGAGCCAGAACGACAGGCGCATGCCGTCGCCGAAGCCGGCGTCCAGCTTGCCGTCCTTGAGGTCGGTGTTGAGCCAATCCGGCTTGGTGTAGGTGACGACCTTCACGCTGCCGAAATAGTCCCGGAGCACGCGTTCATGCGCCGAGCCGGCCAGCACGCCGACGCGCTTGCCCTGCAACTTTTCGACGAGCGGCTCGGTGACGGCTTGCGCCTTGCGCATGATGAAGCGCGCCGGGAACTGGAGATAGGGCCGCGAGAAAGCGTATTTTTCCCGCGTTGCAGCTGTCGCCGGCACGCCGGCGATAATCGCCTCGCCTTCGCCGGTAGCCAGCGCGCCGTCGAGTTCGGCCCAGGGCAAAGCCTGGATCTGGCATTTCTCGGCGATGCCGAGTTCGGCGCAGACGGCACGGGCGAGATCGACATGGAAACCCGACAGCCTGCCGTTCTTGTCGATGAAGTTGAAAGGCGGGAAGTCGGTCGTCGTCAGGAAACGCAACCGCGGCAGCGTCGACAGGTCGGGCTTCTGCAAGCGCTCCTTGCTGTCCCACAAGACAGGCACCTGCGGTTCGGCTGCCTGCGCCGGGCCGAAAAATGCCGCGAGCGAAAGCGCGAACGCAAGCAACTGCGGTGCGGGTTTCATGAATGCGCTCCGGCCCTGGCTGACGCGTTGCGGATGCGCTGCGCCCTGAAATGGTGGCAAGAGCTTTACCGCGGGAAACCTTCCACGCAAAGCGATTGTGCGGCCGTGCAAGAGGCGGCAGCTGAATTTCAACATACATATATCCAAGTATATTGAGAAAGGCAGTCTCACCCGTTTGGAGCATAGCCTCGATGGTTGCGATATGCATTATTGCCGCGGGGTTAGTTGCAGCACTGGGGATGTTGCAATGAGACTGGACCGGTCGCCGCGGGGGGGATGCACAACGACGTGCAGGCTGCGTCAAGCAGTTGGTGCGGCTTGGTTCGATGACTATCGAAGTATCCAAATTTGCGGCTCGCAGGCCGTGGGTGCGTGATGGTTGCGACAGACTCCAGTCACGCAGCCATCCGCCCCTTTTTTTCTGCCGGATCATCCGTCGCCGAACAGACTTTTCTCGAAGCCAATGACAATGGGCTGAGCGTCTACGAACTTGCGCTGGCGAGCCTGCCGGAACTGCAGTCGGCGCTGGATCGGCTCGGGGTTTCGCACCGGATACGTCTCGCAACAGCTTCGCGCGCGGCCTTCCAGGGCACGACATTCCAGACAGAACTGCTGGCATCCGGCGTGGTCACGGAGCAGGCCTATTTTGCGGCGATGGCCCGCGAGATCGGGGTCGAATTCCTGACCGCGATCGAGCCGCAAAAGCTGATGATGGACGACGAGGCCTGCTGGGCCCAGTTCCACCGCCGGGCCATGCATGCCAGGCTGTGCGAGGCGCCGGGGCGCCATACGGGGATCGTTGCGCCGGATCAGGCGGGCTGGTGCCTGCTGAAGCAGCATTGCGAAGGCAACCCGGATCTCCGATTGCGCATCAAGGTGGTGGCGCCGTCCAGGTTGCGGGAGGCCTTGCTGGAGCGCTCCCGCCCGATGCTGACGCGATTTGCCGTCGGCAATCTTCACGACAACAGGCCCGATTGTTCGGCGCGCAACGTGTTCTGGCCTTGGCAGACCTACAGCTTCGGCATGCTGACGGTGCTGTTGCCATTCGCCATGGTCACCGTGCCGATGCTGGCTCTGTTTGCCGTGCACCTTTTGCTGGTTTCCTTTTTCATTGCCTGTTCTGCCTTGCGCGCGATTGCTGCGATTGCCCGTCCGCCCGTCGTGCCGATGCCGATCTCGCTGCCGCTTTCGCCCGACCTGCCGGTCTATTCGGTGCTGGTCGCACTCTATCGCGAGGCCGAAGTCGTGCCCGACCTGCTCGTCGGGCTCGGCCTGCTGCAATGGCCGCGCAGCAAGATCGAGATCAAGCTGGTGTGCGAGGAAGACGACGCCGAAACCATTGCCGCGATCAGGGCCCACCCTTTGCGCGCCTGCGTCGAGGTCGTGCTGGTGCCGCCATCGCTGCCACGCACCAAGCCTAAGGCCCTGTCTTATGCGCTGCCGCTGACGCGCGGTGAACTGGTCGTGCTCTACGACGCCGAAGACAGGCCCCACCCGATGCAACTCGCCGAGGCCTGGCGACGCTTCGAGGCATCCGATCGCGAACTGGCATGCTTGCAGGCGCCGCTCGAGATCGCAAACCGGCGCGCCGGCCTGATCGCCAGCATGTTCGGCTTCGAATATGCGGCGCTGTTCCGTGGCCTTCTGCCCTGGCTCGCCCACAACCGGATCATGCTGCCTCTCGGCGGCACATCGAACCACTTCCGCCGCGACGTGCTCGAAGAGGTCGGCGGCTGGGACCCCTACAATGTCACCGAGGACGCCGACCTGGCGCTGCGCCTGGCCCGCCATGGCTACCGCTGCGAGACGCTGTCCTGCCCGACCCGAGAGGATGGTCCCGAGGACCTTGTCTCATGGCACAACCAGCGCGTCCGCTGGTTCAAGGGCTGGATCCAGACCTGGCTGGTGCATATGCGCGAGCCGGGCGCGCTGGCATCGGAACTGCCGCTCGTGTCGTTCGTCGTCACGCAGATACTGTTTGCCGGCATGGTGCTGTCGTCGCTGCTGCATCTCGTGCTGATCGCCATGCTGCTGGGGCTGGCAGTACAGGTGCTGTTCGACGTGCCGATGAGCCTGTGGCAGTCCTATCTCGTCGCCTTCGACATCATCAGCATCCTGCTCGGCTACGGTGCTTTCCTGTTCCTCGGCTGGCTGGTGCTCAAGCCCAGAGACCGGCGCGGCTTCTGGAAGCTGTGCCTGTTCACGCCGGTCTATTGGACGATGCTGTCATGGGCGGCATGGTGCGCGCTTTACGAACTCTGGCGGCGTCCGCACCATTGGGCGAAGACGCCGCATCGCAAGGCCCGTGCATTTTGAGCTTCAATCCCTCAGGAATCGCAGGCCTTCGGCGATGATCTTGCCGTCGGGCCGGCCGATCTCGTCGAGGTCGCGGCCGTCATAGGTCAGCGCGCGCAGGATGTGGCGGATGACGGCGATGCGCCCGCGCCGCTTGTCGTTGGCCTGCACCACGATCCACGGCGCATGCTTGGTGTGGGTCTTGTCGACCATCAGTTCGATCGCCCTGGTGTAGTCGTCCCACTTGCTGATGCCGGCGATGTCCATCGGCGAGAACTTCCAGCTCTTCAGCGCGCTGTGGCGCCGGTCGTGGAAACGCTTGAGTTGCATCTCCTGGCTGATGTCGAGCCAGAACTTGAAGAAATGAATGCCCTCGTTGACGATCATCTGCTCGAAATGAGGGGTCTCGTCGAGAAATTGCCGGTGCTGCTCGGGCGTGCAGAAACCCATCACCGGCTCGACGCCGGCCCGGTTGTACCAGGAGCGGTCGAAGGTGACGAACTCGCCAGCCGTCGGAAACTGCTGGACGTAGCGCTGGTAGTACCATTGGCCGCGTTCGGTCTCGGTCGGCTTGGTCAGCGCGACGTTGCGCGCCGTGCGCGGGTTCATGTATTCGCGCACCGCCGAGATGGTGCCGCCCTTGCCGGCCGCGTCGCGACCCTCGAACAGCACCAGCACGCGCTTGCCTGTGGCCTGGAGCCAGGCCTGCAGCTTGACCAGTTCGACCTGCAGATGCTCGAGCGTCTGCTCGTATTCCTTTTGCGGCAGCTTGTCGTCGTAGGGGTAGTTGCCCGATTTCAGCGCCTTCTTGTCGATCCAGTCGGGAAGGTTGGGGTCGTTGATGTCGAAGGTGCGCTCGTCCTTGCCGATCTTGATTTCGACCGGGCCGGCTTTTGGCGCCGCATCGGCGGTCACCGCATGCCCTGCCTCGGCCTTCTTGCTTTCCTTGTCCTTTTTCATGGTCCCGGCACCTTTCCAGCTTGGCAAGTCATGCTATTGGGTGGCTAGGAAGCGGTCCAGAGGCTTCTTGAGGGCGCTCGGCGCCACGGAAAAGTTCGTATGGCTGAGACCAGCACCCAGACCAGGACAAGGCGCACGGCCAAGCTCACCGCTGGCCGCCTCTACCAGAATCGCTGGATGCTGGCCGCGGCTATCCTGGCCGTTCTTGCCGTCCATCTTTTCGGCGCTGCCTCGGCTGGCTTCACGGCAGCGACCATCGTCGCGCTTGTGCTGGTGGCACTCGTTGCGCCGCGCACGCCGGCCGCCCGTCGCCTGGCGGAAGCCAGCGCCCGTGTCGAACGCTCGCCGCTCGACAGGCTGTCGGGTGAAAAATTGGCGGCGGCGGTCGCCGAGCCGCTGATCATCTTCGATCGTGACGGCGCCGTCGTCCACGCCAACGAGGCGGCGGACACGGCTTTTGGCGCAATGACGCCGCCATTGCCGCTGCTGCTGAAGTTTCGGGCTCCCGAGATGCAGGCGCTGATCGAGGCAGCGCTCAGTGGCGAGGGTACGGCGCAGGCGACCGACTATGTCGAGCGTGTGCCGTTCGAGCGCGTCTATCGCGTCACGGCTTCGGCGGTGGGACGCGGCACCGGCCTGTTCGTGCTTGCCTTCAAGGACCAGAGCGAGGCGCGCCGCATCGACCGCATGCGCGCCGACTTCATCGCCAACGCCAGCCATGAGCTGCGCACGCCGCTCGCCTCGATCGCCGGTTTTGTCGAGACGCTGCGTGGCCCGGCCCGCAACGATCCCAACGCCCGCGACCAGTTCCTGCAGATCATGCAGGACCAGACCGGCCGCATGGCGCGCCTGATCGACGATCTGCTGTCGCTGTCGCGCCTCGAGATGAAGCCGTATCTCAAGCCCGGCGTTCGCGTCGACCTGCGACAGACGGTCGATGCGGTTATCGACTCGCTCGCCCCGCTGGCGGCTGGATCCGCCGTGGTCGTCGAACGCGATTTCGCCGAAGGTCCGCTCGAGGTCCAAGGCGACCGCGACGAACTGTTCCAGGTGTTCCAGAACCTGCTGGAAAATGCCTGCAAGTACGGCCGCTCGGGCGGCAGGGTCGTGGTGTCGATGAAGCGCTCGGCGGAAGCCAGGCAGCCGGAGATCGAAGTGACGGTCCGCGACTTCGGCCCGGGCATCCCCGACGAGCACATTCCGCGCGTGACGGAGCGCTTCTACCGCGTCGACGTCGAGACCAGCCGCGCCCACAAGGGCACCGGGCTGGGCCTCTCGATCGTCAAGCATATCCTGACGCGCCATGGCGCGCGCCTGTCGATCCGTTCGAAGCAGGGCGAGGGCTCGGCCTTCACCGTCCATTTGCCGGCCGCGTGAGCATTTGGGCAGGCTTGTGCCGGCCTTTCGGCGGCAGCGCACGGCCTCGCTTGCCCATTTCTTTTTTCCGTCATGTCGTTAGCCTATGAGTGCGGATTCAGGATCACGAATCCGTTTCATATCCAGGAAGTCCGCCATGCTTACGCAACACACTGTCCGAGCCTATGACGAGGAACTGCAATTTCTGGCGCGGAAGATAGCTGCCATGGGCGGGCAGGCCGAGCGCATGGTCGACCAGGCGATCAATGCGCTCGTCAATGCCGATCACGCGCTGGCCCAGAAGGTCGTCCAGGACGACCTGCTGCTCGATGAGGCCGAGCGCGAGATCGACGACAAGGCGATCCTGGTCATTGCCCGGCGCCAGCCGATGGCGACCGACCTGCGCGAGATCATCGGCGCGATCCGCATCTCCGCCGACCTGGAACGCGTCGGCGACCTTGGCAAGAACATCGCCAAGCGCGTGGCGGCCGTGGCCGAAGGCCGGCAGCCGAATAGCCTGTTCCGCGGCCTCGAGGCGCTGGCCGAACTGGCGCTGACCCAGTTGAAGGACGTGCTTGACGTCTACGCGTCGCGCTCTGTCGAGCGCATCGGCATCGTGCGCGATCGCGACGAGCAGATCGACGCCATGTACACCTCGCTGTTCCGCGAGTTGCTGACCTACATGATGGAAGATCCGCGCAACATCACGCCCTGCACGCACCTTCTGTTCGTGGCCAAGAACATCGAGCGCATCGGCGACCACGCCACCAACATCGCCGAGACGATCTATTACATCGTCACCGGCGAACAGATGCCGCCGGAACGGCCCAAGGAGGACAGGAGCCACGGCGTGACGCTTGCCGACGACGGCAAGTCCGGCTGAGGCAGCCTCTTCTTCCCGGCGTGCGGAAGGTCTAGACTGGGATCCTGATCAGGCGGCCTCGAACGGGTGCAGCATGACCGAGCTTGCCAGGAAGTTCGACAAGGGCGCTGAGCTGGAAGACGGGGTCGTCGCCTCCAGCGTCTATCTCGGCGGGCGCCGCATCGCCGACATCGCCATCGAGGAAGCAGGCGACTGGTCTGAGAGGGAAGGGCACGTCGTCTGGATCGGCCTTCTCGAACCCAGCCGCGAACTTCTGCTGCGGGTCCAGCAGCAGTTTCATCTCCACGACCTCGCCATCGAGGATGCCGAGCACCCGCACCAGCGACCCAAGGTCGAGCAATATGGCGATGCGCTGTTCATCGTCGCCAGGACCGCCCAGCTCATCCAGGGCAGGGTCGATTTCGGCGAGACCCATATCTTTGTCGGCAAGGGCTACATCGTCAGCGTTCGCCACGGCGTCTCGACGTCATATGCCGCGGTGCGCCAGCACTGGGAGAGCTGCCCCAGCGCGCTCGCCAAGGGCGAGGATTTCATCCTCTATGCCATCCTCGACTTCATCGTCGACAACTACATGCCGGTGCTCGAGCAGATCGAGGAAGAGGTCGACCGCATAGAGGACGGCGTGCTGGCGCGGCCGATGACGTCGAAGGACATCGAGCGGCTCTACATGCTGCGTCGCGACCTGCTGCGCCTGCGCAATGCGGCCGGCCCTCTGGTCGAGGTTTGCCGCAGGCTGACCAGCGCCGACCTGCCGCAGTTGCGCCCGGCCATGCATCCGCTGTTCCGCGACGTCACCGATCATATCCGGACCGTGCTGGAGAAGGTCGACAACCTGCGCGAGGTGCTGGCCTTCGCCTTCGAGGCGAGCCTTCTCGTCGGCCAGAGCCAGGAGACGGCGATTGCCAAGAAGCTCGCCTCCTGGGCGGCGATCCTGGCCGTTCCGACCGCGCTCGCCGGCATTTACGGCATGAATTTCAACGACATGCCGGAGCTGCAGTTCAGCTACGGCTATCCCACCGTGCTCATTGCCATCGCCACGATCTGCTCGATCCTCTACTGGCGGTTCAGGAAGAATGGCTGGCTGTGAGGGGAGCGGATGGCGGATGGCGAATAGCGAATAGCGAATAGCGAGTAGGGAATAGAAAAGGGCCTCGGGTCGCCTTGACGCCCCGAAGCCCTGGAACTTGTTTCTATTCGCTATTCGCTATTCGCTATTCGCTATTCGCTCACCGCGACCGGCGACGCTCGGAGGCTGGCTGGAAGGCGATCTTCGAGTGGTAGCCGCAATAAGGGCCGCTCTCGCCGGCTTCGTTGCCGCAGAAATTGAAGTCTTCGCTCAGCGGGTCGCCATTCGGCCACTTGCAGGTGCGCTCGTTGAGCTGCACCAGCTGGAGCCGGCGCGAGATCGGCACGACGACGTTTTCCACCGGGCGGATGTAGTGGCGGGCGACCGGCTCGACGTCGAACTGCGCCTGTAGCGCGGTGGCGCCGATGCTTGCGGTGACCGTGCGCGTCACGGTTGCCGTGCGCTGCACCGTCTTGGTCGCAGTGCTTGCCGTGGTCGTCTTCTTCTGGCGCGCCGGGGCGGCCGTTGCGCGGCCGCGGCTCGACAGCTTCAGCCGGTGAACCTTGCCGATGACGGCATTGCGGCTCACGCCGCCCAATTGTGCCGCGATCTGGCTTGCGCTCAGACCTTCCGACCAAAGCTTTCTGAGAAGTTCGACCCGCTCGTCAGTCCAATTCATGAGACCGTGCTCCTGATTTAACGCGCAGAATTCGGAATCCTTTTCCGTCCCGGCAAGCCGGGTGGGCACCACATCTATTCGATGGATATGTCCGCCGCACGAAATCTAGTTATTTCTCAATTACAATTATCGATGCGCTGACTCTGTGACAAGAGTCCCAGGGGTCTTCACGATTCGGTTTTTTCGGTTTTCCCCAACTTGCCGGAGTTCGACGTCTCGGCAGCGCCGGGGAGATTGGAACGCACGCGTCTATGCGACGTTTTCGTTGACTTTGTGGCCGAAAAATCTGATATAGCCCGCAGGGCCGCCGCTGAGGCGGCTTTTTAATTTTCCGGTTCCGGAGAGGCATATAATGAGCGGATCGGCGCTTTACGAGACGTTTGCTCGCGCACCCCTGGCTTTCGAGCGAGGCGAGGGTTCTTGGCTGATCACCGAGACCGGCGAGCGATATCTCGATTTCGCTGGTGGCATCGCCGTCAATTCGTTGGGCCACGGCCATCCGCATCTTGTTGCAGCGCTGACCGAGCAGGCCGCCAAGCTGTGGCACGTCTCCAATCTCTATCAGATCCCCGGCCAGAGCCGGCTGGGCGAGCGGCTGGCCGAAACCTCGTTTGCCGACCGCGTCTTCTTCACCAACTCGGGCGCGGAAGCGCTTGAGTGCGCGATCAAGACCGCGCGCCGCTGCCAGTATGTGAACGGCCATCCCGAGCGTTTCCGTGTCATCACCTTCGAGGGCGCATTCCATGGCCGTACGCTGGCGACCATCGCCGCCGGCGGACAGGCCAAGTATCTCGAAGGCTTCGGCCCGAAGGTCGAGGGTTTCGACCAGGTCGCCTTCGACGACATCGATGCAGCCGAAAAGCTGATCGGCCCGGAGACGGCGGCAATCCTGCTTGAGCCGGTGCAGGGGGAGGGCGGCATCCGCCCATTCCCGACGCAGTCGCTGAAGCGCCTGCGCGAGCTGTGCGACAAGCATGGCCTGCTGCTCATTTTCGATGAAGTCCAGTGCGGCGTCGGCCGGACCGGCAAGCTCTACGGCTATGAATGGTCGGGTGTATCGCCGGACCTGATGGCGATTGCCAAGGGTATCGGCGGCGGCTTCCCGGTCGGTGCCTGCCTCGCCACCGAAGCGGCGGCCAAAGGCATGACGGCGGGCGTGCATGGCACCACCTTCGGCGGCAATCCCCTTGCCATGGCTGTCGGCAACGCCGTGCTCGACGTGCTACTCGAAGAAGGCTTCCTCGAAGAGGTTAGCCGCAAGGCATTGCTGATGAAGCAGGGCCTGGCGTCGATCGCCGACGAGTTCCCCGATGTGATTGCCGAAATCCGCGGCACCGGCCTGATGCTCGGCGTCAAGTGCACCATGCCCAACACCAAGGTGAACATGGCGCTGCGCGACCAGAAGCTGCTCGCGGTGCCCGCCGGCGAAAATGTGCTGCGTCTGTTGCCGCCGCTGACGATCACCGACGCAGAGATCCGAGAGGCGCTGGCGCGCATTCGCGCCGGAGCTGCAAGCCTCTCCAAGGCCGCCGCCAACGGCGGCTGAACCCAGGGAAGTTACATGACCAGCGGGATTCGCCACTTCACCGACCTCTCGGCACTTTCCGGGAGCGACCTTCGCGGGATTCTGGACGATGCGGCGGTGCGCAAGGCGCGCCTGAAAGCCGGCGAACGATCCAAGCCGCTCGAAGGCAAGGTGCTGGCGATGATCTTCGACAAGCCGTCGACCCGCACGCGCATCTCGTTCGACGTCGGCATGCGTCAGCTCGGCGGCGAGACCATCATGCTGACCGGCACCGAGATGCAGCTCGGCCGCTCGGAATCGATCGCCGACACCGCCAAGGTGCTGTCGCGCTACGTCGATGCGATCATGATCCGCACGACAGCGCATGAGCGCCTGATCGAGCTGACCGAGAATGCCACGATCCCCGTCATCAACGGCCTGACCGACGACACCCATCCCTGCCAGCTGATGGCCGATATCCTCACCTTCGAGGAGCATCGCGGCCCGGTGCGCGGCAAGACCTTTGCCTGGACCGGCGACGGCAACAACGTGCTGCATTCGCTGCTCGAGGCTTCGGCCCGTTTCAGCTTCAACGTCAACGTGGCGGTGCCGGAAGGCAGCGAGCCGGAGCAGAAATACATCGACTGGGCCGGCGCCAATGGCGGCAAGGTGACGCTGACGCGTTCGGCCGAGGACGCGGTTCGCGGCGTCGACGCCATCGTCACCGACTGCTGGGTTTCGATGGGGCAGGAGCACCGCGCGCGCGGCCACAATGTCTTCCTGCCCTATCAGGTCAACGCCGACCTGATGAAGCTCGCTAGGCCCGACGCGCTGTTCATGCACTGCCTGCCCGCCCATCGCGGCGAGGAAGTGACCGACGACGTGATCGACGGCCCGAATTCGGTGGTCTTCGACGAGGCGGAAAACCGCCTGCACGCCCAGAAGGCGGTGCTTGCCTGGTGCCTCGGCGCTTGAATGACCGGTCCCGCGACCCTATTTGGGGCGGGATCATTCTATTGTCATCAAAGCCATGTTCTGCGACCGTCGGTAGGCCGACTGGTCGCGGACTTCTTTAGACGGGAAAAATTCCAGTGACTGAGACCGAACGCAAGCTCGGCGAATTCGGGTTCGCCGGCGACGACCATGTTGTTCCATTCGCGGTGGAGCCGCTCGACGTGCGCGGCCGCACCGTGCAGTTGGGGCCTTTGCTCGACCGGATTCTCGAGCGCCACGACTATCCGGAACCCGTGGCCCGGCTTCTCGCCGAGGCCTGCGTGGTGACCGTCCTGCTTGGCACCTCTTTGAAGTTCGAAGGCAAGTTCATCCTCCAGACCCGCACCGACGGGCCGGTGGACATGCTGGTTGCCGACTTCACCACGCCGCATTCGCTGCGCGCCTATGCCCGCTTCGATGCCGACCGTGTCGATGCGGCGATCGAGGCCGGCATGACCGCGCCCGAAGACCTGCTCGGCGGCGGCGTTCTGGCGCTGACCATCGACCAGGGCGAACACACCCAGCGCTACCAGGGCATCGTCGAGCTCAACGGCATCACGCTGGAAGAGGCGGCCCGCACCTATTTCCGCCAGTCGGAGCAGATCCCGACCGACGTCCGCCTGTCGGTGGCAAAGCTGGTCCTGCCCGCCGAAGGCGGCCCGCGCGAACATTGGCGCGCCGGCGGCCTTCTCGCGCAGTTCCTTCCCGACTCGCCGGAGCGCCGGCGCGTCCAGGACATGCATGGCGGCGACGGTGACGAGCGTGACGTCAGCGTGCATCCCGACGACAATTCCTGGCAGGAGCTCTTGGCGCTGGTCGCCACCATCGAGCCGACCGAACTGATCGATCCGACGGTCGGCACGGAAAGGCTGCTCTACCGGCTGTTCCACGAGCATGGCGCGCGCGTGTATGAAGGCGTGCGCGTTGTCGACGATTGCTCGTGTTCGGGCCAGAAGATCAAGGGCATCCTGCAAGGCTTCACCGCCGAGGAGATCACCGACAGCGTCGAGGATGGCGTCATCCGGGTGGCCTGCGAATTCTGCTCCAAGTCCTACGAGTTCGACCCTGCCGAGTTCGCGTCGGCCCAGTAACGGGTCAGTTCAGCCGGTGCCGGGCGTCGGGCAGGTCGAGCGAGAAGGCGGGGATGGCGATTTCGAAGGTCTCGCCGGCCTCGTTGCGCATGGTGTAGCGCCCGACCATGATGCCCGATGGTGTCGACAGCGGGCAGCCTGAAGCATACTGGTAGCTGTCCCCGGGGTTGAGCTCGGGCTGGTCGCCGACCACGCCCGGGCCCCGGACCTCCTCGACCTTGCCGCTGGCATCGGTGATGTGCCAGTAGCGCGACAACAGCTGGACGAATTCGTCCGAGTTGTTCTCGATGGTGACGCGGTAACCCCAGACATAACGGTTTTCCGATGGCTCCGACTGGTCCACCAGATAGAAGGGCTCGACCTCGACCGCGATGTTGCGGGTGATTGCGCGATACATATGCTGCGCTCCTTGGCCTGCACGGTGACAGAGTCCGCCGCTTGGCGCGGCGGGTCAACTCTCGTTTGCCGCATTCACGCTGATTGTGATGCAGCTGTGGCGGAATTCACCCTGCGTGGTGGCCGCCAAGGAGGCGCTCCGGCTTGCCGGAGCGCCGTTCTGGTCAGCGCGTCGCCTTCAGCGCATCGCCGATGTCGTTGAGCAGGTCGTCGGCGTCTTCGAGGCCGACCGACAGGCGCAGCGTGCCGTCGTCGATGCCGAGTTCGGCGCGGGCCTCGTCGGTCAGGTTCTTGTGCGTCGTCGTCGCCGGATGGGTGATCAGGCTCTTGGAATCGCCGAGATTGTTCGAGATCAGGATGATCCGGAGCGCATTCTCGAAGGCGAAGGCCGCCTTCTTGCCGCCCTTGACGTCAAAGCAGATCAACGTCGAGCCGCCCTTCATCTGGCGCTTGATGATGTCGGCCTGCGGGTGGTCGGCGCGGCCCGGATAGATCAGGCGCGACACTTCCGGGCTCTCGGCCAGGAAGTCGGCGATCCTGGCGGCGGCCTCGGTCTGCTGGCGCACGCGCAGCGGCAGCGTTTCCAGGCCCTTGAGCAGGGTCCAGGCGTTAAACGGCGACAGGCTCGGTCCGGTGTGGCGGAAATAGTCGTGCAGGTTCTCGTCGATCCACTTCTTGTCGGAGAGGATGACGCCGCCGAGGCAGCGGCCCTGACCGTCGATGTGCTTGGTGGCGGAGTAGACGACGATGTGGGCGCCGAGTTCGAGCGGCTTCTGCTGCATCGGCGTGGCGAAGACGTTGTCGACGACGACGCGGGCGCCGACGGAGTTGGCGAGTGCCGCAACCGCGGCGATGTCGATCACCTCGAGCGTCGGGTTGGTCGGGCTTTCCAGGAAGAACAGCTTGGTGTTGGGCCGGACGGCCTTTTCCCAGTTCCCGATGACGGTGCCGTCGACCAGCGTCGCTTCGATGCCATAGCGTGGTGCCAGCGTCTCGACGATCCAGCGGCACGAGCCGAACAGGGCGCGGGCGGCAACGATGTGGTCGCCAGCCTTCAGGCTGCACAGGATGGCGGCGGTAACCGCGGCCATGCCGGATGCCGTGGCGCGGGCGTCTTCGGCGCCTTCCAGCGCGCACATGCGCTTTTCGAACATGTCGACGGTCGGGTTGGCGTAGCGCGAATAGATGAAGCCCGGGGTCTCGCCTTTGAAGCGCGCTTCGGCACTTTCGGCGCTGTCATAGACATATCCCTGGGTGAGGTAGATCGCTTCGGAGGTTTCGCCGAATTCGGAGCGGAGCGTGCCGCCATGGACGAGGGTGGTCTGCGGATTCCAGTTGCGCTTGTCGGAGGTCATGAGCCTAAATCCAGATACAAAAAAACCGGTCGCGAAAAGTCGCAAACCGGTCCAAACGCGGCCCTTTAGCGACTTGTTTAACGTGGCTGCAAGCCGACCGGCCAAATCACCACGGGATAAAGGTCCTTTAGACCCATGGCCGGCTTGCGTCAATCGCAGGGGCGACTAAACGTCTTGGGCCACGCATATGGCCCCGGACGAGCTTCGGGGCCAGCGATCCTCGGCTGTCCGTTCGGATCGGCGGCGCGTAAAGGAGTGAGGCAATTGCGGCAGTCGGGCATTCTTCCGGACCAGGATATCGCGGCGCTGTTCGCCTCCGGCGCGCTCAAGGCGCCGCCGCTCGATGCCGACCAGATCCAGCCGGCCAGCCTCGATCTTCGCCTCGGCGCCAGGGCTTTTCGCGTTCGCGCCAGCTTCCTGCCCGGTCCCAATTCGCTGGTCTCGGCCAAGCTCGACCGCCTCAAGCTGCATGAGATCGACCTGAGCGAAGGCGCGGTCCTGGAGACCGGTTGCGTCTACATCGTGCCGCTGCTCGAAAGCCTGGCCCTGCCGGCCGAAATCTCGGCCTCGGCCAATCCGAAGAGCTCGACCGGCCGCCTCGACATCTTCACCCGCGTGATGACCGATCGCGGCCAGGAGTTCGACAAGATCCCCGCCGGATATGCCGGCCCGCTGTTTCTCGAGGTCAGCCCGCGCACCTTCCCGATCGTCGTGCGCAAGGGCTCTCGCCTGTCGCAGATCCGCTTCAGGAAGGGCAATGCCCTGCTGTCCGAGGCCGAACTGCATGCGCTGCACCTCTCCGACCGGCTGGTCGCCATCGATCCGCCCAACATCTCGGGCGGCGGCATCGCGCTTTCCATCGACCTCGCCGGCAAGCCGGGCAGCATCGTCGGCTACCGCGGCAAGCACCACACCGGCCTTGTCGATGTCGACAAGCGTGCGGCCCAGGACATCGTCGACTTCTGGGACCCGATCTACGCCCACGGCGCCGGCGAACTGGTGCTCGATCCCGACGAATTCTACATCCTGGTGTCGCGCGAGGCGGTGCATGTGCCGCCGCTCTATGCCGCCGAAATGACGCCGTTCGACCCGCTGGTCGGCGAGTTCCGCGTCCACTATGCCGGCTTCTTCGATCCCGGCTTCGGCCATTCCAGCGCCGGCGGCACCGGCAGCCGCGCCGTGCTCGAAGTGCGCAGCCACGAAGTGCCGTTCATCCTGGAGCACGGCCAGGTCGTCGGTCGCCTGGTCTACGAACACATGCTGTCGCGCCCCAAGGCGCTTTACGGCACCGACCTCGGCTCCAACTACCAGGCGCAGGGCCTGAAACTCTCCAAGCACTTCCGCATGGGCTGACCTTTGGTCAGCGCCGCCTGGCCGTTAGTTTGCTTGTCCATTTACAGCCATTGTGCTTGGCTGGACCAGGGACGCCCGGGAAGAGCGCCCGTCAAATGGAGAGGATCATGCAGATTACCCGGAAGTTCGCTTGCGCAGCCTCGCTCGCAGCGCTCTTGTTGACCCTTGGCGGAGCTTCCGCGCAGGAGAAGCTCAAGATCGGCACCGAAGGCGCCTATCCGCCCTTCAACACCGTCACCGCCGACGGCAAGCTGGCCGGCTTCGACGTCGACATCGCCAATGCGCTGTGCGCCCAGATGAAGGTCGAGTGCGAACTGGTTGCCCAGGATTGGGATGGTATCATCCCGGCGCTCCAGGGCGGCAAGTTCGACGCCATCGTCGCCTCGATGACCATCACCGACGAGCGCAAGCAGCAGGTCGACTTCACCGACAAGTACTACACAACGCCGCTGGCACTGATCGCGCCGAAGGATTCCGCCTTGACCTCGGCCGAGCCCGACGCGCTGAAGGGCAAGACCGTCGGCGCGCAGGCGTCGACCACCCAGAGCATCTATGCCGAGGACCACTATGCCAAGGCGGGCGCCGAGGTGAAGCTCTATCCAACCCAGGACGAGGCGGTGGCCGACCTGACCAACGGCCGTCTCGACGCGGTTGTCGCCGACAAGTTCGTGCTGGTCGACTGGATCAAGACTACCGGGCAGGATTGCTGCAAGATGATCGGCGACCTCAAGGGCACCGACTCGCTGACCGGCATCGCCGTGCGCAAGGGCGACCCGCTGCGCGAGAAGCTGAACGCCGCGATCGACGCCATCGTCAAGGACGGCACCTACGCCAAGATCAACGCCAAGTATTTCGACTTCGACATCTACGGCGCGCAGGACTGACGCCTGCGGATAACAAAAAGGCCAGGCGTTCGATCGAGCGCCTGGCCTTTTTCGTGTCCGGAAATCTGGAGCGGGTAGCGGGAATCGAACCCGCGCGTTCAGCTTGGGAAGCTGACGTGCGGAGCTGCAACAAGGGATCGATCTAGCGGGACGCTACGATCCAGCCGCGAGTATTTCGCTTCTGCCGTATGTCTGTCGTGAAGCCGGCCTCGGCAAGCCTGCCTAGCAACTGTTCGAGTGATGCCCCTTCCACTAGGTCAACATGGTAGAGCACCAACATCATGCGGACCTTCCGGAGTAACTCGATTGGAGTCGACAAGAGGATCGGAAATTCGGCGCCTTCGCAATTGAACTTGATGAACGACACGTCCTTGATCTCGTGAGCCGCCATGAAGCTAGAAAGCGACATTGCAGGCACTCGCTCGCCCTTGGGCGACAATTGCTTCATTATCGAGTGGCCCCAGTTGCCGCGATCATGGTGCAGCGTGACCTCGCCGTCCTTGTCCGTCAGTGCAAGACGATGGGCAATGACGTTGAGTGCCGGGTTCAGAGCGGCGTTGACTCGGAGATAGTTGTAGGTTTCCGCGCTTGCCTCGATAGCATGAACCGTCCCATTCGAGGCTTTAGAGGCGGCGGTCAGTGCGAAAGTGCCAATATGAGCGCCGATGTCGATCACGACGTCGGAAGCAGTTGGCTGGTACTCCGGAACGCCTGCAAAAAATATGTCGTTCTCAAAGCTATGGGCGATGACCTTTTCGTCAGCGGTACCTTCACGATAGGCTACATCGAAACCACCAAACCGATTGATTGCCATCTGATAATTGGCTTCGCCAGGGTGGAAGGCGGCCTTGGCGTTGCGGAACCGTTTTTTCAGATGAAGTTTCATGAGGCCTCCGGCGTCCAAACTGCAACGCCATCTATAATCTGCTTTTCGATGCCGCGCTTGTCGCGCCAGTCGCGGCCGATATCGATGGCAGTTCGTCTTGTAAATGGACCACCAAAATATACGGCGCGATAGCTTGACGAAGCGTCCGCTAAAGCCGTGTTCGTACCGTTCATAAACTGTTTATCTGGATCAAGATCGGGGTTCATGTGCTCGCTCGCTATGGATGCAAGCGCTCGCGAGGCAAACAACGGGCCGACGCCGATCCGCGGCGTTATTTTTCGGCGACCAAGCCGTGACCAGTTGCAAATGGCGATCTGGCCAACGTTTGGCTCCGCCATTTGCTTTCGCAATCTCTTCAGGCTGATCTTGTGCGACAGGATCCAGTCATCTTCCAAGTGAAGAAACCACTCGGTTTCCGGCTGCTGCCATAGCCATTTGACTGCCCCGCCATAAGAGGCCTCAGCAGGACGCCGTACCACCGTAGTAAAATATGAGCGGGCTATTTCTTCGACGCGGTTTCCATCTTCTTCGCTGCCCCAAATTGGATCGATATTGAGGAAGAACGTCCGAACGGGAAAGCGGTCGAAAAGTTTCTGCTGAAACGACGCTAAAGTTATTGCGACGAGATCTGGTCGCCGGGTGGCGGTCATAGTTAGGTCAATCATCGCGGCATCTCCAAATTCGGTGGTGATTTTTATCCGCGGTTCCAAGCGGCTTCAACCATTTTCGGGACGCTGGTGGTCGGCCAAATGCATTAGGGCTTGCTAATGAATTTTAGGTGCGCAATACACCCGAGATGCGCCGCAAAGAAATGTCGAAGCTGCTGGATCACGTCCATCTGTCACCTCGGTTTCGGTATGTTTACGTCGACACACCCAAGGTTGCCTGCTCAACTATTAAGCGTGCGCTGCAAAGCGCCGAAAGAGGATACGCGGTAGACGGCGGAGAAGCGTCTGGCGGCAAGTTTGGTTATTCGGAAACCCTCCTAACCGTTCACGACAGGTCCAAATCGCCTCTGAGGCGCCCATCCAATCGCTGGGCACTCAGGTGGGCGCTGGCCAGGGCAAGTGTATCATTTTGCTTTGTTAGAAACCCCTATGCTCGCGTCCTCTCGGCCTATCTGGACAAAATCGCTACAAACGAGAATAGGCGAGAGATTTTTTTGCGTGGTCTGGTTGAAGATCCGCGCGAGCCGATATCGTTCGCACAATTCTTGGACGTCGTCTCAGGTCAGACGCCAGACACAATGAACGCCCATTGGCGTCCGCAATGCTATCACAACATGATAGATTCTATCGGCTACGACTTTATAGGTGCATTTGAAACGTTGAATTCCGATTTGTTGGAAATCCTTAAAATAGCTACACCATCGGCAATAAGTTTTGTGAGTGCCGTCGACGAACATCGTACGTCGGCCATGGAGTATTTGAAACAATACTACGAATTCGAATCTTCTGTGAGATCAGTGCAGTCTATCTACAAAAGAGATTTTGAAGTCTTTGGCTATTCCATCGATCTCAATAAATCCAGCGATAGGCCGGCCTATGCCGGCTTTAGCTCACGCAGGTTCTTGAAATCGATGTCATAGCTTTCGGATGGTCGGCGGCGAAATCCGCCCTTCAGTCGGTCTCCGAGCCAACGTCATCAGTAGCGACTCATACACCCATACAATGCGTCGAATACAACATCATGAATGGCGCGGCGACCATGACATGCCGCACACATTTTGCGCCGGTCACCCGCGCCCGCGCCCATCGGACTGTCTGCCACAACGGAGGAAATCCAATAGACCGTAGCAAGTTCTACCTTGCGCGCACTCATGCGGTGTGTTCGGGCCGCCGCGGCACGTTGTACCACTTCGCCTACATCCTGTCGGCCGCCTACCACGAGACGGCGCTCTCCATTCAGGCGATCCGTGAGACACTGCGAAAAGTAACGCCGCCGCGCTATTGCTGCTGATTTGTCAATGAAAGGAGTGGTGCCAAGAACCGCCTATTTCTGGGTCTAAAGATCGTACCCAAAGCACAATCTGGAGCGGGTAGCGGGAATCGAACCCGCGCGTTCAGCTTGGGAAGCTGACAGGCTACCATTACATCATACCCGCGCGGGCATCTGGTTAGCATTGCCGATGTTGTTGGGCAATCGGGAAACGGAGTGCAGTGCTGCCGTGCCCTTGATGAGGGCACGACAATCGCGATATTCCAGTGAGGCTAGAATCGCAGGAGACTGAGCTTGTCCGGATTGGCGCGTTTTCTCGGTGACACCCCCTTGCGGGTGTTGATCAAGCTCTTGGTCATCTCCTTCCTCGTCGGCATCGTCATGAGCGCCTTCGGCTGGTCGCCCTATGACGTGCTCTACGGCATCCGCGATTTCTTCCTCGACATCTGGCGCATGGGTTTCCGTGCCATCGATCGCTTCCTCGGCTATTTCCTGCTGGGTGCGGCGGTCGTCATTCCGGCCTTCATCATCCTCAGGCTGTTCAGCTACCGCAAATAGGTCGGGCGCAGGCGGATAACTCAGGCGAAGCCGGCGGCGGTCTCGAACAGGATGGCGTGCCGCCGGGCCAGCGCTTCGATGTCGTGCGAATAGCCGCCACCGATGACGCCGCACAGCGGAGTGCCGGCCGTGCGGAAATGCCCGATGACCATGCTCTCGCGCCGGCGCAGGCCTTCGTCGCTCATCGCCAGGCGCCCGAGCCGGTCTCCTCCATGGGGGTCGACGCCGGCGTTGTAGAACACGATGTCCCAGGGCGCGCGGCGCGACAGGCCGGGCAGGACCTCGGCCAGCACGTCCAGATAGGCATCGTCGCCGGTGCCGTCAGGCAGGCCGATATCGAGGCCGGAAGTGGCCTTGCGCACGGGGTAGTTTTTCTCGGCATGCATCGAAAAGGTGAAGACAGCGGGATTGGCGGCGAGGATTTCCGCTGTGCCGTCGCCCTGGTGGACGTCGAGATCGACGACCAGGATGTTTTCCGCCAGCCCGTCCTCGAGCAGCGCCAGCGATGCCACGGCCACGTCGTTGAAGGTGCAGAAGCCGGCACCCTGGGCACGCCTGGCATGATGGCTGCCGCCGGCGGTGTTGCAGGCGATGCCGTGCTCGAGCGCGAGCCGCGCTGCCATAAGCGTGCCGCCCGCGGCAAGCTGGGCACGGCGTGACACACGCTCGCCGACGGGGAAGCCGATTTCACGTTCGATGTGGGCCGGAACGGTGCAGCTCAGCACCTGCTCGACATAGCCGGGCTCATGCGCGAGGCGCAGCCAGCGGGGCGCAATCGGTTCCGCCCGATGGAGCCCGCCCGTCAGGTCCAGGGCATGCAGCCGTTCCATCAGCTGGCGGTACTTGCCCATCGGAAAGCGGTGGTCCGGGGCAAAGCCGGCGTCGTAGTCGGGATGGCTGACGATCTGCAGCGGCATGGGGGAGGGCTGAACCAAGGGGGTGAAATCGATTGACCCCGATACATAAACGGTTGCCGGTGTTGGCGAAACCGGGGCATGTGCCCGAGCGGGAGAAACGGCAGGAGGAGGATTCTCGTTGGACATCGCATCGCCGGAGGGCCGCGTGACGCCTTTTGCCGTCACCAACCGCTCGGTATTGGCGATTGCCGTGCCGATGACCCTTGCCTATCTGACCACGCCCTTCATCGGCCTCGTCGGCACCGGCGTGGTCGGCCAGTTCGGCGACGCTGCGCTGCTGGGCGGGCTCGCTGCAGGCGCCGTCGCCTTCGACGTCGTCTTCACCAGCTTCAATTTCCTGCGCGCCGGCACAACCGCGCTGGTGGCGCAGGCTTTCGGTCGTGGCGACGCATCCGAAGAACAGGCGGTGTTCTGGCGCGCGGTGGTGATCGCGCTCGTCGCAGGTATCGTGCTGGCGCTGACGGCGCCGCTGACGTCGCTCGCCGGGCAATGGTTCATGTCGGCCGAGCAACGGGTCAACGAGACGCTTGATGCCTATGTCCGCATCCGCATGCTGGGCGCACCCTTCGCGCTGATCAACTATGCGATCCTCGGCTACGTGCTCGGGCGCGGCGAGGGCAGCTTCGCGCTGTTGCTGCAGGCGAGCCTCAACGGCGTCAACATTGCGCTGTCGCTGCTGCTCGGGCTCAGCCTCGGCTGGGGCGTCGAGGGCGTCGCCTGGGCCGCCGTCGCCGGCGAGGCGGCAGGCATGGCGATCGGGCTTGTCGTGCTGTTGCGGCGCTTCGGGCGCCAGCCGAGGCTGGCGCCCGGGCGCATCTTCGACGCTGCTGCGTTCCGGCGCCTGTTCGTGCTCAACCGCGACATCATGATCCGGTCGCTGTCGCTGCTCGTCGCCTTCGCGCTGTTCACCCGTCAGGGCGCGCAGTTCGGCACGGTGACGCTCGCCGCCAACGCGGTGCTGATGAACTTCTTCATTGCCGCAGGCTTCTTCCTCGACGGCTTTGCTGCAGCCGCCGAACAGCTTGCCGGCCGTGCCGTCGGCGCCCGCTACGAGCCGGCCTTCCGCAAGGCGGTTTATCTCTGCTCGATCTGGGGCTTTGCGCTGGCGGGCAGCATGACGGCGGTCCTGATGGTCTTCGGCCCTGATCTTGTGGCGCTGATCTCGACCGCCGAGGACGTGCGGGCAGTGGCCATCGCCTTCCTGCCCTGGGCCGCCTTCACCGCGCTGAGCGGCGTGCTTGCGTTCCAGATGGACGGCATCTTCATCGGCGCTGCATGGTCGCGCGACATGCGCAACATGATGGTGGTGTCGCTCGTCGTGTTCGTCGTCGCGCTGCTGACGCTGACGCCGGCCTTCGGCAATCACGGCCTATGGGCGGCACTGCATCTGCTGCTGATCGTCCGCGGCGTCTGCCTGCTGGCGATTCTTGGACCGCGGGCCAGGGCGACGTTTCAGAGCGGTGCTGCCGCCCACTGATCTAGCCTCGTGTCGCGCAGCTCGGAGATGCCGTCGAGCCCTTCGCGCGCGGCAAAGTCGGCCATGCCGCGCACGATGCGTGCCGGCAGCGACGGTCCGGCATAGACCATGCCGGTATAGAGCTGGACGAGATCGGCACCGGCTCGGATCTTTTCGAGCGCGGTCTCGGTCGAATCGACGCCGCCGACGCCGATGATGGCGCTCTGCGGGCCCAGCAGCTTGCGCATCCGGGCCAGAACCGCCGTCGAGCGCGCAAACAGCGGCTTGCCGGACAGGCCGCCAGCCTCGCCGGTATGGGTCGGGCTGCGCAGGGTAGGGCGGGCGATCGTGGTGTTGGAGACGATGACGCCGTCGATCGCCTTTTCGGTCACCTCGGCGGCGATGTCCTCGAGTTCTGCCTCGTGCAGGTCCGGCGCGATCTTGAGGAAGATCGGAACCGCATGACCGGCTTCGGCGCGGGCGATCATGACACTCGCCAAAAGTTCGGCCAGTTGCTCGCGCGCCTGCATGTTGCGCAGGCCCGGCGTGTTGGGCGAGGAGATGTTGACGGTGAGATACGATGCATGGCGAGCGAAGCGCTTGACGCCGCTGATGTAGTCGCCGATGCGGTTGCTGCTGTCCTTGTTGGCGCCGATGTTGACGCCGACGATGCCGGGCCGGCCGGCGCGCGCGGCAAGCCGCTTCTCGGCGGCGTCGTGGCCTTCATTGTTGAAGCCGAGCCGGTTGATGACGGCGTCGTCCTCGACGAGGCGGAAGATGCGCGGCTTGGGATTGCCGGCCTGCGCCAGCGGCGTCACCGTGCCAACCTCGGCAAAGCCGAAGCCGAGGCCGAGCAGCGCGTCGGGCACCTCGGCATTCTTGTCGTAGCCGGCGGCCATGCCGAGCGGGTTGGGGAAGTCGAGGCCGGCGACCTTCACATGCAGGCGCCTGTCGCGCGGCGCGCGTCCACCGACGGGCAGGCCGCAGCGCAGGGCCTTGATCGACAGGCCATGGGCAGCCTCGGCGTCGAAGCTGAAAAGCAGGTGGCGGCCGAGCCGGTCGAATGCGCTCATGCTTCAAGCTCCGGGAAGTCGTGGCTGCCGTCGGCCTTCAGGGGCAGGGGGCGAACCCATCTGGCCATGGCGGTCTCGAGCGGCGCATAGAGATGCGGAAACAGCGCGCCGCCGCGCGAGACCTCGAACTTGAGCGCCGGACCCAGCCGGTCGGCGTCGAAGGCGACGAGGAGCAGGTTGTCCTGCCCGGCAAAGTGCTTGGCCGCCGTCTCGACCGCCTGGGCTGCGGTCGAGAAGTGGATGAAACCGTCGGCAAGGTCGACCGGCGCGCCGCTGAAAACCCCGCTCCGCTCGGCCTCACGCCACATCGGTTCGGGGCAGATCTTGTAGATGGTTTTCGTCATATGGGCGCTATAGGCTGAAAGCATGATGCGGGAAAGGGCGGCATGACTTGCCCACCGCAATTTGGGCCCAATGCGGCGCGACAATTCGCATCGCTTGCCAATGGAGACAGCCATGCGTGCCGTACTGATGCTTGTTCCGCTGCTTGCCGGTCTTGGTGGCGGGTCGGCATTCGCTGCCGAAGGGCCGCGCTACCAGATGGAAAAGACAGACAAGGGTTATGTCCACATGGACACCCAGACCGGCGAGATGTCGATCTGCGAGGAGCGCGACAGCCAGCTGGTATGCAAGCTCGCGGCCGACGAGCGCTCCGCGCTTCAGGACGAGATCGGCCGCCTCCAGACCGAGCTGAAGGCCATCGACCAGCGCATCGTCAAGCTCGAGAATTCGCTGACCGCGCGGATGGAATCCAAGCTTCCGACCGAGGAGGAGTTCGAAAAGACCATGGGCTACATGGAGCGGTTCTTCCGCAGCTTCATGGGCATGGTCAAGGACATGGAAAAGGAAGACAAGGCGCAGCAGCCCGAGCTTGCGCCGAACAAGACCTGAGCCAATCCGCCTGCCTGCGCCCGAAAATTGAGCATGACCGGCGCTTCCGTTGCCGTTTTGACTTTAACTGCTTGAAAAGCCGGCACCGGGCCGCATAATCGCGCCCGACGGTCCAAGGCGCACAGAACGGTCGGGACCTCGGGAGGGATATTTGCCAGCAGGCCACAAGTTCGTCATCGCGGATGACCATCCGCTTTTTCGCGGTGCCCTCAAGCAGGCCATTGCCGGCCTTGGCGATGTGTCGAGCGTGCTCGAGGCCGGAGACTTCGAAAGCGTCAAGGCGCTCCTCGCGGCCAATGAAGACATTGACATCGTGTTGCTCGATCTTTCCATGCCAGGTGCGAGCGGCCTGTCGGGCCTGATCTCGTTGCGCGGCATCCACGCCACTGTGCCCGTCGTCATCGTCTCGGCGCATGACGACCCGGAGACCATCCGCCGCGCGCTTGAACTGGGGGCGTCAGGCTTCATCTCCAAGTCGGCCAGCATGGACAACATCCGCAGCGCCATCGAAGCCGTCCTGTCGGGCGAGATTACGGCACCCGGCGACATCGACCTGGGCGTCGAGCGCGATCCGGAGATTTCCGACCTCATCAAGCGCCTGCAGTCGCTGACGCCGCAGCAGACGCGCGTGCTCGGCATGCTGGCCGAGGGATTGCTCAACAAGCAGATCGCCTACGAGCTCGGCGTCTCGGAGGCGACCATCAAGGCCCATGTCTCGGCGATCCTGCAGAAACTCGGCGTCGACAGCCGCACGCAGGCGGTGATCCTGCTCTCCAAGATCGGCGGCGAGTCGCGCGCCGCGTCCTAGAGACTGCGTTGGAACACGCGTTTTCGAGCAAGAGCAGAAACGCCCCAGAAGCTATTCGGCCGCGTGCGCCATGCGCCGCATCCTGTTCATCATCGAACGTAAGACGGCCGGCTTTAGCGGCTTGTTGAGCACGGCGACGTCGATCTGGTCGGCCGCCTCGCGCACCTCGTTGGAACGGTCGGCAGTGATCAGCACCGCCGGTGTCGCCTCGCCATGGATGCCGCGCAGGGTGCGGATGACATCGAGGCCGTTTTCGCCGTCGAGATGATAGTCGGCCAGGATGATTTCGGGTGGTCCGGCGTTAGGGGCGGCTTCGAACGCGGCCGTGCCGGAATAGGTCCGGACATCGCAGCCCCAGCCCTCGAGCAGCAGCCTCATGCCCTCGAGGATGCGGGCGTCGTTGTCGATGCAGATCACCGACAGTCCGTTCAGGGCCGTGGCCGCTTCGATGCGCGGCCGGGCGGAAGCCGTGGCAGGCTGCTCCTTTGCCGTCGTGACCGGCAGGATCACCGAAAAGCGCGTGCCCTGGCCCTTGTGCGACTCGATCTGGATTTCGAGCTTCAGCACGCGCGCGATGCGGTCGACGATCGACAGTCCGAGGCCGAGCCCTTGCGCCTCGCGCATGCCGTCGTCGAGGCGGGTGAATTCGTGGAAGACGGTGCCGAGCTTGTCGGCGGCGATGCCGATGCCGGTGTCGATGACCTGGATCTCGGCCAGTTCGCCGCGCCGCCTGACGCCGACGACGATCCGGCCGCAGCGGGTGTATTTGATGGCGTTGGAAACCAGGTTCTGGATCAGCCGGCGCAGCAGGTTACGGTCGGTGCTGACGGCCAGCGTCGATGGCACGATCACAAGTTCGAGGTCCTTGGCCCGCGCCATCGGCAGGAAGTCGGTGCCGATCTGGCGCAAAAGCCCGTCGAGGCGGAACACTGTTTCGGCGGGCTTCATCGCACCCGCATCGAGCCGCGAGATGTCGAGCACGGCGCCGAGGATGGTCTCGACCGATTCCAGCGACGACTCGATGTTGCGCGCGGCCTGGCCGGCATTGCCCTTGCCGGCCTTCTCGATCAGCGACGAGCAGTACAGCCGCGCGGCGTTGAGCGGCTGCAGGATGTCGTGGCCGGCGGCGGCCAGGAAGCGCGTCTTGCCGAGATTGGCCTCCTCCGCCAGCATCTGCGCCTGGGCCAGTTCCTCGTTGACGCGGGTCAGTTCGGCGGTGCGGCTCTTGACCCGCTGTTCCAGCGACTCGTTGGCCCGCTTCAGCGCAAGGTCGGCCGCGACGCGCGCCGAAATGTCGGTGTAGGTCGCCACGATGCCGCCGTCGGGCATCGGATTGGATCGCATCTCGATGATCCTGCCGCTGGTCTGCAACTCGATCTGCCAGGGGCCGCCGAAGCTGGTCAGGCGGTCGAGCGTGGTCAGTCGCGACGTTGGCGCAATGTCGCCGCGCGCCACCAGATAGGCGAGGATGCGGTCGATCGACACGCCGACCTGGCCCATGTCGTCGGGCAGGTCGAACAGCGAGCGGTACTGCCGGTTCCAGCAGATCAGGCGAAAATCCTGGTCGAAGACGGTGATGCCCTGTTCCATCTGGTCGAGCGCGATCTGCAGCAGGTCGCGATTGTGCTGCAGCGCTTCGGTGGCGTCGTCGAGCAGGCGGAAAGTGTCCCTGGCCGAGTTGTCGCCGCGCTTGAACAGCAGCGACAGGATCAGCCGGGCCGAGGACGAGCCGACCGCACTCGCCATCAACTGCTCGGAGAAACGGATGACGTCCATGCCGGCGGGGTCGTTGCCGTTCAGCTTGCTGCCGCTCTCGCTCTGGAAGGTCTGGAACGAGCGCTCGGTGCGTTCGACGCCGAGATAGCGGGCGATGGTGTCCTTGAGGTCGTTGACGGTGATGGTGGTGCGGAAGCGGCGCAGCGACGGCATCGGGCTCGAATCGCGCGGCACGAAGATCGAGGCCTGGATGCGTTCGAGCGGTACCGAGGCACGCGACAGCGAGCCGAACACGAAGAACAGCGTGTTGATCGCCAGGCTCCACAATACGCCGTGATTGAGCGGCTCGGCGGCGGTGCCGAACAGCGCCTGGGGCCGCAGCGCGTCGATGCCGAAAAGCCCGTCGGTGATGATCGAGGTATCGGGTGCCGCAAGCGTCGGCAGCATCAGCGTGTAGCCCCACACCACGATGCCGGCGGCCATGCCGAGTGCTGCGCCTCGCGCATTGGCGCGGCGCCAGATCAGCCCGCCGATGAAGGATGGCGCGAACTGCGCGATCGCCGCAAAGGACATCAGGCCGATCGAGGCGAGCCGCGTGTTGTTGGTGCTCTCGCGATAATAGAGGAAGGCGGCCAGCAGGATGATGAAGATCGAGGCGCGGCGGATGTTGAGGATGATCGCCGACCAGTCCTCGGTGTCGCCGGCCTTGGTCTTGATCAGCCGGCGCACGAAGATCGGAATGACGAGATCGTTGGAGATCATGATCGACAGCGCCACGCTCGCCACGATGACCATGGCGGTCGCCGCCGAAAGGCCGCCGATGAAGGCGACCATGGCCAGCAGGTCGTGGCCCCGGAACAGCGGCAGCGACAGGACGTAGAGGTCGCTGGTCGTCGCCGTGCCGACTGTCGACAGGCCGGCGAACGCGATGGGCAGCACGAAGAGGTTGATCGCCACCAGATAGGCCGGGAAGACCCAGGTCGCGGTGCGCAGCTCGCTCTCGCTGCGGTTCTCCACGATCATGACGTAGAACTGGCGCGGCAGCATGATGATGGCGAAACCGCTGATGATTGTCACCACCAGCCAGGTGCCGAGCGAGGTCCGGTAGCCCATGGCGTCGCCGACCTGCTCGGTGGCGGCGAAGCTCCGCAACATGTCGCCGGGGCCGTCGAACAGCGAGAAGGTGACGAACAGGCCGACGGCGAGGAAAGCGATCAGCTTGACGATGGATTCCACCGCCACCGCCAGCACCAGGCCGTTCTGGTGCTCGGTGGCGTCGGCATGGCGCGTGCCGAAAAGAGTGGCAAACAGCGCCAGCAGAAGCGCCACCACCAGCGAGATGTCGCTGACGAACGGATCGAATGACGGTGGCGAGCCGGTGTAGTGCTCGACCATCAGGCTGACCGAGCCGGAGATCGCCTTGAGCTGGAGCGCGATATAGGGGATGGCGCCCACCGTTGCGATCAGCGTCGCGATCGAGGCGACGGCGAAACTCTTGCCGTAACGCGCGCCCAGGAAGTCGGCGATCGAGGTGATCTTCTCGGCCTTGGCCAGCTTGATGATGCGGCTGAGCAGCGGGAAGCCGAACATGAAGACAAGCACCGGGCCGACATAGATGGCGAGGAATTCGAGCCCGCGCTCCGAGGCAAGCCCGACCGAGCCGAAGAAGGTCCAGGACGTGCAATAGATGGCGAGGCTGAGGGCGTAGATGAACGGCCGCGGCCGCCCCGGTCCCCAGTTCGCAGCCCTTCGGTCGCCGATGCTCGCGATGGCGAACAGCAGCGTGACATAGGCGATGGCGATGAGGACGACGGCCAAGCCCTGCACTCTGAGCACTCACTTCCGGATCGGTCTGTTGCCTTTGCGGTGAGGCAACCACAGCTGCGTCGACAAGTCTATTATCCTTGTCTCCTAGGGCAGGGGCGGGATTTGCATTCGCGGGTTTTGCAACTGCTGGTTTTTGCTATGGTGGCGGCGGTTGGCGACGGATGGTGGGGAACGATTCGCCTTCCGCAGATTTTACATGGAGGGTTCTATGCTCAGGGAATTCCAGGAGTTTATCGCCAAGGGCAATGTCATGGATCTCGCCGTCGGCGTGATCATCGGTGGCGCCTTTGGCCTGATTGTTTCGTCGTTGGTCGGGGACATCATCATGCCGATCGTCGGGGCCATCTTCGGCGGTTTCGACTTCTCGAACTACTTCCTGCCGCTGTCGTCGTCGGTGACGGCCGTTTCGCTGGAAGAAGCCAAGAAGCAGGGCGCGGTGTTCGCCTATGGCAACTTCTTCACCGTGGTCATCAACTTCCTGATCCTCGCCTGGATCATCTTCCTGATGGTCAAGGGCGTGAACACGATGCGCAAGCGGCTTGAGAAGGAAAAGGCTGCCGAGCCGGCAGCGCCGGCCGCCGATGTGGCTTTGCTGACGGAAATCCGCGACCTTCTGGCCAAGAAGTAATCGCGCTGGCATCCAGAAAAACCCCCGCGTGGCTGGCCCACCGGGGGTTTTTTCATGGCCGCGCCCACGCTAGGAATTGGCGAGCAGCAACTCTCGACCTGGGATGATCATGAGCCTCATCGATCTGGTTCGCGCCGAAGCCCGCCTTGCGCCCGTCAGCGGCATCGAGGCGGTGGCAAATTACGGGCGCGACCGCGCCGGCCTGATCCCGCTCTGGTCCGGCGAAGGCGACATGCCGACGCCCGCCTTCATCAGCGATGCCGCCGCCCGCGGGCTTGCCAATGGCGAGACCTTCTACACCTGGCAAGCCGGCATCCCCGAACTGCGCCAGGCGATATCGCGCTACCACAAGCGCCATTTCGGCATGGATTTCTCGGAGGACGAGTTCATCGTCACCGTCGGCGGCATGCAGGCGATCACCATGGCGCTGGAGGCGACGGCAGGGGCGGGCGACGAGGCGCTGTATCTCGCGCCGGCCTGGCCGAATTTCGCCGGCGCTGCCGGCGTCGCCGGCGTCACGCCGATCCCGGTGCTGCTCGACATGACCGACAATGGCTGGTCGTGCGACGTCGAGAAGATCGCCGCGGCGATCACCCCGCGCACCAGGGTCATCTTCGTCAATTCGCCGTCCAACCCGACCGGCTGGACGGCGGACCGCGAGACGCTGCAGGCGATCCTCGACCTTGCCCGCAAGCACGACCTCTGGATCGTCGCCGACGAGATCTACGCGCTGTTCTACTATGGCGGCGGCCGCGCGGCGTCGTTTATGGACATCATGGATCCCGAAGACAAGATCCTGTTCGTCAACACCTTCTCCAAGAACTGGGCGATGACAGGCTGGCGTGTCGGCTGGCTGAAGACGCATCCTTCGCTCAGCCGCATGTTCGAGAACCTGGTGCAGTATTCCAGCTCGGGCGTGGCGCAGTTCATGCAACGCGGCGCGATCGCCGCCCTCGACGAGGGCGACGGCTTTATCGCCGAGCAGGTGGCACGCGCCCGGCAGGCGCGCGACATCGTCTGCAAGGTGCTGGGCGAGACCGGCCGGGTGCGCTTCTGCGTGCCGCCGGCTGCCTTCTACCTGTTCTTCTCCGTCGACGGCATGAAGGACGCCGAACGCGCCGCCTTCGACATCGTCGACAAGGCCGCGGTCGGCGTGGCGCCCGGCACGGCGTTCTGCGCCGGCGGCGAAGGCTTCCTCAGGCTCTGCTACCACCGTCGCCTCGACCAGGTCGAGGAAGCGTCGCACCGGCTGGCGAAGTGGATCAGCGCGCAATAGCCGGGGATGCCACTCAAAATGTGAAAAGGCCCGGAACCGGCATGGTTTCGGGCCTTTTTTTGTTAGGATGCGTCTTTGCCTCAGCCGCCGGACTTGGGCACCAGCAGCGGGATGATGCGCTCGCTCTGCGCCACTTCGGTGTGGCCAGCACCGCGATAGGGGATGCCGAGCGCATTCCAGGTTTCGACCAGCGCAACCTTGAGTTCGGCGATCAGTTCGTCGGTGTGGAACGGCGTCGGCGTGATGCGCAGGCGCTCGGTGCCGCGTGGCACGGTCGGGTAATTGATCGGCTGGATATAGATGCCGTGGACGCCGAGGAGGCGGTCCGAGGCCATCTTGCAGAGCTCTGGATCGCCTACGAGGATCGGCACGATGTGCGTGGGCGACTCCATCACCGGCAATCCGGCGTCGGCCAAAACCTGCTTGGCGTGGGTCGCCTGGCGCTGCTGGGCGTCGCGCTCGGCTTGCGAGTTCTTGAGATGGCGGATCGACGCGGTGGTCGCGGCGGCGATCGCCGGCGGCAGCGCGGTGGTGAAGATGAAGCCCGGCGCGTAGGAGCGGACGGCGTCGACGACGGCACGCGTGCCGGTGATGTAGCCGCCCAGCGTGCCGAATGCCTTGGCCAGCGTGCCCTCGATGATGTCGATGCGATGCGCCAGGCCCTCGCGCTCGGTGATGCCGCCGCCGCGCGGACCGTACATGCCGACCGCATGGACCTCGTCGATATAGGTCATGGCGTTGTACTTCTCGGCGAGGTCGGCAATCGCCTCGATCGGCGCGATGTCGCCGTCCATCGAGTAGACGCTCTCAAACACGATCAGCTTGGCGCGCTCGCGGCCGGCCGCCTGCAGCAGGCTTTCGAGATGGGCGACGTCGTTGTGGCGGAAGATCTTCTTTTCGGCGCCGGAGCGGCGCACGCCCTCGATCATCGAGGCGTGGTTGAGTTCGTCCGACAGGATCAGGCAATTCGGTAAAAGCCGCGCGATGGTCGAGATCGCCGCCTCGTTGGAGACGAAGCCCGAGGTGAAGACCAGGCCGGCTTCCTTGCCGTGCAGGTCGGCGAGTTCGTTCTCGAGTTCGACCAGCGGATGGTTGTTGCCGGAGATGTTGCGGGTGCCGCCGGCGCCGGTGCCCATGTTGCCCGCCGCCTTCTGCATTGCCGACACCACGTCGGGATGCTGGCCCATGCCGAGATAGTCGTTCGAGCACCAGACGGTGATTTCCTGGGCCTTGCCGTTGGCTCTCCAGATGGCGCGCGGGAACTTGCCGACGATGCGCTCCAGGTCCGCAAACACGCGATAACGGCGCTCGGCGTGGATTTGGTCGATCGCTTCTTCGAAAAACCGCTGGTAGTTCATCTGGACGTCCCAATTCTTCCGCCGTGAGCATAATCAACGGCTGCTTCGGCGTCCATCGACCGTTTTTGGTCAAAATGCCACGCCCTCGACACCCTCAAACGACCACAGAACGCGGAAAAGTCCCTTGATGTGGATCAAATAGCGCTGCGACGGAATGGCCGGTCACGCTGCACCTCGCCTTGTGGCGTTGTTTTGCGCTAGACAGGTGAGGCGGCAAATGGCGGGGAGAGTTGAGAATGGCGGTTCTTGTAACGGGTGGTGCGGGCTACATCGGCAGCCACATGGTGTGGGAGCTGCTCGACGCGGGCGAGCAGGTGGTCGTGCTCGACAGGCTGTCGACAGGCTTCGAATGGGCGGTGGCGCCGGAAGCGACGCTGGTCAGGGGCGACGTCGCCGACAAGGAATTGCTCGGCCAGTTGATCCGCAAGCACGGTATCGACGCCATCATTCATTTCGCCGGCTCCATCGTCGTGCCGGAGTCGGTCGCCGACCCTCTCGGCTACTACGAGAACAACACCTGCAAGACCCGCAGCCTGATCGAGACGGCGGTGCGCGAGGGGGTGAAGCATTTCATCTTTTCCTCGACCGCCGCGGTCTACGGCGCCGCCGGCATGGAACCGGTGGTCGAAGACGCTCGGCTCGCACCGGAATCGCCCTATGGCCTGTCCAAGCTGATGAGCGAATGGATGCTGCGCGACGCCGCTGCCGCGCACCCGCTGCGCTATACGGCGCTGCGCTACTTCAACGTCGCCGGCGCCGATCCCAAGGGCCGCACCGGCCAGTCGACCAAGGGCGCCACCCACCTGATCAAGGTCGCCTGCGAGACCGCGCTCGGCAAGCGCGCCTCGATGCAGGTCTTCGGCGAAGATTATGCGACACCTGACGGCACCTGCGTGCGCGACTACATCCATGTTTCCGACCTTGCCGCCGCGCATCGCCTGGCGCTCGCCCGCCTGCGCGCCGGCGGCGGCAATCTCGTCGCCAATTGCGGCTACGGCCACGGCTATTCGGTGCTCGAGGTCATCGACAGCGTGCGTCGCGTCCATGGCGCGGATTTCGCGGTGCAGATGGGGCCGCGCCGCCCCGGAGACGCCGCCTCGGTGGTTGCCAATTCCGACCTGGCGCGCGGCGAACTCGGCTGGAGCCCGCAGCGCGACGATCTCGATGCGATCGTCCGCGATGCGCTCGAATGGGAGCGGCAGCTGTCGCGCAAGAACTCCGCCGGAGCCTGATCAACCCCTAAGTAGCCCCAAGTGGTGGATTTCGGCGCCGCTCTCTCGAAATTCGCTGCGACAGGCGCTAAAAGATGGCCAGGAGGAGCCAGGCTCCCGACGGTAAAGGGTTCCCGACAGAGCCTGATGTCGACCAGGGTGCGACATGAAGATCCTCGTTCTCGGGGCGGGCGTGGTGGGAACTGCGGCCGCCTTCTATCTGTCCCGCGATGGCCATGACGTCATTGTCGTCGAGCGCCATTCGGCTGCGGCGCGCGGCACCAGCTACTCCAATGCCGGCCTCGTTTCTCCCGGCGACGCAACCGCCTGGGCCTCGCCCGCGGCGCTGAAGATGTTCATCAAGTCGCTCTACACGCCCGATCTCGGCATCAAGGTCAGGCTCGGGCTCGATCCGTATCTCTATGCCTGGAGCTTCCGCTTCCTGTTCCAGTGCACCAATGCACGGGTGCGCGAGAACACCAAGGCCAAGCTCAGGCTGGCGCTTTATTCCAGGCTCTGCATCAACGAGATCTCGGCCGAGACCGGCATAGGCTACGACGCGCGTTCGCGCGGCATCATGTATTTCTTCCGCTCGCAAGAAAGCCTGGACCACGGCGCCAGGATGTACGGCTTCCTCGCCGACAACGGCCTCGACATCGAAATCGTCGACCGCAACCGAATGGCCGACCTCGAACCCGGGCTTGCCGCCGCCAGGAACAACATCGCCGGCGCTGTCTATTCGCCGATGGACCAGACCGGCGATTCCCGCATGTTCGTCGAGGCGCTCGCCGCCCATGCCGAGCAGAAGCTGGGCGCAAGGTTCATGTTCGACACCACGGTCGAGGACCTGATCGTCGAAGGCGACCGCGTCACCGGCGTGAAGACCTCGGCCGGGCGGCTCGATGCCGACGCCGTGGTCATCGCCATGGGACCGGAGAGCGGCCTGCTCGGCCGGCGCAACGGCATCGACCTGCCGGTCTATCCGGTCAAGGGTTATACCGCGACCGTCGCCATGGACGACCCGTCGAAAGGCCCGACCATGGGCGGCGTCGACGAAGACCGCATGGTCGCCTATTCGCGCCTCGGCGACCGTCTGCGTCTGGCCTCGACGGCCGAGTTCACCGGCTTCGACCGCAGCCACAAGCCGTCGGATTTCAAGCGTCTATTCGAGACCGGCCAGGAGCTGTTCCGGGGCGCCTTCGACCCGGCCAAGGCCGAGGTCTGGTCCGGCCTGCGGCCGATGATGCCGGGCTCGGTGCCGGTCATCGGTCCCGCCCGCTACAAGGGGCTCTATCTCGACACCGGCCACGGCCATGTCGGCTGGACGATGGCCTGCGGTTCCGGCAAGTTCCTTGCCGACCTCGTTGCCGGCCGCAAGCCGGAAATCGATCCGCAGGGGCTGGTCTACAAGGGCTAGGGTGCTGCCATGTCGGGACCGCAAGTCGCCATCGATCTCGGTCGTATCGAGCGCAACGCCCGCGCCGTCGTGGAGCGCAGCGCGCAATCCGGCATCAAGGTGTTCGGCGTCACCAAGGGCAGCTGCGGCATGCCGCAGGTGGCGCGCGCCATGCTGCGCGGCGGTGTGTCGGGGCTCGCCGAATCGCGTTTCGAGAACATCCGCCGGCTGCGCGAAAGCGGCATCGGCTGCCCGATCATGCTGCTGCGCAGCCCGCCGATCTCGCGTGTCGAGGAGGTGGTGCGCACGGTCGACATCAGCCTGCAGTCGGAGCTGGAGATCATCCGCGAGATCTCGCGCATCGCCCAGCGCGTCGGCCGCGTCCACGACATCATGCTGATGGTCGATCTCGGCGACCTGCGCGAAGGCATCTGGCCGAACGACCTTTTGCCGACCGTCGAGCGCGTGCTCGAACTGCCCGGCGTGCGCATCGCCGGCCTCGGTACCAACCTGACCTGCTTCGGCGCCATCATGCCGACAGAGGAGAATCTGAGCCAACTCGTCGCCCATGCCTACAAGGTCGAGCGGCTGGCCGGCATCAGCCTCGATTGGGTGTCGGGCGGCAACTCGTCGTCGCTGCCGCTCCTGCTCGAAGGCAGGATGCCGGCCGGCATCAACAACCTGCGCATCGGCGAGGCAATCCTGCAGGGAGGTTACGAGACCTTCCGCGACGAGCCGTGGCGGGAGCTGGAGTTCAATGCTTTCAGGCTCACCGGCGACCTGATCGAGGTCAAGGTCAAGCCGTCCCTGCCGATCGGCCAATCCGGCTACGACGCCTTCGGCAACCAGCCGGTCTTCGTCGACGAGGGCGATAGGCTGCGCGGAATCGCCAATATCGGACGCGAGGACACGATGATCGAGGGGCTGGTGCCGATCCATCCCGGCGTGCGCGTGCTTGGCGCCTCGAGCGACCATCTGGTGCTCGACATCACCGACGCCGAGCCGCAGCTCTCCGTCGGCGACCGCGTCAGCTTCCACATGAACTACGGTGCGTTGCTGACCGCGATGACCTCGGAATATGTCGAGAAGGCACCGATGCACGACATCGCCGATTTCACCGGCCGGCGCATGGTCTCGTTCATTGCCGAAGGTGCGGCCGGGCCGGTGCTGGCCAGGCACTCGGCCGGGGCACGGCTCGAGCAGATGCAGTTCGATGTCGTCGAGATCGCCGACGCCAAGCACCCGCCGGCGGGTCTCGTCAGGCTGCACGCCGGCGCCGACAGGCATATGGTGTCGAGGGCGCTGGAGGCTGCCGCCGAGGCGACGCATTCCCTGGGGCTGATCTGGATCGATTCCATCGCGGCCCTGATGCCCGAAGGTGAAGAAGGTGACGAAGCGCCGGAAAGCTCGGTGCTGGCCCGCGCGCTCGGCCTCGATCACAAGCCCGGGGCGCTGCAGCCGCAGCTTTCACCGGAGAATGTCGTGCTCGTCGGCCTGCGCGAGGCCGACCCCGCCGAGGTGCGCATCCTCAAGGATTCGCGGGTGACGGCCTTCACCATGGCCGAGATCGACGGCTCGGGCATGCGCGAGGTGATGCGCGAGGCGATCCGCATCGCTTCCGCCGGGACGACCGGCTTCCACGTCAGCTATTCGCCGTCGGCAACCGAAATCGCCGGATGGAGCGGCGGATCGGGCGGCATGACCGTGCGCGAGACGCACCAGGCGATGGAGGCGATAGCGCTCTCCGGTGGCATGCTGTCGATGGATGTGTCGGGCCTCGGCCCGGATGTCGAGCCGCGTGTCGCCACCGAAGCGGTCAACTTCGTGATGTCCGCCTTCGGCAAGCGCATTCTCTGAAACCGCCCTCAGCGCCGGCTTACGCGCTGGCGGGATTCGTAGAGATATTGCAGGGCGAGGATCACCGCTGCGATCAGCAGGTAGAACACCGACACCACCAGCAGTACCTCGATCGCCTTGTAGGTCTCGGAGATAATGACGGTCGATGCCGCCGTCAGCTCGTCGATGGCGACGAGGCTGGCGAGCGAGCTGCCCTTGACCATCTGGATGGCGTTGGAAAACAGCGACGGCGCGGCCAACCTGTAGGCCTGCGGGATCATCACCTTCCAGTAGGTGGCGACCGGCCTGAGGCCGAGCGCCTTGGCGGCGTCGAATTGGCCGGTGGGGATGCTTTCGAAACCGGAGCGCAGGAATTCGAGATTGTAGGCTGTCGAGGCGAAGATCAGGCCGATCAGCGCAGACGGCACTGGCTCGAGATAGATGCCGAGGCGGGGCAGGCCGTAATAGAGCGCAAACAGCAGTGCGAGCACGGGCGCTGCGCGGGCAAAGAAGCTGTAGCCGATGATGGCGCGGCGAAACACGCCATTCGGCCGTTGCATGTAGCTGGCCAGCGGCAGCGCAAGCACGTTCGACACGATGATGACGATCACCGAGATGAGCAGCGTCATCACCAGCCCGTCGAGCAGCATCTGCTGGTAGGCAGGATCGAAAAGGACGTTCATCGCGCCACCGCCTGTTTCGGCTTGCGCTCGTTGAAGACGAGCAGTGGCGTGACGATCAGGATGTAGAGGCCGACGGCGAGCGTCAGGAAGGTGAAAGGCGCGTTGGTGGCGGCGATGCCCTGCTTGGTGACGTAGAGGATTTCGCTGACCGACACGGCGGAAGCGATCGACATGCGCTTGACCGTGCCGATGGCGTAGGTGATCCAGCCCTTGCGCGCCAGGGGCAGCACCTGCGGCACCAGCACGCGCAGGAATACGATCCGTTTCGGCAGGCCGAGCGCAAGGCCGGCTTCATATTGGCCGAAGGCGATCGCCTTCAGCGCGCCCTTGAACACCTGGTAGTCGAAGGCGATGCCGACCAGCGTGAAGGCGATGATGGTCGAGCCGATGGGTCCGAAATCGATGCCGACCTGCGGCCCGCCGAAGAAGAACAGGAACAGCACGACGAGTTCCGGCACCGAGCGGAAGAAGGCGCTGAACGCCTCGATGCCGCCCCGGAGCCAGGACTTTTCGCGGCCGTAATGGATGAGCGACAGCAGCAGGCCAAAGACTGCCGACAGGGTGAAGACCACCGCCGACAGCCCAATCGTAAGGGCCGCCGCAACCAACAGCCGCGGCAGCCAGGCAAATGCGATTTCCATGTCCGGCCGCCCCTCCAGGAACGCTGGTTATTGCGCCTTCGACCAGTCGATCGACGCGCCGAACCACTTGTCGGCGAGGCCCTTCAGCGTGCCGTCCTTGCGCCAGGTCTCGAACTGGGCGTCGATGGCGTCGGCCAGCGGCTTGTTCTTGTTGCTGACGGCGACGCTCTGGGTGACGGTCGAGAGCAGGTCGTCGAGGGTAACGGTGCCGGTCAGCTTGCCCGACTTGGCGAGATATTTCGGCCCGAGGAAGTCGTGCGCGGCGAAGTCGATGCGGCGGTTCTCCAGGTCGAGGAACAGTTCCGTCGCACCGGGATATTCGCGGCTCTTGGTGACGCAGTCGGCCGGCAGCTTTTCCTTGGCGACCTTCTGGAAGGCACCGCCGCGCACAGCACCCATGGTCTTGCCGCAGACATCCTTCCAGCTGGCGATGTCGGCGTCGGCCTCGCGGCGCGTGACGGCAGCGCCATTGACGATATAGGGCGACAGCAGGAAGAAGTCCTTCGACGCCAGGCGCTCCGGCGTGCGGGTGACGCCCGAGGCGATCAGGTCGAAGCGGCCTGCGGTGAGGCCCGGCAAAAGGCCGGCGAAGTCGAGCTTCTCGAATTTGGCGGTGAGGCCGAGCTGCTTGGCGACGAGGTTGACGACGTCGATGTCGAAGCCTTCGAGCTCGCCCGCGGCGTTGGTCATGCTGAAGGGCGGGGCCGAACCGGACGTGCCGACCGTGATGGTGTCGGCTGTCACGAGGGCGGCCTTGTAGTCCTGCGCGCTTGCCGCGCTCACGCCGAAGACCGCAATGAGGCCCAGCAGGGCTGTCCGCACAATTCCCATGATCACTCCTTGAATGGGCTGCTTGAAAACTGAATGTTTGGGTTATATCGCAAATTGCTAAAGCCACCAAGGACGGCAACCGCTTTGGATACAATAGTTTCTGGAGAAAATAATTCTCAAGAACGGCCGTTCCGAAAGTTCGAGGTTTTGTGGAATGGAACTGAGGTTCAAGCTTAACTACCTGTTTCAAGGGCAGAATTCGCCGTTCTTGCATGCCGTTGACGCCGGCTACTTCGGCGATCACGGCCTCTCCTGCACCTTCGTCGAGGGCTTCAGCTCGTCGCTGGTGACGCGCGCCCTGGCGGGCGGTGAGGCAGATATTGGATTCGGTGATGTATCCTCGGTGTTCGAGCGCGCGCTGCGCACCGGCGAGACCGAGATTTCCTGTCTCGTGCCGATCTACGAGCACACGCCCTGCTGTCTCGGCTACATCTCCGACGGCAAGTGCCTGACGCTGGCCGATGTCCCGGGAAGCACCTTGTGCGGCCCGAATGGCGACACCTCGGCGCGGCTGCTGCCCCTGCTGCTCAAGCGCAACGGCTTTGCCCCCGACAGCTACACCTATCTTGGCGTCCAGCCCGAGGAACGCGACCGGCTGGTGGCGTCCCGCTCTGTGCTGGCGGCGACCTGTTTTGACGCGACGCTGAAGTTTGCCATGCAGATGCGCGGCCACGATGCGAGTGGCCTCGATTTCCTCTATTTCGCCGATAACGGGCTCGACACTTATTCGGGCGCGCTGGTGGCACTCAATTCTGTGCTGGAACAGGAGCCGGGCCTCGCCGGCAAGCTGCAGGCGATCACCCGCCAGGCCTGGCATGATTGCCTTGACAATCCCCAACTCGGCGTCGATGCGGTGATCAGGCGTTCGCCCGACATGGACCCTGCCATCGTCCGCAGCCAACTGACTTGGATACTTGAGCGCCAGGTCTTCCCTGATGGGGCACGGCCGATGACGTTCGACCTGGGTGGTGCCAAGATGGCCGACACGCTCGAATGCGCCACCTACACCGTCGGCGCAGAGGCCAAGCGCAGCGCGGACGGCCTGGCGACCGAGATATGCAGGAACTAGCCGGTCTGGAAATCGCCAGGCTGCGGCGGGGCTATAGGGGTGAACAGGGTGCGGTCGGGCTTGATGTCGATCAGCGGCGTGCCGTCGAGGCAGTCCATGCCGCGAACCGAGAGAACGTTGCCCTCGGCGCTGACCAACTCGACGATCTGGGTGCCGATCGGATTGGGGCGGACGGGCGAGCGCAGCGAGAAGGTGCCGCGCGCGGTGCCGTCATTGGCGGGGCTCTGGCACACCAGGTCGCGCCGCGACAGATGCAGCCAGTACAGCACTTCGAGCCGGGCGAACTGTGTGATGCCTTCGAGCGCCGCCACCCATGGCTCGAAAATCTCGATGTGACAGACCGGGCCGTCGGCGCGGCCCTGGCGCGGGGTCAAAAGGCGCGAGTCCCACGGCGTGCGGATTCGGCCGATGAAATAGACCCCGGCGTCGTGCTGGGCCGGTAGCGCGACGGCGCTTTCGCCGTCGCGGATCTCGTTTTCTCGGACCACGCTCAGTCGACCCCGACCATGACGTCGGATGCCTTGATGATCGCATGGGCGTCCTTGCCCACGGCGAGCTTCAGTTCGTCGACCGCCTCATTGGTGATCGAGGCGGTGATGACCGCGCCGCCGATGTCGATGCGGACATGCGAGGTGGTCGCGCCCTTGGTCACCTCGACGATCTTTCCCTTGATCTGGTTGCGGGCACTAAGCTTCATGGTGTGTTCCTTTCGTTGAGGGTTGGCGTGCAGACATGGCGTCCGGCCTGGTCGAGATAGGCCACTGCAACCTCGACGCCATAGAGGGCTTGCAGCGATTGCGGCGTCAGCACGTCGGCCGGTCTGCCGATCGCGACGAGCGCGCCGGCCTGCATCAGCGCGACGCGGCTGGCGCAGGCGAAGGCGTGGCTGGGGTCGTGGGTGGAGATGACCACGGCCATGCCGGAGGCGGCGAAGCTGGAGATGCGGCTCAGCACGCGCGCCTGGTTGCCGAAATCGAGACTGGCCGTCGGCTCGTCCATGACGATCAATTCGGGCTCCTGGGCGAGCGCACGCGCAATCAGCGTCATCTGCTTCTCGCCGCCGGAGATGTCGGTGAAGGGGCGGGTGGCGAGATGGCCGATGCCGAGTGCGGCGAGCGCTTCCTGCGTGATCGCCCGGTCGGCCATCGTCGGCGAGGCGAAGGTGTCGATACGGCTGGCGCGGCCCATCAGGACCACGTCGAACACCGAAAACGGGAAATAGGCGCCTGTCGCCTGCGGCACATAGGCTACGTGGCGCGCGAACTGTGACCGGGAGAAGTCCGCGATGTCCTTGCCGTTGAGCTCCAGACGTCCGCCCTGGCGCGGCAGCAGGCCGAGCAGGGTCTTGAACAGGGTGGTCTTGCCGCAGCCATTGGGGCCGAGCAGGCACAGCACCTCGCCATGGTCAACCGACAGCGTGACGCCCTGGCCGACTTTGATGCGGCCATAGCCGAATGCGAGGTTGGTTGCCTGAAGCATCATTGCCTCGCCGGGTCGTCAGGAGCAGATAGAGGAAAAACGGAGCACCTATGGCCGCCGTCAGGATGCCGAGCGGCACCTCGATCGCGGCGATGCTGCGGGCAAGGGTGTCGACGCCGACCATATAGGCGGCGCCGATCAGCATCGAGGCGGGCAGCAGGCGCGAGAAATCGGGGCCGACGAACATGCGCGCGACATGGGGCACGAGCAGGCCGATCCAGCCGACGATGCCCGAGATCGATACTGCGGCGGCGGTCATCAGCGTTGCGGCTGCGACGATGACGACGCGGATGCCACGGGTCTCGACGCCGAGCGCGCGCGCTTCCTCGTCGTCGAGCGTCATCAGGTTCATGCGCCAGCGCAGCAGCACCATGGGCACCAGCGCTACGATCACGGCCGGAAGGATCGACCAAAGGTCGGCGCGGTTGATGCTGGCGAGGCTGCCGAGCAGCCAGAAGGTGATGGCCGGCAACTGGTTGTAGGGGTCGGCGAGCACCTTGAGCAGCGACACGCAGGCGCCGAGCAGGGCGCCTATGGCGACGCCCGCCAGCACCAGCACGAGAATCGGGTCGCGCTCGCGAACGATCGACCCGATGGCATAGACGAGTGCTACCGCCGCCAGCCCGCCGGCGAAGGCGAGACCCTGGATGGCGAGCACCGACAGCGACAGGAAGATGCCGACGACGGCGCCGAAGCTGGCACCGGCCGAGACGCCGAGGATGTCGGGCGAGACAAGCGGATTGCGGAACAGGCCCTGATAGACCGCGCCTGCCGCCGCCAGCGAGGCGCCGACCAGGATCCCGGCGCCGACGCGCGGCAGGCGCACGTTCCAGATCACGGTCTCGATTGTCGGGGCGACGCCGCTTGCGCTGCCCGTGATCCTGGCCGCGATCACGGCGAGGATATCAGACGGCGTCACCGGATATTTGCCGGTCAGGATCGCCAGGAGGATGGCGGCGACGAGCAGCACCGCCAGCACACCGAGGGCGATCGGCCCGGCGCGCTGGGCAATATGGTGACGCTGCAAGCGATCGGCCTCCGTCCGAAACTCAGGGCTTCGGGCCGGTGTCGGCAAGCAGCTTGGCGAGTTGTTCGTCGGTGAGATCGACATGATAAAACAGCTTGTAGAAGTCGCGGGTCTCGGCCTTCAGGTCGATCTCGGCCTTGCCGGGGTAGAGTGCCGAGGTGAGCCAGGACACGCCGATGGCGCGGTTGACGCCGGGAGGCGCGTCGAACCAGCCGAAGGGTAAAGCGGGCGCGCGGAAAACACGACCATCCTTCACCGCCTTGATGCCGGCCCATGACGGGTCGGACAGAGCCGACTTCTGGAACTTCGGGCTGAGCGTCAGGATGACGTCGGGGTTCCACGACAGGATCTGTTCGAGCGAGACATTGGCGAGCGAGCCCTTGCCGGCGGCGTCCGCAACGTTGCTGGCGCCGACAGCGGACAGCACCTCCATGTTGATCGAACCGGCGAGGCCGGTCTCAAGCCCCTCGGGGCCACGGCCGTAATAGACGCGTGGACGCTGGTCGGCCGGCACTTCCGACACGACCTTGTCGAGCCGCTGCATCGCGGCCTCGGTGTATGCGGCGAGCTTTTCCGCCTGTTCCTTTTCACCCAGCAGTTCGCCGATCTCGCGCAGAGACTTCGGCGTGTTGGCGAAGGTGCCGTCGATCAGCACGTAAGGGATGCCGGTCTGCTCCTGCACCTTGTCGGCGAGCGAGGCATAGGTCGGGTTCACCGTGCCGACATCGAGGATGATGTCGGGCTTCATCGCCAGCACGGCTTCCATGTTGGCGGTGTCGCCCTTGCCGGTCAGGCGGCCGTGGACGGGCAGGTCGCGATAGGGGGCTGCGATGAATGCCTTCTCGTCATCCTTGAACTCGCGCACCCAGCCGACCATGCGCTCGGGCGCGACCGAATAGAGCAGCACCGAGGCGGGCGGGCCGGCAGCCATAACGCGGCTGATCTTCTCAGGCAGCGCCACCTTGCGGCCGGCGGCGTCGGTGAAGATGCGCTCTTCGGCAGAGGCGAATGAGGCGCAGCCGACAAGGGCGGTGGCAGCGGCCAGGAGTGAAATCAAAAGGTTACGGCGTTTCATGCTGTAGGTCTCAGCTGTGGTCACGGTCTCTGGATATATTCATATAAATATAGCGTTCGGGCGCATTGTTATGTTTGTTGGAATATAACGGTCAAGGACTTTGTGCTGCGCCATGCGCTGTGCCAGTCGATCTCCGGGCCTTTGCCTTGACCCCGGCGCGTCGGTCGGAAAGGCTGGTGCGAAGAGTCAGTCGAGCCCCAGATGCAGTCGGGCCAAGGAGAGATTTCCATGTACACCCACATCCTCATCGCCACCGATGGCTCGGAACTGGCGCAGAAGGGGCTCGACCACGGCCTGAGCCTGGCCAAGGGCATCGGTGCGAAGGTGACAATCATGAATGTCACCGAGCCGGCGCCGATCTTCGCCTCCGCAGGCATGTACGGCCCGGTGGCGACCGCCGAGGACATCGTGTCCTACCAGAAGGCCGGCGAGGAATATGGCGCCAAGGTCCTGAAGGCCGCCAGGGCCGATGCCGGGAAGCTGGGCGTCAACGCCGAGACGATACGTGTCGAGGAGATGTGGGCGGCCGAGGCGATCAACCAGATTGCCCACGATCGTGGCTGCGACCTGATCGTCATGGCCTCGCACGGCCGCCGCGGCATCGGACGCCTGATCCTCGGCAGCCAGACGATCGAAGTGCTGACCAACAGCAAGGTGCCGGTGCTGGTCGTTCGCTGACCCACTTGGCCTGAAACGGAAAGGCCTCCCGGCGCGATGACCGGGAGGCCTTTTTCACGGGGTGGCGCGGATCAGATGATCTTGCCGCGCGCCGGCACTGGCCAGAGCTCCGGTGCCTTGTCCTTGCTGTAGACGTACACGCCGTCGACCATGTTGGTGACGACGCAGGCGTGGTTGGGCACGACGCGAACACGCTGGCCGACAGTGAGGCCGATGTCGCCTTCGCTGCGCAGGCGGCCGTGTTCTTCCGACAACTGGTCGATGGAGATGTTGGGATAGCCGAGCACATGGCCGTGCCCGGTGAGGCCGAGCAGGTCGGAGGTCAGCGCCTTTGAGCCGGCATCGATGATGGCGCGGTTGGGCGCGGGCACCGAGACGACGGTGGCGAGCACCGTCAGCGCGCAATCGTCCCAGCCACAGACGCCGCGCGTCACCAGCGAGCGATCGTTGTAGACATAGGTGCCGGGGCGGAACTCGGTCGTCGCGGGCACGAGATGGGCCAGCATCATGTCTGGCGAACCGCCCGAGGTGATGGTGGGAACCGCGATCCCCTTGGCCTCGATCAGCGCCTTGGCCTCGGTCATGAAGGCCTGCACTCTGGCGGCGCCGCCGACGGGCGGATAGGTCATCAGCCCGGCGAAGGTGAGGCCCGGGGCGGCGTCGATGCGGGCCGCCAGTTCGGCCGCTTCCTGCGGGGAGCCGACGCCGCAGCGGTCGGCGCCGGTGTTGCATTCGACGAACACATTCAGCGTGGCACCGGCCGATGCGAAGGCGCCAGCCAGCCCGTCGACGACGGTCGCATTGTCGGCGACCACGGCGAGCCTGACCTTGCGGGCGAGCGCCACGAGCGCATGCAGCTTGTCGTCACCCAGTATGTTGTAGGTGATCAGCACATCGTTGAGCCGGTCGCTGCCGGCGACCATGGCCTCGGCTTCCGAAATCTTCTGGCAGGTGATGCCGACTGCGCCGGCGTCGAGCTGCATCTCGGCAATCGCCGGCAGCTTGTGCGTCTTGATGTGCGGGCGGACCTTCAGCCCGTGGCTGTCGGCATAGGCCTGGAAGCGCTCGATGTTGCGCTTCGCCACATCGATGTCCACCAACACGGCGGGTGTCTGGATCTCGTCGAACATGTCTTGCACAGCCTCCAATCACAAGCGCCGGGGACCTTGCCTCCGAAGCGCTTGACAAACAATGCCGCGTACCGCTTTATACGTCAATCCATTATTCAGGACATATGTCCACAATAATGGACATTGTTTAGAGACATTCTTTCCGGGAGGATTGGTGAGATGAAAGCTTATCTCTTGGCGGCAGCAGCCGTCGCCGCGCTGATGACCGCAATGCCTGCAGGCGCGCAGGAAAAAAGCAGGCTCGATGAGGTTCTGGCGCGTGGCCACCTGGTCATGGGCACCGGCAGCACCAATGCGCCGTGGCACTTCAAGAGCGCCGACGACAAGCTCCAGGGCTTCGACGTCGACATGGGCCGCATCGTCGCCAAGGCGCTGTTCGGCGATCCGGACAAGATCGAATACGTCAACCAGTCGTCGGATGCGCGCATCCCCAACATCACCACCGACAAGGTCGACCTGACCTGCCAGTTCATGACGGTGACCGGCGAGCGTGCCCAGCAGATCGCCTTCACCATTCCTTACTACCGCGAAGGCGTGGGCCTGATGCTCAAGGCCGACAGCAAGCATGCCGACTTTGCAGCCCTGAAGGCTGCTGGCTCGGGCGTGACGGTGTCGGTGCTGCAGAACGTCTATGCCGAGGCCATGGTGCATGCGGCACTGCCCGAGGCCAAGGTCGACCAGTACGAATCCGTCGACCTGATATACCAGGCGCTGGAATCGGGCCGTTCGGATGCGGTTGCCACCGACCAGTCGTCGCTTGCCTGGTACATGAAGCAGAACCCGGACCGCTACAAGGATGCCGGCTATGGCTGGAACCCGCAGACCTATGCCTGCGGCGTCAAGCGCGGCGACCAGGACTGGCTGAACTTCGTCAACACCGCGCTGCACGAGGCGATGACCGGCGTCGAGTTCGACTTCTACGCCAATTCCTACAAGACCTGGTTCGGCAAGGAGATTGCTCCGCCGCAGATCGGCTTCCCGGTCGAGTACAAGTAAGCTCGATGATGGCGCGGCCTTATTGCCGGCCGCGCCACTCCCTTTGATCGGAACCTGACGGCACCATGGGTTACACCCTCAATTTCTCGGCGGTCTGGCGCAGCTTCGACCAGCTGCTCATGGGCCTGGCGCTCAGCCTGGGGCTCGCCTTCGTGGCGATCGCCATCGGCTGCGTGCTCGGCCTGGTCACCGCCTTCGGCCTGTTGTCGAAGCGTGGCATGCTGCGCCATCCCGCGCGCATCTACGTCACCATCATCCGCAACACGCCGATCCTCGTGCTGGTGCTGTTCACCTTTTTCGCCTTGCCTCAGCTAGGCATCCGTCTGGGCAAGATCGAGAGCTTCGTCGCGACGCTCGCGCTCTATTCGGGGGCCTATCTTGCCGAGGTCTTCCGCGGCGGCCTGCTCGCCGTGCCCAACGGCTTGAAGGAAGCCGGGCTGGCCATCGGCCTGACGCAGGCGCAGATTCGCAATTCCATCGTCATGCCGCTGATGCTGCGCAACGTGCTGCCGTCGCTGTCGAGCACGCTGATCTCGCTGTTCAAGGACACCTCGCTGGCTGCGGCCATCGCCGTGCCGGAGCTGACCTTCGAAGCGCGCAAGATCAACGTCGAGACCTTCCGCGTCATCGAGACGTGGATCGTCGCCAGCTGTCTCTATGTCGCCACCTGCTCGGTGCTCGCAGCCCTGCTGCGCCGGCTCGAGCGGCGCATGTCCATTCCCCGGTGATCGCCATGGAACTCGTGACATTCTTCGAAACGCTGTGGCTGGCCCGCATCCCGATCCTCAAGGGCATCGGCGTCACCGTCTCCATCTCGGTCCTGGCGATCCTCGTCGGCACGGTCCTCGGTATCGGCGTCGGCCTCGCGCTGACCTATGGCGCCAGGCCGCTGCGCTGGCTGGTGCGCGGCTACACCGATTTCATCCGCGGCACGCCTGTGCTGGTGCTGGTTCTGGCGAGTTACTACGTGCTCGGCACGGTCGGCATCGACCTCGGGCCGTTCCAGGCCGGCGTGCTCGCGCTTGCCGTGTTCTGCTCGTCGCATGTCGGCGAGATCGTGCGCGGCGCGCTGCAGTCGATCCCCAAGGGCCAGACCGAGGCTGCCAAGGCAATCGGCCTGACCTTCCCGCAGACCTTCGCCTATGTGCTCGGCCCGCAGGCGCTGCGCCAGGTGCTGCCGGCCTGGGTCAACACCGCAGCCGAGATGGTCAAGGCCTCGACGCTGCTGTCGATCATCGGCGTCGCCGAGCTTCTGCTTCGGACGCAGGAACTGATCTCGCGCACTTTCATGAGCCTCGAATTCTATTTCTTCGCGGGCTTCCTCTATTTCGCCGTCAACTACGGCATCGAGCGTTTCGGCCGCTACGTCGAACGCAAAACCTCCATTCCATCTTGAGGTCGCCCCCATGACCGGCAACCTTCTCGAAATCCGCGGCCTGCACAAGCGCTACGGCGATGTCGAAGTGCTCAAGGGCGTCGACTGCACGATGGCCCAGGGCGATGTCATCTCGATCATTGGCTCGTCCGGCTCCGGCAAGACGACGATGCTCCGCTGCATCAACATGCTGGAGGAGTTTCAGGGCGGTTCGATCCGCATCGACGGCGAAGAGATCGGCTATGAAACGACAGGCGGCACGCGCCGCCGCAAGAAGGAAAAGGAAATCGCCCGCCAGCGCGCGATGACCGGCATGGCCTTCCAGCAGTTCAACCTGTTCCCGCACATGAGCGCTGCGGAGAACGTCATGCTTGGCCTGGTCAAGGTCAAGGGAATGCGCCGCGACGAAGCCCGCAGCGTTGCCGAGAAGTGGCTCGACCGCGTCGGCCTTGCCGAGCGCCGCGACCGTTTCCCGGGCCAGCTCTCCGGCGGCCAGCAGCAGCGCGTGGCCATCGCCCGGGCGATTGCCATGAATCCCAAGCTGATGCTGTTCGACGAGGTCACCTCGGCGCTCGATCCGGAGCTGGTCAACGAGGTGCTGCAGGTCATCAAGGATCTCGCCCGCGACGGCATGAGCATGCTGCTCGTCACCCACGAGATGCGTTTTGCCTACGAAGTCTCCTCGCGCGTCATCTTCATGAACCAGGGCCGCATCGGCGAAGAGGGCAACCCGCGCGAGATGTTCCTGAAGCCGCAGACCGAGCGGCTGGCGGAGTTCCTCAAGACCTCAACCTTCAACTGAGCATTCGGAGAATGAACATGACGATCAAGCGCTACGGCACCGGCCAGACCGGGGCAGGCAAGCAGGCGCTGCCCTTCGCCCGTGCCGTCGAGGCCAATGGCTGGCTCTACGTGTCCGGCCAGGTCGCCATGGAAAATGGCGAGATCGTCGGTGGCGGCGTCATCGCCGAGACCCGCAAGACCATGGAAAACCTGATCGCCATCCTCGAAGAAGCCGGCTATGGCCTGGAGCACGTCGTGCGCGTCGGCGTCTGGCTCGACGACCCCCGCGACTTCTGGTCGTTCAACGGCGTCTATGCCGAGTATTTCGGCGCCAACCCGCCGGCCCGCGCTTGCGTCCAGTCGAGTATGATGGTCGATTGCAAGGTCGAAATCGACTGCGTCGCCTACAAGGCGCCGTGACTTCACGAGGTTTTTGCTCGGCGTTGAGCCGGGGAGGCGGCACATGGACGACGTTACGGACGACATGACCAACAGGCGGGCGCGCGGCCTCGACCGCGCCTTCGAGATCCTGAATTTCCTGCGTCTCAAGCGCACGCCGCTGCGTCCAAACGAGATCGCGTCGGGCATCGGCGCGCCGCGCTCCTCGGTCTACGAACTGGTCAACCTGCTGATGCGCCAGGGCGTTCTGGAATACCGCGGCGAGGACGGCCGGGTCTTCCTCGGCCGCAAGCTCTATTTTCTCGGCATGGCCTATGCCGAGCAGTTCGACCTGATGCGCGAGTGCGACAAGCTTCTGACCCACATCGCCGAGGAGACGCGCGAAACCGCGCAGATGTGCCTGCTCGAAGGCAACAAGTACACCGTCGCCCAGATGAAGGAGGGCTCGCGGCCCTTCCGCATCTCGTCCAATGTCGGCGACCCGGTGGCGATCCCGTGGACGGCGTCCGGCCGCCTGCTGGTTGCGCATATGAGCGACCAGGACATCCTCGACTTCATCCCGAAGGACGATTTCCGCCTGCCCAGTGGCCAGTGGCTCGACCCGGCCGTCTTCATCGCCGAGGTGCGCGAGGCTTCCCGCGTCGGCTACTACACCTTCGACAGCGCCGTCGAGACGTTCACCCACTGCTTCGCCGTGCCGGTCTATCAGGCAGATCGCGTCTGCGTGGCGACGCTGTGCCTGGTGGCACCGCGCGAGGACGGGCTGAAGAACCACGCCAGCTATCTCAAGAGCCTGCAGGACGCGGCAGTTGACCTGTCGAGCCGTCTCGGGCACACGGCTGACGAGGATGGCCATGGCACCGTCCGTGCCGCGGGCCGGGGTTGACGCACCCGACCCTGACCTGAACTCATCCTGGATAGGCTCACCGCATGTCGCAGCGCGCTCTCTTGATCGGGGAATGCATGGTCGAACTCAGGCAGGCCGAGGGCGGTCTGCTGCGCAAGGGGTTTGCCGGCGACACCTTCAACACCGCCTATTACATGCGCGCCTTCCTGCCAGGCGAGCGGCCGGTCGACTATTTCACCGCCGTCGGCACCGATACGATCTCGGATGAGCTTTTGGCCTTCGTCGAGGGCACAGGGGTCGGCACTGGCTTCGTCAGGCGCGTGCCCGAGCGCTCGCCCGGCCTCTACATGATCCATCTCAAGGACGGCGAGCGCAGCTTCTCCTATTGGCGCTCGGCATCGGCCGCGCGCCTGCTCGCTGACGATCCTGCTGCCCTGCGGGCGGCGATCGACGCTTCGGACGTGATTTTGTTCTCCGGCATCACGCTGGCGATCCTGTCGCCCGATGCCGTCGAAACGCTGCTGTCGGAGATCGGGCGCGCCAAGGCCGGCGGCAAGCTGGTTGCCTTCGACCCCAACATCCGCCCGCGGCTGTGGGATGACGCCGAGACCATGCGCCGGACGATTTCGGCGGGTGCGGCCGCTGCCACCATCGTCATGCCGAGCTTCGAGGACGAGGCGACGCATTTCGGCGACGCCTCGATCGCCGCGACCATCGCCCGCTATCGTGCGCTCGGTGCCGAGAACCTTGTGGTCAAGGACGGTGCCGAAGGCATCACCCTGGACTTCGGCGGGGCGCAATCCTTCGTCGCCGCCGCACGCGCGCAAAAGGTCGTCGACACCACGGGCGCCGGCGACAGCTTCAACGGCGCCTTCCTGGCGAAATATCTCGAAACCGACGATCCCCGCCTTGCCGCCGAATTTGCCGCAAGGGTCGCCGCGACCGTCATCGCCCATCACGGCGCCTTGCTGCCGCCCGCCGAGTTTCAGGCATTGATGCGCGGCTGAGCCGCAACGCCAAAAAAATCGCCATTCCGCACGTTCGGTGCCTTTCCTGCTGCATTTCCCGTCGGAAATTCAGCAGATTGCAGGCAATTGTCGTCATTTTGATCAGCGGCACTTGATCTCGTTGGAAAATAATTTTACCACTAGTGAAAAGCTGATTTCAAGAGTTGCCATGGCAGGGGATTTTTAGGGTGAAAGAAGACCGCATGTCAGCCGTCGCTGTCGCCGAGGGCAAGAACATTTCGGCTGCGGTCTCCGCGAAGGCGCGCCCGACGCCACTGCTTCAGGATCCGCACGCGGTCCGCGATACCCCGGAGAAGGTTCTGGAGGTGGCCCTCGGCCACGAGGTTCGTGCCTTCCGCAAGAAGCTCGGCATCACGGTTGCCGACCTCGCTGCGATGACCAACATTTCGCTCGGCATGCTGTCGAAGATCGAGAACGGCATCACCTCGCCGTCGCTGACCACCTTGCAGTCGCTGTCGCGCGCTCTCGGTGTGCCGCTGACCGCCTTCTTTCGCCGCTTCGAGGAGGAGCGCAACGCCGTCTTCGTCAAGGCCAACGAAGGGGTCGACGTCGAACGCCGCGGCACCCGCGCCGGCCACCAGTACAATCTCCTGGGTCACATCGGCTCCAATACCGCGGGCGTCGTCGTCGAGCCCTATCTGATCACCTTGTCGGAAGATTCCGACGTGTTTCCCATGTTCCAGCATGAGGGCATGGAGTTCCTCTACATGCTGGAAGGCGAGGTCGTTTACCGCCACGGCAACAACCTTTACCGCATGACGCCGGGCGACAGCCTGTTCTTCGATGCAGATGCGCCGCATGGCCCGGAAGAACTGACCACATTGCCGATCCGCTATCTCTCGATCATCTCCTACCCGCAGGGCAGCGGCAGCGAATAGCCTCGGTCTTCGACCCCTGCCTGGCGTCTATTCCCCGGGGCAGATGTCCTGACAGGGGAGAGGTCGTGCGGACTTCGGCTCGTGCGTCTGCTGCACCAGTCTCCTTCTGGCCCTTGCCGAACGTGAACGGTCGTGGATCGGCGGGTCGTCTGTCCGCAAGGCGGGCCAAGCACAGCAGCATCCCTTCATGATAAAAACGCCGCGCATCCCTGGGACACGCGGCGTTTGGCATTTCAAGCTACGGGCCGAAGCCTACTCCGGGCCGAAGCCGGGCGAGGTCGGGGCGCCGTCGTCATATTTCGACAGCCACTCGACGACGGTCTGGCGGTAGCGCGTCAGGCCCTTGTACTCGGCGAGTTCGTCGGGCAGGTCGCGCAGCACGCGATGGAAGCGGCGGCCCCATTTGGCGACGCTCACCAGTTCGTCCATCTTGAGCAGGTAGCAGCGGATCGGGAAGACCAGCGCGTTGGAGCGCGGCAACCGGAAGAAGGTCTGCAACTCGACGCGCAGATGCACCTTCTGGCCGACATTCTCCGGCGTCACCGACAGCCGGTCGCTGCCCCATTTGTGGAAGTTCTCCGGGCTGGTATCGAGCCGCGGGTTGATCGTCATCGTCCAGTTCAGGCGCCGCGCCGGCTGGCCCTGCTGGATGTTGGTCAGGAACTTCAGCGCACGGGTGAAGACCCCCATTTCATGCGCCAGCGGCACCGGCGCATGCCATTCGAAGAAGTTCATGCCGATGTCGAAATCGAGTGACCAGTCGGCCTGGGTGGTGATCATGCCGGCATCCATCCAGAGGTTGCCGTCACGCTGGTCGAGGATGGCGAAGTCGCCCTGGCTCTGGCGGGTGATGTATTCCATCGGCCCATAGGGCAGGGTGGAGACGTCGCCGAAGGCGAAGGTGTCGTCGATGCCGAGCGGCCGGTTGATCCAGCGCCAGCGGTCGCCGTCGCGCGTCAGCTCGAAGTGCTCGGGATAGCCCTTGGCCATCTCGGTCATCAGGAGTTCGAGCAGGTCCCAGCCGGCCAGCGTCATGTGCGGCAGCGACTGGCAGCGCAGCGGATCCTCGGCCAGGACCATGGCGCGGTCCTGCATTTCGGAAACGTAGTGCTCGTCGACATCGATCAGATGTTCGAACACGCTGTTCTTCGGCCCGGCGACATGCGGCTCGATGTTGACCGAGTACATGTAGGCGTCTTCATGATAGGGAAACGGAAACCGTTTGACCTGTTCCGGACTGTTCCTGAAGGTAAAATCGTCGCGGAACGTTTCTTTCCTGAAGTTAATTCCCATCAATTCCTCCCTCTTCCAGAGCGCCGTGCGCCCCGGGATCTGCTACCGTTCGAGGACCAGCGAGCGGCCCTCGAAACGCGAGACGCATGGCATGATCTTCTTGCCTGAGCAGTGCTCCTCATCGCTCAGCCAATGGTCGTTGTGCTTGAATGTGCCGTCATAGGAAATGACGTTGGTCTCGCACTGGCCGCAGACGCCGCCGCGGCAGAGATAGGGCGGATCGACGCCCGCCGCCTCGATCGCTTCGAGCAGGCTCTGCTGCTCGCCGACGCGGATTTCCAGGCCACTCACCGCCAGCTTGACGTCGAACGGGGTTCCCGGCTGGGGCGCTGCGAAATGTTCGTAGTGCACGGAATCGTCCGGCCAGCCATGGGTTGCCGCCATGTCGCGCACCCATTTGATCATGCCGGCGGGGCCGCAGACATAGATATGGGTGCCGAGCGGCTGGGTGGCGAGCAGTCGCTCGAGCGGAATCCGCTCGTTGCGCTCGTCGAGATAGAGGCTGACGCGGTTGCCGTAGCGTTCGCGCAGCACCTCGGAGTAGCTGCCTAGCGCTTCCGAGCGGCAGGTGTAGTGCAGCTCGAAATTGCTTCCGGTCGACGCGAGTTGCGCCGTCTGGGCGAGGAACGGCGTGATGCCGATGCCGCCGGCGATCATCAGGTGCTTCTTGGCCCGCAGGTCCAGCGAAAACAGGTTCACCGGGTAGCTGATCACCATTTCCATGCCGCGCTTGACGCGGTTGTGCATGAACAGCGAGCCGCCGCGGCCGACGTCGTCGCGGCGCACCGAGATGGTGTAGTCGCGCGTGTTGAGCGGCGAGCTCATCAGCGAGTAGGGGTTGAGGCGGGTCGTGCCATTGTCGCGCATTTCGACGACGACATGGGCCCCGCCGGAGAACGTCGGCAGGTTGCCGCCGTCCGTCCGCTCGAAGTGGAACCGCTTCACCAGTTCGTTGACCGCGACCACTTCGGTCACGGTGACGTTAAGCTTGTTTGTTCCCGCGCTCACCGGAAAATCTCCTCTGTCTGAGGGATCTCGGTCGGATCCTCGGCATTGATGCAGACGCCCTGGAAGGCGGCATGGCGCTTGGAGTAGTGGTCGCGCACCAGCAGCAGCAGCCCGCAATGCGAGCAGGTGACCGGCTGGGTGGTGACGTTCTCGGTAATGCCCTTGCAGTGCACGCACTGCACCCGGCGCGCCCACGAGCCGCGATGTTCGGTCTGGATCGAGGCCGGGTCGATCCCGGCTTCGATCGCCGCCTGCATCATCTGGCCGATCAGGCCTTCGGTGCCGGCGAGATAGACGCGCAGGCCCATATGGGCGTTGGCGAGTGTCCATGTCAGGCGCGGCAATGCCGCCGCGATCGATGGGCCTTCATAATACTGGGCTGGCTTCAACGCCTTCAGCGACGGCTGGAAGCTGTCTCCGGTCCGGCCCGGTATGAACATGATGTGTGCACTGGCGAAGAAGTCCGCGGGAGCCTGCTTCGCCAGGTCCAGGATCGCGGACGCCCCTTCGGCGTCCGCAATGAGAAGGTGGCTCTTGCCGGCCTGCGGTGACAATGTTCCGTAGACCGGGCGACTAAGGATCGTCTTCACCGGTGCACTGTCCAAGGTCTCAGCCCTTTGCCGTCCGCTTGAGCTTCTTCGGATCGTCGAACGGCAGCGACTGGGCGGTTGCCTTGACCGTCCCGCTGGCGTTGCGGATCTCGAGCGGCGTACCGACGATGGCGCAATCGACGTCGAGACGGGCGATGCCCATCGACTTCTTCACCAGCGGCGAATACATCGCACAGGTCACGACGCCGACCTTCTTGCCATCGCGCCAGATCTCGGCGCCTTCGTCAGCTGCCTTGTCGCTGTCGAGCACCACGCCGAAGATCTTGAAGCGCTCCTTGCCCTTCAGGCGATAATGCTCTTCGGCACCGCGGAAGCCGGTCTTGCCTGGGCTGACGGTGAAGTCGAGGCCGAGCTCCCACAACGTATCGCCAGGGCCCTCGTTTGCGAACGGGTACTTCTGCGAGTTGTCGTACGGGTAGAACAGAAGGTAGCTCTCGACGCGCAGCATGTCGAGCGTGGTGAAACGCGTCGGGATGATGCCCATCTCCTTGCCTTCGGCAACGATGGTGTCCCAGATCGTGCCGGCGTCCTGGCCGCGGCAGAAGATCTCGTAGCCGCGCTCGCCGGTGTAGCCGGTGCGCGAGATCATCACCGGGAAGCCGAACAGCTGGGTCTGCATGTGGTGGAAATAGTTGAGGTCGCGGATGCCAGGAACGTGCTTGGCGAGGTAGTCGACCGCGAGCGGGCCCTGCAGCGAAAGGTCGTGCAGGTTGTCGTCGAAGCGGACCGACACGTCGCGGCCGATCGAGGCGCGGGTCAGTTCTTCGTGGCCCGAGCCGGCGCCGTGGACGACCATCCAGGAGTTCGGGCCCATGCGGTAGATGACGCAGTCGTCAGTGAACTTGCCGGCGTCGTTGAGCATGCAGGCATAGACCGACTTGCCGGGATAGATCTTCTCGACGTTGCGGGTGGTGCAGAGGTCAATGACGTGGCCGGCGTGGGCGCCGGTGATGTGGACCTTCTTGAGGCCCGAAACGTCCATCAGGCCGGCCTTGGTGCGGATCGCGACATATTCTTCGTTCGCGTCCTTGTCGTACGACCAGGCTGTGCCCATGCCGCTCCAGTCTTCGAGATTGGAACCAAGGGCACGGTGGCGATCGGCCAGCGTGGAAAAACGCCATGAAGCTGTCATTGGTAGTACTCCTCCAGTTAGTTCCTCCCGCCTGTTCCGGTCACCCGGCCTTGAGGCGGACGTTGTTGGGGACATATTGACTCGAAACTTGCCCGAAGAGCAATATCCAAGTGCAAGAATTTTTACTGATAGGCAACTTTTAATAGGCCTTCAGCGTGAACCGGACGCGAACCGGCATGGTCCGTCCGGGCTCGGGAGATTCCAGGCCACCCCCATGCGCGAACCGAAAAAAAAGGCCCGGCACATTGTGCCAGGCCTTGAAGGGCGCTCCGGGCCTGGGGGACAGGAGGGGTGGAAAGGAGCGCCTTGGGAGAGAGATTTATCTCAGAACAGGCCTTCGATCTGACCTGCCTCGTTGAGGAAGATCTTTTCCGAGGACGGTGCCTTGGGCAGGCCGGGCATGGTCATGATCTCACCGCAGATGGCGACGATGAAGCCGGCGCCGGCGGCGAGGCGGACCTCACGCACCGGCACGACATGGCCGGTGGGCGCGCCGCGCAGGTTGGGATCGGTCGAGAACGAGTACTGGGTCTTGGCCATGCACACCGGCAGGTGGCCGTAGCCGGCCTGTTCCCAGGCATGGAGCTGGTCGCGCACCGACTT
>NZ_LMCL01000002.1:0-217149 GCF_001424795.1 Aminobacter sp. DSM 101952 | reverse complement strand
ATGCGCCAGGCGCTGGAAGCCAGCCATCGCGGCTGGGGCCAGTCGATCGTCATCGGCGTTGCGGGCGCCGGCCAGGAGATTTCGACGCGGCCGTTCCAGCTGGTCACAGGCCGGACCTGGAAAGGCACCGCCTTCGGCGGCGCGCGCGGCCGCACCGACGTGCCGAAGATCGTCGACTGGTACATGGAGGGCAAGATCCAGATCGACCCGATGATCACGCATACGCTCAAGCTCGAAGACATCAACAAGGGTTTTGACCTGATGCATGCCGGCGAGAGCATCAGAAGCGTCNAAGATCCAGATCGACCCGATGATCACGCATACGCTCAAGCTCGAAGACATCAACAAGGGTTTTGACCTGATGCATGCCGGCGAGAGCATCAGAAGCGTGGTCGTCTACTGATGAGCGCAGTCGCATATGAGGTCGACGTCAGGGGCCTGGACGACCTGTCCCCTGGCGATCTCTATGCGATGCTGAAAATGCGCATCGACGTCTTTGTCGTCGAGCAGAAATGCGCGTTCCCGGAGCTGGACGGCAAGGACCCCGAGGCTCTGCACCTCAGGCTGCTTGCCGGCAAGGAATTGCTGGCAAGCACCCGGATCATCGGGCCCTCCGGCACCGACGGCCCGGCCTATATCGGCCGGGTCGTGGTGTCGCCCGGCCACCGCGGCAAACGGCTTGGCGACAAGCTGATGGCCGAATCCATCGCCGCCTGCGAACGGCTGTTCCCCAGCCGCCCGATCGCGCTGTCGGCGCAGAGCCATCTCGAAAAATTCTATGCGTCCTTTGGCTTCGAGACCGTGTCGGAGGAATATCTGGAAGACGATATCCCCCATATCGACATGCTCCGGCCCTTGCCTGCCTGAGCCTTGCGCATGCAAGGTGCAGCGATGGACAACAAGCCTATCATCTACGTCGACGCCGACGCCTGCCCGGTCAAGGACGAGGTGGTGAAGGTCGCCGAACGCCTCGATCTCATCGTCACCTTCGTCTCCAATGGCGGCCTTAGGCCGTCGCGCGATCCAATGATCCGCAACGTGGTGGTCTCCAAGGGAGCGGATGCCGCCGACGACTGGATCGTCGAAAACAGCCGCGCCAACGACATCGTCGTCACCGCCGACATTCCGCTGGCAGCCAGGGCGGTCGCGCTGGGCGCCCATGTGCTGGGGCCGACCGGCAAGCCCTTCACCCCCGAGACCATCGGCATGGCGGTCGCCATGCGCGACCTCAAGCAACATCTGCGCGAGACCGGCGAGAGCAAGGGCTACAACGCATCCTTTGCACCGCAGGACCGCTCGCGCTTCCTTGGAGCGCTGGACCAGATGGCGCGCCGGGCCGTAAAAGTGGCAGCAACGGGTGGCGCACCGGCATGAAGCCGTTCGGCCGCCACTTCATCTTTCTCGCCAGCGCAGGCATTGGCCTGGTCGCGCTTGTCGCGGCACTGCTGTTTCACCATCCTCTCAGCTACAGCATCGCCGCCAACGCCTTCTTCGCCTGCTACATCTTCCTGGTGCTGCGCGAGATGCCGAGGCTGACCGCGGACTTCCTCAGCCGGCGCGCCCAGCAGGCCGACGAGCCGATCTGGATCATCTTCCTGGTGACGATCGGCATCGTGGTGGTTGCCGTCGGCTCGCTGTTCATCCTGATCAACGCGAAACAGGTACCCCACGCCTATTGGCTCGCCTTTTCGCTGCTGTCGCTGCCACTCGGCTGGCTGACAATCCACGCCATGGCGGCACTTCACTACGCCCGTCTGTACTGGAAAGGCGACAGCAAGGCAGACGCCACCTCGACGCGCAGCCGCAAGCCCGTCGGCGGATTGATCTTTCCCGGCACGGAACGCCCCTGCGGCTGGGACTTCCTCTACTTCGCCGTGGTCATCGGCATGACGGCGCAGACAGCAGACACCAACATCTCCTCGACGCACATGCGCCAGGCAGCGCTGGTCCATTCGATCCTGTCGTTCTTCTTCAACACCATCATCGTCGCTGCCGCAGTCAATCTCGTGGTTTCGCTCGCCAGCTGATTTCACGCCGATGTCATCGTCACCGCGAAACCCTTCCCTTGCCGCATCCGTAATTCGACCAAGGTATGCGCTCGGCGGGCAGTCTCCCGTTGCGCCCGACGGAGGTCAGCTACGATGGAAAGCCATGTTCTCAAGGCACATGACGGCGAGCCGGCGAATGCGGCGACTGGAACGCTCGTCTACCGGCAAACGTGGTGGACGCGCTTCACCCACTGGATCTGGGCGCTGTCGCTGTTCTTCCTGCTGCTCAGCGGATTGCAGATCTTCAACGCCCACCCGGCGCTCTACATCGGCAAGCAATCGGGCTTCCAGTTCGACAATGACCTCCTGGTCATTGGGTCCGACTATAATTCGAATGGACCAATAGGTTACACCGAATTCCTCGGCAAAAAATTCAACACCACCGGTATCCTCGGCCTTTCCGGCCCTGCCGACAATCTCGATGCCCGCGCGTTTCCCGCATGGGCGACAATTCCTTCCGGCCAGGACCTTGCGACTGGCCGCATCGTCCATTTCTTCTTTGCCTGGGCCCTGTCGGGAACACTGCTGGCATGGTTTGCCGCGAGCCTGCTCAACGGCCACCTGCGCCGCGACCTCGTGCCTCGCGTCGATGACATCAGGCGCTTGCCCAGGGACATCGCCGACCACGCCAGGTTGAAGTTCCACCACAGCCGCGACTACAACACGCTGCAGAAGCTCGCCTATGGCGGCGTGCTGTTCGTGCTTTTGCCGCCGATGGTCGTGACCGGCCTTGCCATGTCGCCAAGCATGAACGCGGCCCTTCCATTCCTCGCCGACCTGCTTGGCGGTCGGCAGACGGCGCGAACGATACATTTCGTTGCGATGGTGCTTCTGGTCGCGTTCTTCATCGTCCACATGCTGATGATCCTGGCGGCAGGCCCGATCAACGAACTGCGCTCGATCGTCACCGGGTGGTACCGCACGGATCCGCCCAATGGCGACAACGGTTCCCACAATGGGAGTGCGTGACATGCCGAAATTCCAACTCAACCGCCGGCGCTTTCTGACCGCGGCATCGCTCGGCATCTCGGGAATGGCACTGTCCGGCTGCGATGCATTCGACTTCCTGCAGGACCGCGACAACGGCGTGCGCAACGTGCTCGAAGGCGCCAACGGACTGACCTATCGCGCGCAGAGGCTGCTCGCGGGCCGCGCTTCGCTTGCCCAGGAGTTCTCCGAGGCGGACATTCGCCAGCCGCAGCGGCCCAACGGCGTGACTGCACCCGACGACGACACCTACAAGGGCCTGCTGTCGAATCAGTTCGCCGACTGGCGGCTCGACGTGGCCGGGCTCGTCGAAAAGCCGCTGTCGCTGTCGCGAGAGCAACTGATGGCGATGCCTTCGCGCACCCAGATCACCCGGCATGACTGCGTCGAGGGCTGGAGTTGCATCGCCAAATGGACCGGCGTGCAGATGGGGCTGGTGCTCGACGCCGCCGTGGTGAAGCCGAATGCCCGCTACGCGGTTTTCCACTGCCTGGACACGATCGAGCGCAGCCTGTCCGGCGAGGTCAAATATTATGGATCGATCGACCTGGTCGACGCGCGGCACCCGCAGACGATCCTGGCCTACGGCATGAACGGCAAGGCTTTGCCGGTCGAGAACGGCGCGCCGCTGCGCGTCAGGGTCGAACGCCAGCTCGGCTACAAGATGCCGAAATACGTGCACAGGATCGAGTTGGTCGACGGTCTCGGCGCGATGGGCCTGGGCAAGGGCGGCTATTGGGAAGACCGAGGCTACGACTGGTATGGCGGCATCTGACGACAGTGACAGCAATTGCGTTCACTACCCGGAAGTATTGGATGGGACTATCCGGCCGTGTGAATAAGCACTGCGCTCCTAGGTGACAAAGAGTCGTCGTTGGGATATTGACGAGTCGTCTGGGGCCTTTGCGGGCTCCACCTGTTTGCGGGAGAGAGCAGCGAAAGCTGACGCCGAAGGGGAAATCGCCCGAAATCTCTCAGGCAAAAGAACCGTAAACGGGAAGGACACTCTGGAAAGTCGGGGCCGAAAACCCCGCGCCGAAGGTGTAAGCGCTGCCGACAGAGTTCCGGAGCGCGAGTCTCTCAGGCTTCAGACAGAGGGGCACGGAATGGCCGCCGCAGCGGCTGGACACGTGCGACTCTGGAGAAGACATGACGGGCGACAACACCCACAACCTACCGCTTGCAGACCTGCATTCCGCCGCTGGCGCGCGCTTTGGTGCCTTTGCCGGCTGGAACATGCCGCTGACCTATCCCGCCGGCGTGATGAAGGAGCACCTTCACACCCGCGAGCATGTCGGCCTGTTCGACATTTCCCACATGAAGCTGTTCGTGGTCAGCGGCCCCGGTGCCGCCGACCTGCTCAACCGTGCCTGCCCGCTCGACTCCAAGGCGCTCGAGCTTCGCCAGTCGAAGTACACCTTCTTCCTGACCGAGGCGGCTGGCATCATCGATGACCTGATCATCACCCGGCTCGGCGACGAGCGCTTCATGGTGGTGGCCAATGCCGGCAACGCCGCGACCGACGAAGCGCATCTGCGCGACCTAGCCAAGGGCTTCGATGCCACGGTCGAGCCGCTCGACCGTGTCTTCATCGCCATCCAGGGCCCGGAAGCGGCCGAGGTGCTGGCAAAGGCAGGCATTGTCACTGACGGGCTGTTCTTCATGCAGGGCCTCGAACCCCGCGCCAACTGGTTCATGAGCCGCTCGGGCTATACCGGGGAAGACGGTTTCGAGATCGGCCTGCCCGAGGCGGACGCCCGCGAACTGCTGGGCAAGCTGCTCGGCGACGAACGCGTCATGTGGATCGGCCTGGCCGCACGCGACAGCCTGCGGCTCGAAGCCGGCCTCTGCCTGCACGGCAACGACATAACGCCCGAGACCGACCCGGCAGGCGCTGGCCTGATGTGGGCCATCCCCAAGGATCTGCGCACCGAAGGCACGTTCATCGGACGCGCGGCACTCGCCAAGATCCTCGCCGACGGAGCTGTGGAAAAGCGTGTCGGGCTGAAGCCCGAAGGCCGCCAGCCGGTGCGTTCGGGCACGCAACTCTTTGACGCCGACGGCAATCCGGCCGGTCGCGTCACGTCGGGCGGCTTCGGTCCCTCGGCCGGCTTCCCGGTCGCCATGGGCTATGTCCCGGCATCGCTTTCCAAGGCCGGCACCCGCGTCTTCGCCGATGTTCGCGGCACCAGGGTGCCTGTCGACGTCCATTCCCTTCCCTTCACGCAGCATCGCTATCGCAAAGGATAATTTCCATGACCAAGACCTATTACACAGAAGACCACGAGTGGCTGCGCGTCGAGGGCGACATCGCAACGGTCGGCATCACCGACTACGCGCAGGAACAGCTTGGCGACCTCGTCTTCGTCGAACTGCCTGAAGCCGGACGCAAGCTCGCCAAGGGCGACGTCGCCGTCGTCGTCGAATCCGTCAAGGCGGCTTCGGACGTCTATGCGCCGCTCGACGGCGAGATCACCGACGCCAACGCAGCCCTTTCGTCCGACCCGGCACTCGTCAACTCCGCCGCCACCGGCGAAGGCTGGCTGTGGAAGATGAAGATCGCCAATGCGGGCCAACTCGAAGGCCTGATGGATGAAGCGGGCTACAAAGCCCATATCGGTTGACAGGATTGCCTGAGATGACCACTGCACCATACCCCTTTTCGGCCCGTCACATCGGGCCCGGCGCGGCCGAAACCCGCGCCATGCTTGCCTCCATCGGCGTGCCCTCGGTGGAAACGCTGATCTCCCAGGCGGTTCCGAAGTCGATCCGGCTGGATCGTCCGCTGGCGCTGCCGGCGCCTGCGAGCGAACATGAAGCGCTTGCCGAACTCGGCGAGAAGATGGGCCGCAACAAGGTGCTGAAGAGCTTCATCGGCGCCGGCTACCACGGCGTCAACGTGCCGCCGGTCATCCAGCGCAACCTGTTCGAGAACCCGGCCTGGTACACCGCCTACACGCCCTACCAGGCCGAGATCAGCCAAGGCCGCCTGGAACTTCTGTTCCACTTCCAGACGCTCGTCGCCGAACTGACGGGCCTGCCCGTCGCTTCCGCATCGCTGCTGGACGAGGCGACCGCCGTCGCCGAGGCCGTCGGCATTGCGCTGCGTCATCATCGCGACAAGCGCAGCCGTGTCGCCCTCGCCGGCGCAACGCATCCGCAGACGCTGGACGTCGTGCGCACCCGCGCCGAGCCCATCGGCACCGAGATCGACGGCGCGACCATCGACGACAACACCGCGGCACTGATCGTTTCCTGGCCCGACACCAACGGTGTCTATGGCGACCACAAAGCCGCGATCGAGAAGGCCAAGGCCGCCGGCGCGATCGTCATCTTCGTCTCCGACCCGCTCAGCCTGACCGTCACCGATGCGCCTGCCAGCCTCGGTGCCGACATCGCCGTCGGCTCGATGCAACGCTACGGCGTCCCGATGGGCTTTGGTGGTCCGCACGCCGCCTATTGCGCTGTCTCCGACAAGCTGACCCGCCTGATGCCAGGCCGCCTCGTCGGCCAGTCGGTCGACAGCAAGGGCCGCCCCGGTTACCGGCTCGCTCTGCAGACCCGCGAGCAGCACATCCGCCGCGACAAGGCGACGTCGAACATCTGCACGGCGCAGGCTCTGCTCGCCAACATGGCGGCGTCCTTCGCCATCTGGCACGGCCCGTCCGGCCTGCAGGCGATCTCGGAGCACATCCACGCACTGGCTAGCCGTCTGGCCGATGGCCTTAAGGCTGCCGGCGTCGCCGTGCTCGGCGACAAGCGCTTCGACACCGTCACCGTCGAAGCCAAGGGCAAGGCCGAGGCGATCGCCGCCGACGGCGAGAAAGTCGGCCGGCTGCTGCGGGTCATCGACGCCGACCATGTCTCGATCGCCTTCGACGAAACCTCCACCGCGGCCGACCTCGAAGCGATTGCCGCGCTGTTCGGTGCCAAGGTGCCGGCGGAGGCCAAGCGCGCCCTGCCCGGCAAGCCGCGCGGCAAGGAGTTTCTGACCCAGCCGGTGTTCCACCAGAACCGCTCGGAAACGGACATGATGCGCTTCCTGCGCCGGCTCGCCGACAAGGACCTGGCGCTCGACCGCGCCATGATCCCGCTCGGCTCCTGCACGATGAAGCTCAACGCTGCCGCCGAGATGATGCCGGTGAGCTGGCCGTCGGTCGCCAACCTGCATCCGTTCGCACCGACGAGCCATTCGCTCGGATATCGCGCCATGACCGACGACCTCGAGGCATGGCTGTGCGAAATCACCGGGTTCGACGCGGTCAGCCTGCAGCCGAACGCCGGCAGCCAGGGTGAATATGCCGGCCTTCTGGCGATCCGTCGCTATCACCACTCGCGTGGCGAGACGCAGCGCAACATCTGCCTGATCCCGTCCTCGGCGCATGGCACCAACCCGGCAAGTGCGGCCATGGCCGGCATGGAAGTGGTGGTCGTGCACTGCCTCGACGACGGCGACATCGATGTCACCGACCTCAAGGTCAAGGCCGAGCAGCACGCCGACAAGCTTGCGGCGCTGATGTTCACCTACCCCTCGACGCACGGCGTGTTCGAGGAAGGCGCGCGCGACATCTGCGAGATCGTGCACACGCATGGCGGCCAGGTCTATTTCGATGGCGCCAACCTCAACGCCATGGTCGGGCTTGCCCGCCCGGCCGACATCGGCGCCGACGTCTGCCACATGAACCTGCACAAGACCTTCTGCATCCCGCATGGCGGCGGCGGCCCCGGCATCGGGCCGATCGGCGTCAAGGCGCACCTGGCACCCTTCGTGCCCGGCCACGTCGATGCAGGCACAAGCCATGCAGTTTCGGCTGCGCCCTTCGGCAGTGCCTCGATCCTGCCGATCACCTGGATGTACATCCGGATGATGGGTGGTTCGGGCCTGAAGCAGGCGACGGAGACGGCGATCCTGAACGCCAACTACATCGTCACCAAGCTCGAAGCGCACTATCCGGTGCTGTTCAAGGGCCGCAACGGGCGCGTGGCGCATGAGTGCATCCTCGACACCCGCGTGCTGAAGGAGCGCGCCGGCATCTCGGTCGAGGACATCGCCAAGCGCCTGATCGACTACGGCTTCCACGCACCGACCATGTCGTGGCCGGTCTCGGGCACGCTGATGGTCGAGCCGACCGAATCCGAGCCGAAGCACGAGATCGATCGTTTCTGCGAGGCAATGATCGCGATCGCTGCCGAGGCGGCCAAGGTCGAAAAGGGCGTGTGGCCGAAGGACGACAATCCGCTGGCCAATGCACCGCACACGGCGACCGAGACGCTTGCCGGCGAGTGGAAGCATCCCTACTCGCGCCTTGAGGCGGCCTATCCGGGCGGCGACCCCGACACCGCAGCCAAGTACTGGCCGCCGGTGTCGCGCATCGACAACGTGGCGGGCGACCGCAACCTGGTCTGCGCCTGCCCGCCGCTGTCGGAATATCTCGGCGCCGCCGAGTAAGCAGGCCCGAAACCAGATGAGACGGCCGGACATCTGTCCGGCCGTTTGCTTTTGCGGCGATGGCGCTATCTGCAGCCGTGCCGGATGACGAGTTTAGGCAAACAGCCGTGCAGGCTCATAGGTTGTCGCGCCACCCGTGGTGTCTGCCGTGACCGCCCGGTTTCGGCCGGAACGCTTGGCAGCGTAAAGCGCCGCGTCCGCCGCGAGCAGCATTTCATCGAGCGACGTCACTGCTTCATCGCCGAAACAGACGCCGACGCTGACGGTACTGCGCAGTGGCCCGAGCTTGGTGGCGACGATCTCGGCTCCAAAGGCGGCGCCGATTGCGCGCAATATCTCGTGCGCCTCATCGGGAGCGACGCCCGACATGACGACGGCGAATTCCTCGCCGCCCAGCCGAAAGCACTCGACACCTTCCTGGGCGTGGCTCCTGACGACATCGGCGAAGCGTTGCAGGACCGTATCGCCCGCGGCGTGGCCGAAGACGTCGTTGGTGCGCTTGAAATGGTCGAAATCGAACATGGCCAGCGCCATCGAAGGTCCGAACCGAGTGTCACGATGAAACATCGTCAAGGCCCTGCGGTTCAGCAAGCCGGTCAGGGGGTCGGTCAGCGTCTGCACGGTCAGCTGGCGCTGGGTGCGCAGGTGATGCAGCGAAATGGTCAGCGCCCCAAGTGCCGTCATGCAGGCAACGACGACGGCAGTGTTCAGGTCTTCGGCCCAGTTCTTGGGAACGGTGCCCAGCGACCACTGCCCCTCCAGGACCAGGACCAAGGCGCAGAGCGTGAAGGAGACGGCAGCGCTGCCAGCGAGCAAGGTGACGGCGGCCAGGATACGCCGATCATATTCGCCGGCGGCCCAGAACATCGCCGTTATCACCACCAGCAGCGCCGTAACCGTCGAATAGGCGAGGACGAAACCCAGACCGTCATAGCCGGCGGCGGTTGCCGCCGTGATCACCACCACCGCCGCAAGGACTGGCCCTGCTGCCATCCTGTGCCAACCGCGCTCGAGATACTGGGCCGTCGAGCACAGGATGACGAAGAAACCGGCAACCAGCAGTGCCAGGGTCACCTGACCAAGCCATGGCGAGGCGTTGCGGCCATATTGCCAAAAGCCGATGACATGGACGACAAGAAGTAGTATCCCCACCGCCATCGTGAAGACGAAACGCGCTTGGCGCGCCGTCAGCCAGATGGCGAGCAGCGTTCCGCTCAGACAGGCGCCGGACAGAGCCGTTGCGAGCAAAAGGGAACCGAAGTCAAGCACGAGGCCCCCGCCTTGTTGATTGTCCGATTGTTTGGGAAGCACTTATGGACTTAGCGGTCGCCCAGCAACCGCCAAAGGCCAGATCGTCGCCACTCATCAACCGGTGATTTCGGTTTGCGTTTACGAATAGTTGCACGGTTGTGTCGCGTTTGACAACATGACGCACGAACATAACCGGAACTTCTATTGCGCCGACGGCAAAACTGGCACACTTGGCAAACTGATTCGCAGCATCGGAAAACCGTATTGAGCATGGACGATAGCAACGATCTTTTCGGCAGCCTCGACAAGCAGCCGCCCCGCCCCGTTTCGCGTCCGGCGGACCCGCTGGTGCAGGCGGCAGTGGCCAAGCGCCCTGCTCCGGCGGCCAAGGACGGCAGCGAGGGCTACAGTGCAGCCGACATCGAGGTGCTCGAAGGCCTGGAGCCGGTGCGCCGGCGCCCCGGCATGTATATCGGCGGCACCGACGAGAAGGCGCTCCACCACCTCTTCGCCGAAGTCATCGACAACTCGATGGACGAGGCCGTGGCCGGGCATGCCACCTTCATCGAGGTCGAGCTTGACGCCGAAGGTTTCCTGACCGTCACCGACAACGGCCGCGGCATTCCCGTCGATCCGCACCCGAAATTCAAGAACAAGTCGGCGCTCGAAGTCATCATGACGACGCTGCATGCCGGCGGCAAGTTCGACTCCAAGGTCTACGAGACCTCGGGCGGCCTGCATGGCGTCGGCGTTTCGGTGGTCAACGCCTTGTCGGACCTGCTCGAGGTCGAGGTAGCGCGCGGCCGCCAGCTCTATCGCCAGCGCTTTTCACGCGGCGTGCCGCAAGGCGGGCTCGAAAGCCTGGGCGACGTGCACAACCGGCGCGGCACCAAGGTGCGCTTCCACCCCGATCCCGACATCTTCGGCAAGGGCGCGCATTTCGAACCGGCCCGCATCTACAAGATGGCGCGTTCGAAGGCCTATCTGTTCGGCGGCGTCGAGATCCGCTGGAGCTGCGACCCGACGCTGCTGAAGGAAAAGGACGAAACCCCGGCGAAAGCGGTGTTCCATTTCCCTGGCGGCCTCGGCGACTATCTCAAGGCCTCGCTTGGCGACGAGATGCAGGTCACCCGCGAAATCTTCTCGGGCAAGAGCGACAAGCAGAGCGGCCACGGCTCGATCGAGTGGGCTGTCACCTGGTTCGGCGGCGATGGCTTCATCAACTCCTATTGCAACACCATCCCGACCGGCGATGGCGGCACCCACGAGATGGGCTTCCGCAACGTCCTGACGCGCGGCCTGCGCGCCTATGCCGACCTCGTCGGCAACAAGCGTGCAGCGATCGTCACTTCCGAGGACGTGATGATCTCGGCTGCCGGCATGCTGTCGGTGTTCATCCGCGAACCGGAATTCGTCGGCCAGACCAAGGACAAGCTGGCAACGGTCGAGGCCATGCGAATCGTCGAGACAGCGATCCGCGATCCGTTCGATCACTGGCTCGCCGACAACCCGCAGGAAGCCTCCAAGCTGCTCGACTGGGTGATCGCGCGCGCCGACGAGCGCGTGCGCCGACGCCAGGAAAAGGAAGTGTCGCGCAAAAGCGCAGTGCGCAAGCTGCGCCTGCCAGGCAAGCTGGCTGACTGTACGCAGAACGCCGCCGCAGGTGCCGAACTGTTCATCGTCGAGGGTGACTCGGCAGGTGGCTCGGCCAAGCAGGCGCGCGACCGAAAGATGCAGGCGATCCTGCCGCTGCGGGGCAAGATCCTCAACGTCGCCAGCGCTGGCAACGACAAGCTGGCGTCGAACCAGCTGATCGGCGACCTGATCCAGGCACTGGGTTGCGGCACGCGCTCGAAATACCGTGAAGAAGACCTGCGCTACGACCGCGTCATCATCATGACCGACGCCGACGTCGACGGTGCCCACATCGCCTCGCTGCTCATTACCTTCTTCTTCCAGGAGATGCCGCAGCTCGTTCGCGGCGGTCACCTCTATATGGCGGTGCCGCCGCTCTACTCGATCCGCCAGGGCGGCAAGGTGGCCTATGCCCGCGACGACGCCCACAAGGAAGAATTGCTGCGCACCGAGTTCAGCGGACGTGGCAAGGTCGAGATCGGCCGCTTCAAGGGCCTTGGCGAGATGATGGCAAGCCAGCTCAAGGAAACGACGATGGACCCGTCGAAGCGCACGCTGCTGCGCGTCGAGGTCCTCGACGATGCCGACGAGACCAAGAGCGCGGTCGATGCGCTGATGGGCACCAAGCCGGAGTTGCGCTTCCGCTTCATCCAGGATCGTGCCGAATTCGCGGCGGCGGACGCCCTCGACATCTGAGGCAAGCGGCGGCTCAGGCCGCCGCGATTGCCAGCGCGTGGCCGCGTGCATTCTCGCGCAGCGCGTCGAGATGGATCGACTTGACCAATCCGGCCAATTCGCCTTCGGCGGCTTGGCCGCCGAGTTCCTTCAGCATCAGCCAGCTGACCTCCTGTGCACCGGCGACGCGGCGTCCATTGGCCACCTCGCGCCAGATCTTCAGGGCCCGCAGGATGATTGCATGCGTCGCATCGGCAAGACCTGCCGAGCGGAACAGGGCCGTCAGCGCCACGTCCTGGCCGGCAGAGAGAAGCGCCCTCACCCGTGGTTCGTCGCGACCGGTCAGCACGACCAGGGCAGCGCCGAAGAAGTCGACCTTGCCGTGGGCGAGGATGCGGATGATGAAGCTTGCCGTGAGATCCCCACGCAGACGAAGATGCTCGACGAGTGCCGCGTGTTCCTGGGCGCGAGTGCCTTCGATGAGCGTCATCGAAGCCTTCACGCAGGCGTCGCGCGTCACGCGCTCGGCACGGGCAGCACCCATCAGTGCCAGGACGAAAGGCGAGGCCTTCAGCGCTTCGCCGAGCTTGACCAGAAGCAGATGCCGGCAATCGGAAGGCAGCCGCTGGTCGGCCACCAGTGCCTCGCGCACACGCGCGTCGCTGCCGAAGCGCTCGGCGATCCGGCGGAAGCTCAGCGAAGCGATGTCGGCGCCATAATTCTGCAGCAACGTGACGCAGGCCTCGGCCTCGCCCACCTCGGCGATGGCGGCCGAGAGCGACATGGAGACGGCAGGCCGGTCGGCGATAAGTACCTGTATGGCGCACGAGCCCGCGGCGACACGGTCGATCAGGTCGGCGTCCGTCAAGAGCGGCGAGCGCGCCAGAACCAAAGCTGCGACGTCGGGCTGGTCGGATGCAAGAGCGGCGATGACCTGCAGCGGCGCATGAGCGCTCATCGACAGCGCCTCTGCCAGCGACTGACGCACCTTCGACGAGGGATCGTCTAGCAACAGCGTCAGCGCCGCCTCTGCGGCGCAGCGGTCCTCGAACGGCATTTCGCGGTTGACGTAGGCATTGGCCAAGGCGGCTGCGGCGGCTGCGCGCTCGCCCACCTTGGCGGTGTCGATCCATCTCAGGAAATGCGAGACCACCATTCGCTTTTCTTCGCCCCCGGCCAGCCGTGCCAAACCCCTGCCACGACCCTAGGAACAAAAGGTTTACGAACCGTTCACCATATCCGTTAACCCGCTTGCCGCCTGCCGTGGCAGCGCCTATCAAAACCGGTGCAACAGGAGGAAATGCGGATGGCCGGTCTTTATCTTGAGGAGTTCGTCGTCGGCCAGGTGATCCGGCACCAGCTCACCAAGACCGTCACAGAGAGCGACAACATGATGTTTTCGACGATGACGCTGAACCCGCAGCCACTGCACATCGATTTCGATTTCGCCGCCAAGAGCGAATGGGGCCAGCCGCTGGTCAATTCACTGTTCACGCTCGGCCTGATGATCGGCATTTCGGTGCACGACACCACGCTGGGCACCACCATCGGCAATCTCGGCATGACCGAGACCACCTTCCCTCACCCCGTCTTCCATGGCGACACCATCCGCGTCGAGACCGAGATCCTTTCGGTGCGCGAATCGAAGTCGAAGACCGATCGCGGCATCGTCGAATTCCTGCATTGCGCCTATAATCAGCATGGCACGCTGGTCGCCAAATGCCAGCGCCAGGCGATGATGAAGAAGAAGGCCGCCTGATGCGTTCGCTGCTGTTCGTTCCCGGAGATTCGGAAAAGAAGCTCGAACGCGGCTTCTCGTCGGGCGCCGACGTCGTCATCGTCGATCTCGAGGATTCGGTGGCACCCGACAACAAGGGCCATGCGCGCGGCGTCGCCGCCGATTTCATCGCCAGCAAGAAACTTGCGACACGCGCCTCGATCTACGTCCGCGTCAACGATCTTTCGACCGGAATGACCGACGACGACCTGCGCGCGATCGTCCCCATCGCACCCGACGGCATCATGCTGCCGAAGTCGAATTCCGGCGCCGACGTCCAGCATCTTTCGACCAAGCTCAGGGTGCACGAGGCCGAGAACGGCCTGCCTGACGGCGCGATCCGCATCATCCCGATCATCACCGAAACCGCCGCCGGCACCCTCGCAACCGCCAGCTATGCTGGCGCCAGCGCGCGCGTTGCCGGCCTGACCTGGGGCGCGGAAGATCTATCGGCGGCAATCGGGGCGCGTGCCACGCGCGACGGCGAGGGCCGCTACACCGACGTGTTCAGGCTCGCGCGTGCCTTGACCGTTCTCGCCGCCTCGGCAGCCGAGGTCGCCGCCATCGATACGGTGTTCGTCAACTTCCGCGACCACGAGGGCCTTCGCACCGAATGCCTGGAGGCCGAGCGCGACGGTTTCACTGCCAAGATGGCCATCCACCCCGACCAGGTCGCCATCATCAACGAGGCCTTCACGCCGGCGAAGGAAGCCGTCGAGCATGCGCAAGCGGTGGTCGCCGCGTTCAGGGAGGCCGGCAATCCTGGTGTCGTCGGCATTGGCGGCCAGATGTACGACCGGCCGCATCTGCGCCGCGCCGAGCGCCTGCTTGCACGGGCCGAGGTCGCCTTTGGGACTTAGTCCTCCCAGCGCGGGCGGCGCATCGCAAAGACTTCACTGACGCTGGAATAGTCCATGTAGCCGAGGCGTGAGACATTGCCGGACTTGACGACGTCGAACAGGCCGTCGGTCAGGAATGCCTCGTCGATGTGCACGCCGACGACCTCGCCGACGATGACGAATATGTCGGTCTGGTTTCCATCCAGTCCCTTCGGGCGAAAGATCTCCGTGACCTTGCATTCCAGCGCTGCCGGTGCCTCGGCAACACGCGGCGGCGCGACCAGCCGCGACGGTGCAGCCGTCAGCCCGGCATAGCCGAACTCGCTCGTGCCCCTGGGGGCATTGACCGAGCTCCGGTTCATCTTCTCGGCGAGGTCGCGCCCGACGACATTGGCCACGAACTCGTGGGTCTCGGCGGCAAAGGTTGCGCTGTCCTTCGGCCCCTCGGAGGAAAACCAGACCAGCGGCGGCTTGCCCGTCAGCGCGTTGAAGAAGGAATAGGGCGCAAGGTTCAGCGCGCCGTCCTTGCCGATGGTCGAGATCCAGCCGATCGGCCTGGGCGAAACGAGCGCCTTGAACGGATCGTGCGGCAGGCCGTGGCCTTGCGAAGGCTCGTAGAACATCGTTCCTAGCCCTCCCAGGGGCCAGTGTAGTCGCTGTGGAGCTTCGCCACATCAGGCCGCGGCCGCTCAATGGCCGTGCCTTCGTAGCTGCCGATATGAATGAAGCCGACAACCCGCTCATGCGGCGCCAGACCAAGCAGGGCGCGAGCCTCCTCGACATCGGAGTACCAGTTGGTGATCATGTTGGTGCCATAGCCGAGCGCGTTGGCTGCGGTCATCAGGTTCATCGCCGCCATGCCGCCGGACAGGAACATCTCCCATTGCGGGATCTTCGGATTGTCCTTGGGGCTCGAAACGACGCCGATGACCAGCGGCGCGCGTGAAAAGCGGGCGAGTTCCTGGTTGCGCCGTCCCTCCGGCAGCGGCCCTTCGCGGCGCTCTGCCAGTTCAGCCAGCTTCTTGCCGATCTCGATGCGCGCATCGCCGCGATAGAGGATGAAGCGCCAGGGCTCGAGACGGCCGTGGTCGGGCACGCGCGTTGCTGCCCGCAGCATCGTCTTGATCTCGCTGTCGGAAGGCGCCGGCGCGCGCAGTTCCGGGATCGGCGCGGAATTGCGGGTCAGCAAAAAGTCGATGATCGGCGATGGCACGGCGCGGGTACTCCTCGGTTTTGGGCTGAAGCACCGGCAGGAATGGCGGCTGCTTTGGCGGCGGCGCATCGCTGGTCGGAATCCATGGCGCCCGAATAGCCTTGAAATTGCCACCGCCTTGGGCTTCAAACAAGGGATGTCTAGGGGACGCTTCCGCTTTTTCGCACCGATTCTGGGTGCCGCACTGTTTGCAGTGCCGTCTTTTGCCGCTTTTGCCCAGGACGGCGCCGCAGCGATCGATGGCTTGAGCCTTCCCGGCATTTCAAGTTTCGCCGCGCCGCGCGGCGACGAATCCCTGGCAACCAGCGCGTTCGGCGAAATCACCCTGACCGCGCAGCTCACCGACAAGGGCGGCGACATCGGCCGCGGATTGGTCTGGCGTGTGTTCCGTCCCGAAGCTGGCCCGGATGGCAAGCTGCCGCTGGTGGCCTCCGCCCAGGGCGGCACCAGCATGTTCCAGCTGCCGCCCGGCAGCTATCTCGTCCATGCCTCCTATGGCCGCGCCGGCGCCACCAAGCGCATCACGGTCGGCAAGGAAGGCAAGCGCGAGAGCCTGGTGCTCGATGCTGGCGGACTCAAGCTCGACGCCGTGCTTTCGGGCGGCGTGCGCATTCCGCCGGCCAAGCTCAAGTTCTCGATCTATGAAGCGGACGAGGGCAGCGACGGCGAGCGCGCGCTGATCATTCCCGATGTCGAACCCAATTCGGTGGTGCGGCTCAATTCAGGCACCTACCACGTCGTCTCGACCTATGGCGCGGTCAATGCGGTGATCCGGTCGGACATCCGCGTCGAGGCAGGCAAGCTGACCGAGGCAACGGTCGAACATCGCGCTGCCGACCTGACGTTCAAGCTTGTGCGCGAAGCCGGCGGCGAAGCCATCGCCGACACGTCATGGTCGGTGCTGACCGAATCCGGCGACCCGTTGCGCGAGGCTGTCGGCGCTTTTGCCTCGATGGTCCTGTCGGAGGGCGACTACACCATCATCGCCAAGAACCGCGACCGCATCTACCAGCGCGACTTTACCGTCGTTGCCGGCCGCAACCAGGACGTCGAGGTCATCGCCTCCGAAGCGGCGGCAATCGACCCCAATGAAGGCGCCGACTGACGGGCGTAGTGACGCCATCCAAATTTTCTTGAACCCAGACAAAAAAGGGGCGGCATTGATGCCGCCCCTTTTTTACATCCATTTGGCCGCTCAACCCTGTGCTGCGCGACGGCGGTCCGGTGTCGTCGCTTCGTCGCGCAGGGCGGCGATCGCATCGTCGAGGCCCATCGACTGCTGGTCGCGCGAACCGAGGCGGCGGACATTGACGCTTGCCTCTTCTGCCTCGCGCTTGCCGCAGACGAGAATGACCGGAACCTTGGCCAGCGAATGCTCGCGGACCTTGTAGTTGATCTTCTCGTTGCGCAGGTCAGCCTCGGCCGAAAGGCCGGCAGCCTTGAGCTTCGCCACCACCTCGCGGGCATAGTCGTCGGCATCCGACGTGATCGTCGCCACCACCACCTGCTGCGGCGCGAACCACAGCGGGAAATGGCCCGAATAGTTCTCGATCAGGATGCCGAGGAAGCGCTCCATCGAGCCGCAGATGGCGCGATGGATCATGACCGGCTGCTTCTTCTCGGAGTCCGAGCCGATGTAGAAGGCGCCGAAACGCTCCGGCAGGTTGAAGTCGACCTGGGTCGTGCCGCACTGCCATTCGCGGCCGATGGCATCCTTCAGCACATATTCGAACTTGGGACCGTAGAACGCGCCCTCGCCCGGATTGATCGACGTCTTGATCTTGCCACCCGACTGCGCCTCGATGGTCTTGAGCACATTGCTCATGATCTCTTCAGCGTGGTCCCAGGCCTCATCCGAACCGACGCGCTTGTCGGGCCTGGTCGACAGCTTCACCGAAATCTCGTCGAAGCCGAAGTCGGCATAGGTCGTCAGGATCAGGTCGTTGATGCGCAGGCATTCTGCCGCGAGTTGCTCTTCGGTGCAGAAGATGTGCGCATCGTCCTGGGTAAAGCCGCGCACGCGCATTAGCCCGTGCAGTGCACCGGATGGCTCGTAGCGATGAACGTTGCCGAATTCGGCAAGTTTTACCGGCAGATCGCGGTACGACTTCAAGCCATGCTTGAAGATCTGCACGTGGCCCGGACAGTTCATCGGCTTGAGCGCGAAGACGCGGTCGTCGTCGGTGTCGTCGCCGGCAACGGTGACCTTGAACATCGCGTCGCGATACCAGCCCCAGTGACCGGACGTCTCCCACAGGCTCTTGTCGAGCACCTGCGGAGCGTTGACCTCCTGATAGCCTTGCGTGTCCAGCCTGCGGCGCATGTAGCTGACGAGGTTCTGGAACATCTTCCAGCCCTTGGCGTGCCAGAACACGACGCCAGGCCCCTCTTCCTGGAAATGGAACAGGTCCATCTCGCGGCCGAGGCGGCGATGGTCACGCTTCTCGGCCTCTTCCAACATGTGGATGTAGCCGTCGAGTTGGGCCTGGTCGGCCCAGGCGGTACCGTAGATGCGCGTCAGCATCGGGTTGTTGCTGTCGCCGCGCCAATAGGCACCGGCAACCTTCATCAGCTTGAAGGCGCTGCCGATCTGGCCGGTCGAAGCCATATGCGGCCCCCGGCAGAGGTCGAACCAGTCGCCCTGGGCGTAGATATTGAGGTTCTGGTCCTCGGGGATCGCATCGATCAGCTCGAGCTTGTAGGCCTCGCCCTTGTCGCGGAACACCTGCTTGGCCTTGTCGCGCGACCAGACCTGCTTGGTGAAAGGCTTGTTGCGGCCGATGATCTCGCGCATCTTCTTTTCGATCGCCGGGAAATCCTCGGGCGTGAAAGGCTCGTTGCGAGCGAAGTCATAATAGAAGCCGTTGTCGATGACGGGGCCGATGGTCACCTGGGTCCCAGGCCACAATTCCTGCACCGCTTCGGCGAGCACGTGGGCCGCGTCGTGACGTATCAGTTCCAGCGCGCGCGGATCATCGCGGGTGACGATCTCGACCTTACCGGACTTGCCGAGCGGGTCGGACAGGTCGCGCACGGTGCCGTCGATGGCATAGGCCACGGCTTTCTTGGCAAGCGACTTCGAGATCGACTCGGCCAGGCCAGCACCGGTCAGCGCCGCGTCGTATTCGCGAACGGAACCATCGGGAAATGTCAGGGAAACGGAATTCGACAAAGCTCTTCTCCTATCCAGTCCCGCAAACGAGCGCGGGTGGGCAAAAACACCGGATGCGTCCGGCAACGAGCGACCTTTTAGGGGGAGAATGGGCTGTCGTAAAGCCGGGCAGCACTGCCCTGCCGCGCCCCGCAACTATGACGGCGCGTTAGTCGGCCGGCTCCACCAACTCGGGAAGACTTGCCAGGAAACTGTCGCGCACCTTGGGGCCGAGGAACACCGGGCTCTTGCCATCATTGACGAAAAGCCTGGCGAAGACGATGCGGCGGCCACCCTTCTCGGCCCAGCCGACAAACCAGCCGAGGGGCCTGCTGCGGTCGATCTTGCCCGACTTGCCAGTCAGCCAGCCGGTACCGGTCTTGCCCTTGACCTGCCAGTCGCCCGCCTGGAAAGGCGGCAACACGGCCATCGTGAGATCGATGGAGCGCGTTGAAACCGGCAGGCTGCGCTCAAGGATGCGACGGATGAAGCCGACCTGCTCATCGGGCGAGATCTTCAACGAGGAACTCAGCCAGCTATGCGTAAGCCCATCCTTCTTGCCGGGATTGCCCGAGATGTCGCCGTTGCCATAGGCGAAGCCACCGACATAGCCGGCAAACCGCTTGCTACCGAGCTTGCGCGTCATCTCACGGGAGAACCACAGGACCGAGTCCCGCTCCCATATCGTCGGGTCGACCGCCTTGTGGTCGCGCTTCACCGCATCGAACTCGGGCCGGTAGTCCCAGCGTGGCGAATGCGCATCGGCGAGAATGCCGGCATCGTACCCCATCAGCGCCAGCGGCACCTTGAACGTGGATGCCGGGCTTACCCGGCGGTCGCAGGTGCCGTCGCGACGCAACACGGCACCGTTGCCCGCATCGACGATGAGGGTGCATTCGAGGATCGGTCTCGGGACGACCAGTTCGGTCGCAGAGGACGCAGGCATCAAAGCCAGCAAGGCAAGAAGTGTGGTTGCGCCTAGGGCAAGATGACGGATCGCAAAGGACACGTGTGATGTTCCCAATTGCACGGCCCTATGCTCAGGGCGATTCCGCGGCAATGCAGTCAAGTCTCTTGCGCTGAATCACAGCGCATGCCCGCTTCGCTGTGGCCTCATCGTCAAAACCTTCGAAACGTGCCCGATAGAGTGTCTTGCCGTTGCGAATTGTAGGCTCGATCTGCGCTGAAGCACCGGCATGAACGGAGCGGACAGATTTCGTGACCTTGTCCAGCAATGCCCGAGCAGCCTCCTGGCCCGGCAAGGCAGCGATCTGAATGTGCCATCCCGTCAGTGCAGACGCGGGGAAGCCGCCATCGCCCTGTTCGATCATGGAATCATCCATGGCAACTTCCATCGGCGGTCGTGGCGTCGGAACAGGCACCGCAAGCGCCACCAAAGGCGTGGGGGCGGTGACGCCCTTCTGCCGGCTGAAGCGCGTCAACAGCGCCGCCATCTGCTCGTCGCGCTTGCGCGCCGTCTTGCCGCCGAGCACCACGCCGATGAGGCGGTGGCCATTTAACGTGGCGGAGCTCGCGATGTTGTAGCCTGCCGCACTGGTATATCCCGTCTTGATCCCGTCCACGCCGTCATGTCGGTACATGAGGTTGTTGTGGCCCTTGCGACGCTTTCCGCGAAATACAAGGGATGGTTGCGAGAACAGACTATATTCCTTGGGAAATTCTCGCTGAAGCGCCAGACCGAGCACAGCCATGTCTCGTGCCGTCGTCGTCTGCCTGAGCCCGTCAGTCAGCCCGGACGGGTTGGTAAAGACGGTGTGCTTCATCCCGAGCCGCCTGCCCTGTCGCGTCATCAAACGACCGAAGGCAGCTTCCGATCCGGCCAGACGCTCGCCTATGGCGGCGGCTGCATCGTTGGCGGAGACAACGATCATGCCGTCCACTGCTTCACGCACGCTGATCGTGTCGCCGGGCTTCACCCATAACTTGGTGGGAATTTTCATGGAAGCATGGCGGGACATCACGATCTGATCATCCCACCGCAGCCGGCCATCACGGATCGCCTCGAACGTTATGTAGAGCGTCATCATCTTGGCCAGTGAGGCAGGCGGCTGGATACGGCTACCGCCTTGCTCCGCCAAAACCACACCACGGTCCGCATCGAGCACGACCCAAGAGGTTTCGGCCATCGTCGCACCGGGTGCCCAGCATGACGACGGCGACCGCGAACAGAGCACCAAAAAAAGTGCGGACACCCCGCGCTGCACGCAAAGCCTGCATCAAGCCCTCTCGAACAAAAATCGCTTTCGGAAAAGCGGGTGCAGCTGAAATGGAACCTTGGGCCTGGGACCAGGCGGGCGCAGAATGCTTACATTTCGCTTAACAAATAATGAGTGAAATTTTAACGATTGCCCGGCTGGCGGGATAATACAGCCCGCATCGTTCTATCCACGGTCGCACGTTCGACCGACCTCTCGATACCGCCAGGGCGTGAACCAGCGATAGCGTGGCGCCAGTTCCTCCGGCACGCGGTCGATGCCGTGCGTGCCCCACGGCCCGCAGCGCGACACCCTGACAAGACCCATCCAGCCGCCGGCCCACAGGCCATGGCGGGCAATCGCCTCGTGCGCGTATTCCGAGCAGGTCGGCAGGTGCCGGCACGAATTGCCGATGAAACCCGAAAGTGTGAGCTGATAGAGCCGTACCAGGGTCGTGCCGAACACACGCCCCGGCGTCTTGCGCCAGGGACCGGGCCAATTGCGGCCCCGTGCCGCCAGTTTGGGATGGCTATGGTCGTGGCCGCCGCTCACCGCCTGCATCGCTCCGGGTTGTCCATCCGCCATAGATGTCAATTCCGACATGCAGACGCAATGTCCGGCGCATAGGACCGCCCAGTTGCGGCGCCGTGTCACGCAAGCCAGCTGAGTTTCGCCGGTCGGTGGGGGCACCGATGCTGCGGGACATCGAGCTGCTGCCGAGCGGCGCCGCAGCGTCCTGTGAAGCGAGGGGAATGGTCGGCCTGGAAAGTCGCGATGCGGAACATTTCCGCATAAGCGTTGAAGAGCGTCGGCATGGTCTTGCCTCCTTGATGGGAGGATTTGACCGCCTCTGGTCGTTTCCTTCAAACGAGTATAACGTCCACCATGGATAACTTGAGATTATGCGAATGAAGCGCGGGCGGTTGCCGCTGACAGCATTGAGAAGCTTCGAGGCAGCCGGACGGCACCTGAGCTTCAGCCGCGCGGCGGAAGAGCTGTTTGTCACCCAGGCCGCCATCAGCCGCCAGATACGCGAACTGGAAACATTCCTGCAGCAGCCGCTCTTCGTGCGCTATCACCGCCGCGTCGAGTTGACCGAGCCGGGCCAGAACCTGCTGCAGCAGCTCATCAAGAGTTTCGACGACATCGACCAGCGGCTTGCCGAGCTGGCGACCAGACCGTTGCTTTCAGTGGTCAGCGTCAGCGTCGAACCGGCATTGGCCGCCAGCTGGCTGGTGCCGAGGCTCAACAGGTTCCGCGAATTGCGGTCCGATATCGACATCGCGCTCGATGTCGATCCACGGCTGATCGACTTCCGCAGCGGCCAGGCTGAACTCGCCTTGCGTTTCAGCGCGCACAACACGTCATGGCCGCGCTGCGAGGCGGAGCTGCTGGGGCCGGTCACCGATTCGCCGGTGCTGTCGCCGACGCTGCTGGCGTCCGGTCCGCCGCTGGAGTGTCCGGCCGATCTGCGCCGCTATACGCTGCTGCATGAAGAAAACCGCCAGGGGTGGGCCCGCTGGTTCGAAGCCGCCGGCGCCATTGAAGCGCCGGTCCCGGAACGAGGACCGCTCCTGGCCGACGCCGCCTTGTCGAAACAGGCGGCGATGCTGGGCCACGGCGTGGCCCTTGGCGACCTCTTGCTGGTGCGCGAGGAACTCCAGGCGGGAACGCTGGTCAAGCCGTTCGAGGCAAACGTCGTGTGCGGCGGCTACTGGCTGGTGGCCAAGAACCTTCACAAGCTGTCGGAACCAGCGACAGCCTTCGCCGACTGGATCAGGGCCGAATTCGCCGAAAGCCTGCGCCTCCTGGAGGACCTTTAGGCCGCGGCCTGCTTGCGCTCGATCTGGCCGATGGCATCGACCACGGCATCGAAGGTCAGCATGGTCGAGGCATGGCGCGCCTTGTAGTCGCGCACCGGCTCCAGATATTTGAGGTCATCGAAGCGGCCTTCGGGCGGCGTGCCGCCTTCCTTGAGCATGCGCAGCATGGCCTCGCGCACGGCGCGAAGCTCGACGGCGCTGGCGCCGACGACGTGCTCGGCCATGATCGACGACGACGCCTGGCCCAGCGCACAAGCCTTCACTTCATGGGCGAAATCGGTGACGACGCCGTCCTCCATCGTGAGATCGATGGTGACTGTCGAGCCGCACAGCTTGGAATGCGCAGTGGCAGACGCATCAGGGTGATCGAGGCGCCCGAGCCGGCCGATGTTGCCGGCAAAGCCAAGAATTTTCGTGTTGTAGATGTCGTCGATCAACTTTTTTCACTCTGAGTGCGTGTTATGAGCAACTCTTGTCGCTGTCGCATCTTTCAATCGTCGTCTCCACCTATATATAATGGTGGCGCTCGCCTCCCGGCAAGGCAACAGGACTGACATCGGGAGGATGGGTGGAAATGAGCAGCTTTAGGTACGGCACTCAATCGGTGGTCCCTGAAGTGGCTGTGTCCGTTCAACTCGTCCCTGCTCAGACAGGGACTACTGGAGACGCCTGAGATGGATGCCGTTGCCAAGAAGCTGATGCCGCAATCAGCCTATATGGAAAAGCCTGCAACCGACCGGCCGACCGAGGCCGAGGTCGAGGCTGCAGTGAGTGTTCTTTTGCGCTGGACGGGCGACAATCCCGCGCGCGAAGGCCTGATCGACACGCCGAAGCGCGTGACCAAGGCTTTCCGCGAGATGTTCAACGGCTACGACATGTGCCCGGCCGAAGAGCTCGGCCGCACCTTCGAGGAAGTGGCCGGATATGACGACCTCGTCATCGTTCGCGACATCAAGTTCCATTCGCATTGCGAACACCACATGGTGCCGATCATCGGCAAGGCCCATGTCGGCTACCTGCCGGACGGCAAGGTTGTCGGCCTGTCCAAGATCGCACGTGTCGTCGACATCTTCGCCCACCGGCTGCAGACCCAGGAAGCGATGACGGCGCAGATTGCCGGTGTCATCCAGGACGTGCTAAATCCGCGCGGCGTCGCCGTGATGATCGAGGCCGAGCACATGTGCATGGCCATGCGCGGCATCCGCAAGCAAGGGTCGTCGACCCTGACCTCCACCTTCACCGGCGTTTTCCGGGACACCCCCGAAGAACAGGTCCGGTTTGTCACCATGATACGAGCCGGCGGGCTCTAATCTTCCCTCGCCGGTTCCCGAAACCCAGGATCCGGCGATGTCCGCTCTGAAATTCTCCGAAGCTACAAACGACAAGCGTGCGCTCGAAGAGGGCGAGGCGTTCACGCCGCGCTTCGACGCGAACGGGCTGGTCACCGCGGTCGTCACCGATGCCTCTGACGGCATGCTGCTGATGGTGGCGCATATGAATGCCGAGGCGCTGGCGCTGTCGATCGAAACCGGCATCGCGCATTACTGGTCGCGGTCGCGCGGCTCGCTCTGGAAGAAGGGCGAGACCTCAGGGAATTTCCAGAACATCGTGGAGATGCGGACCGACTGCGACCAGGACGCGGTCTGGCTGCGTGTAAAAGTTACCGGCCACGACGCAACCTGTCACACCGGCAGGCGTTCCTGTTTCTATCGGACGGTGGGGCAAAAGGACGGCTTTGCGACGCTCAGCGCGGACGGCAGCGTTCCCCTGTTCGATACAGACGAGACCTATCGCAAGAAATCGTGAACCGGCTTCCGGTCCCGCGACACAAAGATTCACGATTTTAATACGTGTCCGGTGTACTCTGGTTTCGGGACAAGGGAGATCGTGATGCTCGAATGGGCGTCATTCCACGCGCGTCAGAACGTCCGGGAAGCCAACGGCTTTTCCTCGGGCACGGGCGCCGACGGTTCACAGATAGCCAAGGAAACCGGAATCTCCCTCGCGCTCGGCGGTGGTGCCGCGCGCGGCTGGGCACATATCGGCGTGCTGCGCGCGCTCGATGAAGCCGGCATTCGGATCAACATGATCGCCGGCACCTCGATCGGCGCACTGGTCGGCGGCTGCTACCTCGCGGGCAAGCTCGACCAGCTCGAGGAATTCGCCCGCAGCCTGACCAAGCGCCGCATCTTCGGCCTGTTCGACCTGCAGATCGTCGGCAATGGCCTGTTCGGCGGCATGAAGCTGGATTCGCGCATGCAGCAGCACATGTCCGGCCTGACCTTCGAGGACCTGCCGAAGCCGTTTGTCTGCGTTGCCGCTGAAATCCGCACCGGCCATGAGATCTGGCTGTCGAGCGGTTCGCTGATCAAGGCGATGCGGGCCTCCTATGCCCTGCCCGGTGTCTTCGAACCCGTGACTTGCAACGGTCGCGTCCTTGTCGATGGCGCGCTGGTCAATCCTGTACCGGTCTCGGTCTGCCGCGCCAACGAGCAGCCGCTGGTGGTGGCCGTCAACCTGCACTACGACCTGTTCGGCCGTGCGGCCGTCATCAAGCACAGTGCCGGCGAACTGATGGTCGAACGCGACGCCAAGCCGGCCGACCAGTTCGACGCCAATCGCAGCGCGCGTGAATCGCGGCTGGGCATTACCGGGGTGATGGTCGAGGCCTTCAATATCATCCAGGACCGCATTTCGCGGGCGCGCCTGGCCGGCGACCCGCCCGACCTGTCGCTGCAGCCCAAGCTCGGCCACATCGGCCTGTCGGAGTTCCACCGCGCCGACGAAGCGATCCGCCTCGGCTACGAGGCCACAAAGGCGCAGATGGAAGAGATCGTCCGACTGCAGGCCGTTCTCGGCTAAGGCCCGGCAAGCGACGCGTCGATGACGCGCAACTGTACTGTCCGGTTGCCGTTCCAGTGATTGACCGACAGCGACCCGGCGACATGGATGGTGCGACCGGTGTTCCTCAACAGGAACTCGCCGAGCGGCGCCTCGGCGGAGCGGAACGAGATGCCCTGGATGCGGCCGCCGCTCTCCGAGCGCAGGTCGATCCGCACATGGCCCGTGCCGATCACCCGGACATCGGCCAGCTTGTGCCGCGGCAAGACGAATGTCGGGGCCACGTGCCCCTGGCCGAACGGGCCGGCCTTTTCCAACGACTCGACAAGCGCCAGCGTCGCGCCTTCGGCGGCCAGCGCACCGTCAACCAGCAGGCTTTCCTCGTCCTGCAGGCGGAACACGTCTGCTGCCGCTCGCGTCTCGAAGAAGGCACGCAATTCGCCGAGCTTGGCGCGCTCGACGGTGATGCCGGCCGCCATGGCATGGCCGCCACCCTTGACCAGCAAGCCGGCCTCGACGGCCTCGCGCACCAGGCGACCCAGGTCGAAACCTGAAACGGAACGCCCCGAACCGGTGCCAAGGCCGTTGCCGTTGAAGGCAATGGCGAAAGCCGGCCGTCGGGCATGGTCCTTGAGCCGCGATGCCAGCAAGCCGACGATACCCGGATGCCAGGTGGTGTTGGCCGTCACCAGCACTGCCGGCCCCGGCCCGGCGCCGATCTCCGCATCGGCCTCGGCGCGTGCCTCGGCCAGCATGACCGTCTCCATCGCCTGCCGCTCCTGGTTCAGGCGATCGAGCGTTTCGGCGATCGTGCCGGCCTCGACCGGATCGTCGGTCGCCAGCAGCTTGCTGCCGAGCGCGGCATCGCCGATGCGCCCGCCGGCATTGATACGCGGTCCGAGCAGGAACGACAGATGGAACGTGTTCAGCGGTTCGCCGATGCGGGCGACGCGGGCGAGCGCGGTCAGCCCGGGATTGTTTTGCTGGCGCATCGCCTGCAGGCCCTTGACGACGAAGGCCCTGTTGACACCGGTCAGCGGCACCACGTCGGCCACGGTCGCGAGCGCCACCAGATCGAGCAGCTTGAGCAGGTCGGGGCGCGGGGCGTCCGGCACTCGCTCGCGCAACACCTTGGCGGTCTGCACCAATGTCAGGAAAGTCACCCCGGCGGCACAGAGATGGCCCTGGCCCGAAAGATCGTCGTCGCGGTTGGGATTGACCACTGCAGCGGCATTGGGCAGCGGGCCGCCGACCTGGTGGTGGTCGAGCACGACGACATCGGCGCCGGCCTCGTTGGCCGCGTCGATCGATGCCGCGCTGTTGGTGCCGCAGTCCACCGTGACGATCAGGCGGGCGCCGCGGCCGATCAGTTCACGCATCGCATCGGGATTGGGGCCGTAGCCTTCGAAGATGCGGTCAGGGATGTAGATTTCGGCCTCGACGCCGAAGTGGCCGAGAAACCGCTTCATCAGCGCAGACGAACTGGCACCATCGACGTCGTAATCGCCGAAGATGGCGACACGCTCGCCGCGCTGCACCGCATCGGCGATGCGGCTGGCGGCCTTGTGCATGTCGGTCAACGTTGCCGGGTCCGGCAGCAGGTCGCGGATGGTCGGATCGAGGAAGCGCTCGGCATCCTCCGGCAGGACGCCGCGCCCGGCCAGCACGCGCGCGACGATGTCGGGCACGCCATGGCCCTGGGCGATGGCAAGCGCCAGCATGTCCTGGCGTTCGGTCAGCCGGTGTTCCCATGAAACACCGGTGGCCGAACGCCTTACGCCGAGGAAATTACGCTTTTCAATCGCCATTCAAAGGAGGTCCACCCGCTTCGGATCGACCATAGGCGACCGCGACAAGCGCGTAATCAGAATTTTTCGAGATCCTGATGGCGCGCCTTGATTTCACGGACGGTCTTGGACGACGAGCGCAGCACAATGGTGTGCGTGGTGATCGAGTCGCGTCCGAACTTCACGCCGGCAAGCATGTTGCCGTCAGTGACGCCGGTCGCCGCAAACAGCACGTCGCCGCGCGCCATTTCCTCGATGCGATAGACCTTGTTGGGGTCTGTGATGCCCATGGTTGCCGCGCGAGCGACCTTGTCGGCGCTGTCGAGCAGCAGGCGGCCTTGCATCTGACCACCGGTGCAGCGCAGCGCCGCTGCCGCCAGCACCCCCTCCGGCGCACCGCCGGTGCCGAGATAGATGTCGATGCCGGTTTCATCCGGATCGGTGGTGTGGATGACGCCGGCCACGTCGCCGTCGCCGATCAGTCGAATGGCGGCACCGGTCGCGCGCACGGCTTCGATCAGCTTGGCATGACGCGGACGATCAAGGATGCAGGCGGTGACTTCTTCGACCGGCACGCCCTTGGCCTTGGCGACGCTGGCGATGTTCTCTGCCGGCGAGGCATCGATGTCGATGACGCCATCGGGGTAGCCCGGGCCGACGGCGATCTTGTCCATGTAGACGTCAGGGGCAAACAGCAGGCTGCCCTTTTCGGCAATGGCGATGACGGCCAACGCATTGGGCAGGTTCTTGGCGCAGATGGTGGTGCCTTCGAGCGGGTCGAGCGCGATGTCGACCTCGGGACCGCCCGCGCCGACTTCCTCGCCGATATACAGCATTGGTGCCTCGTCGCGCTCGCCTTCGCCGATGACGACGGTGCCATCGATGGCGAGGCGGTTCAGCTCCTGGCGCATGGCGTCGACAGCCACCTGGTCGGCGGCCTTCTCGTCGCCGCGTCCGCGCAGCCGTGCGGCAGCGACAGCCGCGCGCTCGGTGACGCGCACGAGTTCCATGGTGAGAATCCGGTCGAGGCCGGCAACAACGCTTTTCGCCATATCAGGGTCCTGAAGTCGATGAATTCGGAGCGCCCGAACCGGGCCGGCCCTTATTGTCAAACCCTTGTGACAACGGCAAGACCTGTTGCCCGCTTTATCGAAAGCGAAACAATATCAATCGATTGAAAGGTATCTAAGGCTTGACTGCCCGACCGAGGGCGCAATTCCGCCCTCGCCCGGAGCGCCAGCCTCAGCCGGCGCGCTCGATGCGAATGACCTGCGGCTTGTCGGTCAGGTGACCGTCCTTGGTCACGCCGTCGACAGCCTTGCGCACGGCAGCCTCGGTGGTCTCGTGCGTCACCAGGATGACGGTCTTCTGCGTAGCACCATCGGAACCGTTGGCGTGCTGGACGATCGATTCCAGCGAGATGTCGTTGTCGGCCATGCGCTTGGCGATCGCCGCGAACACGCCGGTACGATCATGCACGGTCAGGCGGATGAAATAACCGCCGGCGTGGCTGCGCATCTGCGCCTTCTTGTAGGGTCGCAGTTCCTTCGCCGGGCGGCCGAAGACCGGGCCGTGCTGGAAGCCGGGACGGCTCTTGGCGATGTCGGCAATGTCACCGACCACCGCAGAAGCCGTGGCATTGCCGCCGGCGCCGGGTCCGGACAGCAGCAGTTCGCCGAGGATGTCGGTCTCGATGGCAACCGCGTTGGTCACGCCATGAACCTGGGCGATGACGGACGCCGTCGGCACCATCGTCGGGTGGACGCGCTGCTCGATGCCGCTTTCGGTGCGCTGGGCAACGCCAAGCAGCTTGATGCGGTAGCCGAGCTCGCCAGCGGCACGGATGTCTGCCTGGGTGATGTTCGAGATGCCTTCGAGATAGATGTCGTCGGAGGCGATGCGCGTTCCGAAGGCCAAGCTGGTCAGGATCGCCAGCTTGTGCGCCGTGTCGTTGCCCTCGATGTCGAAGGTCGGGTCCGCTTCGGCATAGCCGAGGCGCTGCGCGTCCTTGAGGCAGGCCTCGAAGGTCAGGCCTTCCGCTTCCATGCGGGTCAGGATGTAATTGCAGGTACCGTTGAGAATGCCGAACACGCGGTTGACGCTGTTGCCGGCCATCGCCTCGCGCATGGTCTTGATGACCGGGATGCCACCGGCCACCGCCGCCTCGTAATTGAGCAGGACGCCCTTCTTCTCGGCCACTTCGGCAAGTGCCACGCCATGTTTTGCCAGCAGCGCCTTGTTGGCGGTGACGACATGACGGCCGGCATCGAGCGCGGCAGAGACGCAGGAACGCGCGGCACCTTCGTCGCCGCCGATCAGTTCGACGAAGACGTCGATGTCGGCTTTCTCGGCCAGTTCGATCGGGTCGTCGAACCATTTCGCGCCACCGAGGTCGACGCCGCGGTCGCGCGAGCGATCACGCGCGGAAACGGCGGTCACGACGATTTCACGGCCGCACTGGCGGGTGAGCTCCGCCGACTTGTCGCGCAGCACGCGCGCCACCGAAGCACCGACCGTGCCGAGACCGGCAATTCCAATACGCAATGCTTCAGCCATGGTCGACGGCGCCTCTTACTTCAGTAGTTCTGGGAATGTGTTCGTGACGCCGCTCAGCGATGGGCTGCGAGCGGAACCACGTTGTTGGGATGTTTGGCGGTGGTTTGCAGGAAGCGCTTGATGCTTCGTGCCGCCTGGCGGATGCGGTGCTCGTTCTCGACAAGCGCAAGGCGCACATAGTCGTCGCCGTGCTCGCCAAAGCCGACGCCCGGCGCCACGGCCACGTCGGCGTGCTCGATGAGCAGCTTCGAGAACTCGAGCGAACCAAGATGCTTGAACTGCTCCGGGATCGGCGCCCAGGCAAACATCGTCGCCGCCGGCGCCGGGATTTCCCAGCCGGCGCGAGCGAAGGAGTCGACCATGACGTCGCGGCGCTTGTGATAGACCTCGCGCACTTCGGCAATATCGGTGCCGTCGCCATTCAGGGCCGCGGTCGCCGCCACCTGGATGGGCGTGAACGCACCATAATCGAGATAGGACTTCACGCGCGTCAGCGCTGCGATCAGCCTTTCGTTGCCGACGGCAAAGCCCATGCGCCAGCCAGGCATCGAGAACGTCTTTGACATCGAGGTGAACTCGACGGTGACGTCGATCGCGCCCGGCACCTCAAGCACCGAAGGTGGCGGATTGCCGTCAAAATAGATCTCGGAATAAGCGAGGTCTGACAGGATGATGATGTCGTGCTTCTTCGCGAAGGCGACGACGTCCTTGTAGAAATCGAGCGAAGCGACGAAGGCCGTCGGATTGGACGGGTAGTTGAGGATCAGCGCCAGCGGCTTGGGGATCGAGTGGCGCACGCCACGCTCCAGCGCGGGAATGAAGCCGTCATCGGGCTTCGCCTGCAGCGAGCGGATGACGCCGCCCGACATGATGAAGCCGAAGGCGTGGATCGGATAGGTCGGATCGGGGCACAGCACCACGTCGCCGGGCGCGGTGATCGCCTGCGCCATGTTGGCGAAGCCTTCCTTGGAGCCGAGCGTGGCCACGACCTGGGTGTCCGGGTTGAGCTTCACGCCGAAGCGGCGGGCATAATAGTTTGCCTGGGCGCGGCGCAGGCCGGGAATGCCGCGCGACGACGAATAACGATGGGTGCGCGGGTCGCGGACCACTTCACAGAGCTTGTCGACAATCGCGGCAGGCGTCGGAAGGTCGGGATTGCCCATGCCAAGGTCGATTATATCGGCGCCGCGCGATCGGGCGCTGGCCTTCAGCCGGTTGACCTGCTCGAAGACGTAGGGCGGAAGGCGGCGGACCTTGTGAAATTCTTCCATGTCGCTTCTCAGGTAAACGGGGGCTGCGCGATGCGTGCGCGATATACACTCAATTGCAGGCGGGGTCGATAGGCTCGCACTTGCCTTCGATGGCCTTCAGCGTGTCGTCGCCATGCTTGCGGGCAAGCGTGGTCATCGCCACCGAACTGCCTCCACCGGCACCGGCCTTGGCGCCCTGCCGCCGTTGCGCAGCGTGAAGTTCGGCGAGCTTGGCCGCCTTCTGCTCTTCGGTGAACTGGGGCGCGGCAGCCGTCGGTCGGATGTTGAGGTTGGGATAGGTGCCGGTGTCCTGCGCGCCGCGACCGCCGGCAAGGGCGGTGCCACTGTCAGCGCTCGTCGTGCTGGAGCAGCCGCTGGCGACCACGGGCACTGCCAGCAATCCCGCCGATACGACCAGGCGGGCGCAGAAAAAAATATGCCGACCAACACGATGTGTCATAAAGTTTCCCCGACAGGCGCGGTAGAGCGCGTTGGACCCGGTAAGACGTCGCATGATAGTATGTCAACAATGGGCGCTTTGGGAGGACCTGCAAGAACCATGGCGAAGGTAGACGATTCGGACAAGCCGAGTGGCGATTCCCCCTCCTCCGTCGAGCAATACCTCGTCAAAGATCCCGAGCGCTTCGCACTCAACATGGCCCGCATGATCGAGCAGGCCGGCAAGGCCGCATCGGCCTGGGCCGAACCGCGCGAAAAAGGCGAGGTGCGCGACACCGTCGCCGAGCCGATGACCGACATGGTCAAGACCTTCTCCAAGCTCACCGAATACTGGCTGTCCGACCCGCAACGCGCGCTCGAAGCGCAGACCAGGCTGTTTTCCGGCTATCTCGACGTCTGGAGCAAGTCGGTCCAGCGGATGGGCGGCGACGAGGTCGAGGATACGGTCAAGCCTGAGCGCACCGACAAACGCTTCCTCGACCCCGAATGGGGCCGCAACGCCTTCTTCGACTTCCTCAAGCAAGCCTATCTGGTGACCGCTCGCTGGGCCGGCGACCTTGTCGACCACGCCGACGGCCTCGACGAGCACACCCGCCACAAGGCCGGATTTTACGTGAAGCAGGTCGCCAACGCGATCTCGCCGTCGAATTTCATCCTGACCAATCCGGAGCTGTTCCGCGAAACCGTCGCCAGCAACGGCGAAAACCTGGTGCGCGGCATGAAGATGTTCGCCGAGGACATCGTTGCCGGCAAGGGCGACCTCAAGCTCAGGCAGGCCGACTATTCCGGCTTCGAGATCGGCAAGAATATCGCCACCACGCCTGGCAAGGTGGTCGGTCGCAGCGACGTCGCCGAAATCATCCAATACGCTCCGACAACCGACAAGGTACTGAAGCGTCCGCTGCTGATCTGCCCGCCGTGGATCAACAAGTTCTACATCCTCGACCTCAACCCGCAGAAATCCTTCATCCGCTGGGCGGTCGAGCAGGGTCACACCGTCTTCGTCATCTCCTGGATCAATCCGGACCAGCGCCACGGGCTGAAGGACTGGGAGGCCTACATCCGCGAAGGCCTGCAATACGGCCTCGACACGGTCGAGCAGGCAACCGGCGAGCGCGAGGTCAACACCATCGGCTATTGCGTCGGCGGCACGCTGCTGGCTGCGGCGCTGGCACTGCTGGCGCAGGAAGGCGACCACCGCATCCGCTCGGTCACCTTCTTCACCACCCAGGTCGATTTCACCTATGCCGGCGACCTCAAGGTCTTCGTCGACGAAGACCAGATCGCCGCCCTGGAGCGCGCGATGAAGGATCGCGGCTATCTCGACGGCACCAAGATGGCGACCGCCTTCAACATGCTGCGTTCTGGCGACCTCATCTGGCCCTACGTCATCAACAACTACATGCGCGGCAAGGACCCGCTGCCGTTCGACCTGCTCTACTGGAACGCCGATTCGACGCGCATGGCGGCCGCAAACCATTCCTTCTACCTGCGCAACTGCTATCTCGAGAACAACCTGTCGCAAGGCCGGATGGAGCTTGCCGGCCGAACCATCTCGCTCGCCGACATCACCATTCCCGTCTACAACCTCGCCGCCCGCGAGGATCATATCGCGCCTGCCCGCTCGGTGTTCCTCGGCTGCCAGTATTTCGGTGGCGATGTCGATTATGTCGTCGGCGGGTCGGGCCATATCGCCGGCGTGGTCAATCCGCCGGCCGCGGGAAAGTATCAATTCTGGTCGAGCGGCAAGCCAACCGGCGACTTCGACACCTGGCTGAAGGGCGCCACCGAGACCGCCGGGTCGTGGTGGCCGCACTGGCAGCGCTGGATCGAGGCCAAGGACGATACACGCGTCGACGCCCGCAAGCCCGGCATCAACGGCAGGGTGCTGGAAGATGCCCCCGGCAGCTATGTCAAGGTCCGCGTGTAACCTGCTGTAATGTGTGGTGAGTTGACGCCCTTAACAAAGGGGGCGAGAACGTGGCGCCCATCATGATCTGGCCTTAATTGGCGCCTAGCCCGACCGTGGGGAGATCATTGCCGATGATCGGGTGCCGTTTCTTGTTCAGAAACGTGGTTGCGTAAACATACGATTTTGATCGCCAAGACGTAATCTTTGGCCTGCAGTGCATGAGAGGGGACCAGCTTGAGGTCAGGACGACTGCGATTCGCAGACCGGCGATGCGGCGTTGCGCTGACCGTACTGGTTTCGCTGCTGCCCGTATCCTGCTCCTCGACCGGCGAGCCCAACCTCGAACTCGCAAACCCCGCACTGACCGCTGACGCGACCGGCCAGGCCACAGGCGCCGATACGGTCGCGATGCCCGGTGCTCCCACCGCCAATCTTGCCATGAACGCCGAGGGCAACGCCGCCCTGCCCGACCAGGTCGGTTATGTTCCCCTTGCCAAGCCGGGCGGCGAAACGCCTGCCGAAGCAGCCATTGCCAGCGAGGAAGCGGCGCAGGCGCCCGTAGCGGCAGCCGCAGCGCAGCCCGCGATCGAGGAACAGCAGCCGGTTCAAACTGCCGAGGCCCAGGCAGCCAAACAGCCGGCGCAACAAGACACCGGCTTCTACCTGACCAATGGTCCTGCGCCACAGCAGGCCGAGCAGCCGAAGAAGAAGGGCTTCCTTGCCTCGCTCTTCGGCTCTTCGCCGGCCAAGGCCGCGCCCGCCGCGCAAAAAGCAAAGCCCCTGATCGAAAAGGCAGCTGAAGCGCCGGCGACACATGCAGCCGAAGCCAAGGCCAAGCCGATCATCACGCTTGCCTCGGCAAAGTCGGACGCCAAGCCGGTCGAACTGGCTTCGCTCGGTGGCGGCGGCGATTCGAACTGGGCGCTGCCCGGCGTTCGCCAGACCGACCTTTTCGAGATCAAGCGCAAGTCGGGCATCGACGACGACAGCGACGTCGACCTGCACGAGGACGAGGATCCCGGCCTGGAGGTGGCGTCCGCCGCCGGCATGGCACGACTCGCCCCCAACGGCCTGCTCAAGCAGACCGAAAGCGTCGATGTCGGCTGCCTGAAGCCGTCGCTGGTGCGCATCCTCAAGGCCGCCGAGCAGCACTACGGCAAGAAGATGATCGTGACGTCGGGCTATCGCAACGCTGAGCGTAATCGCCGGGCGCGCGGCGCCAAGAACTCGCAGCACATGTATTGCGCTGCCGCCGACATCCAGATTCCGGGTGTCGGCAAATGGGAACTGGCCACCTTCCTGCGGGCGATGCCCGGTCGCGGTGGCGTCGGCACCTATTGCCACACCAATTCCGTGCACATCGACGTCGGTCCGGAACGCGAGTGGAACTGGCGTTGCGGCCGCCGCCGTGGATAAGCCAAAAAAATTTCGCGGCGCAGCAAAAAGACGGGTTGCCTGTCGCGAACAAGCCAACTATACACCGCCTCACCTGAGCGCGCCCATCGTCTAGCGGTTAGGACACCGCCCTTTCACGGCGGTAACAGGGGTTCGATTCCCCTTGGGCGTACCAGGTTTTCCAACCACTTAGCAGCTGCACATGCCTACCCCGCGATAGCGGTCGAACACGTGTGCATCACTCAGTTCCCCTGTCCTTCCCCTCGCCGGCTTCCAAGCGACTACAAGGCTGAAAGCCAAGCGAGTGCTCTGGCCTCGTCGAGATCCAGCCACGCACTGCGCGCTCTTCGACCCCCATGTGCTTGCTTGCCGATCCGGCCATCGAACCACCGCTTCAGAACCTCGGGGTGAATGTAGCCCTTCCGGCAAACTGCGCGGGTGTTGCCGAGCCTGTTTGCGACTTCATCGATCACCTGATTGCACAGGCGTCGCCTGGCGGGCAGACCATCCGGACGCTCGAGATCCTTGAACAGCGCCAGCGCGCGCACAGTTCCACCCCAGGTCCTGAAATCCTTGGAACTGAAATCTGGACCGCACGCCTCGCGGATGTAGTCGTTCACGTCGTCGGACGTCACACGCGATCGTTCGCCATCGTCATCAATGTATTGGAAGAGGTGCTGCCCGGGCAATTCCTGTATGCGCCGGACCAGTGCTGCCATGCGGCGGTCGACAAGCTGCAACCGCCATTCCTTGCCGGACTTGCCCTTGAAGGCAAAGCGCAGGGTCGAGCCGCTGATGTCGACATGACGGCCGCGCAAGGTGGTCAAGCCGAAACTGCCGTTTTCGCGCGCATATCGAGCGCTGCCGACGCGGATCATGGTGTTGTCCAGGAGCCAGACGATTGCGGCGACAACCTTTTGCCGGGACAGGCTTCGCTTGCCCAGGTCCGCATTCACCTTGCGCCTCAGCCGGGGAAGTGCCCGGGCAAATTCGCCGAGGCTCGAGAACTTTGCCTCGTCGCGGCGTTCTGTCCAGCGCGGGTGATAGCGATACTGCTTGCGCCCGCGCTGGTCACGACCTGTTGCCTGGATATGGCCCAGGCTATCTGGGCAGATCCACACTTCGGTCCACGCCGGTGGGACGGCCAGGCCGCGAATCCGCTCCAGCTCGTCCGGACCCGTGACGCGGCCGTCGGCAGATCTATACGAGAAGCCCTTGCCGGCCCGGCGCCGGGAGATACCGGGCTCCTCGTCGTTGACATAGCGCAGACGCGCACGGCTTGAGGAAACGCCTGCCAAGCCCCTGCCCGCCTCATCCTGTTCGGTGCATGGTGGGCTGCCTGCGACGGCTGAACATCTGGGCCATCGTACGCGCGAGCCGTCTTTCCGGCTTGGCCTCTGCGACCGTGTCCGCCACCCTGCTGCGCTTTCGAATGCGCGCGGCATCCTGGAGCATGGTGCCCGCCCATCGATAGACATTGTTGGAGCTGACGACCTCACGCATGCGTATCATGCGGGCTGTCTGCTCCTGCACCGGCATGGAGACGGCGCGATAGATCGCCTCGCCCATGGCCGTGGGGTCGTAAGGATTGACGATCAGCGCATCGAGCAACTCCCGGGAAGCGCCGGCAAAGGTGCTCAGGATCAGCGCGCCCTGTTCATCGTCGCGGGCTGCCACGAACTCCTTGGCAACGAGGTTCATGCCGTCGTGAAGGCTGCTCACCACGCAGACATCGGCAGCGCGATAGACGGTATAGATGTCGCCCTGGTTGTGATGCTGATCCATCAGGATGATGGGGGAATAGCTCTCATTGCCGAAGCGGCGGTTGAAATCCTCGACGAAATCCAGGCACTCGCGATGCAGTTGCCCATATGCGGGAAGCACGCCCCTGCTGGGAGCGGCGATCTGCAGGAACACCAGCTTGCCTATCCATTCCGGATGCCGCTCAAACATCTGTTCCAATGCCAGGAACCGGTCGATGATGCCCTTGGTGTAGTCCATGCGCTCGACCCCGACCAACAGCCGCATCTGCTCGGGCAAGCCGAGGAAGTCGAAGATCTTGTCGCGGCATTCGGCAACTGGCGGCTGGCTTTCCAGCACCGACGGCGGCCAATCGATAGAGATCGGATACGGATGAACCAACGTGGTCTGTCCGCCGAACGATATTGCGGAGTGCTCGCGTTCGATCCGGCTTTCCAGAAAGCGGTCGATGCTTTCGATGAAGTTGTTGCAATGGAACTGGATGTGAAAGCCGACGATCGAGCTGCCGAGCAACCCGTCCAGGATTTCCTCCTTCCATGGGCAGATGCTGAACACTTCCGAGTTCGGCCATGGAATATGCCAGAAGGTAATGATCGTGGCGTCGGGCAGCCGCTGCCTCACCATCCGAGGAAGCAGCGCGAAATGATAATCCTGGATCAGCACGATCGGGTCGGGCCGGCGCGCTTCTTCGCACACGCGGTCGGCAAACTTCTGATTGACCGCCTTGTACTGCTCCCAGTCCGACTCCCGGAACACCGGGCGTGTAAAGACGATGTGGCAGAGCGGCCAAAGGCCGTCATTGGCGAACCCGAGATAGTAGCCCTGCTGCTCCTCCTCGCTCAGCCATACCCGGCTCAGCGTGTAGGCAGGCTTGTCGGGCGGCACTCGAATCCGGTCGTCGCTATCGACCACCATGCGATCGGCCGTACCGCCGCCGTGCGCAATCCACGTTCCCGCGCAGGCGCGCATGACCGGCTCCAGGGCCGATACCAACCCGCTGGCCGGCACGACGAGGTCAATCTTGCCGTCGGTGAGATTGTGGATGTAGGGCTCGCGATTGGAAACAAGGATGATCTGGGCGTCGGGAAGCTCCTTGTCGATGACAAGGCGCATCGCTTCGGGCGTCCAACTGGCCAGCGGACTGTCGGCCACCCGGTTGTTCTGCTCGAACTCGGGAAGGATCTGCTTGGGCATCTCCGTGGAATAGCCGGGCTGTTCGGCAACAGGCGGACTGCCGGCAAGACGCCCTCGGCGCATGGCGGCTGCCGCGAGGCAGGCAGCCGCGATCGACAACAACAGACTTAGGGCCACCACGGCCCAGAGGCCAATGTCGAGTTCGGAAGAAAAATTCTCAATTGCCATGAGGGGGATTGCCTGCTTTCCCGGTCGCAAGTCTTTCGCGACCCTGCATGTTCGAACTCCCTTGCGGTGAATGGGTTCCGAAAATCGATGCAATCAGGAACGCACGATCAGCGGCGCCAGTCCCTCGTGGCGCGGATCGAGATAGGCCACGATGCGATCCCCGACCCGCTGGAAATGGAGGTCCACCGCGACATTGCCAACGCTCAGGCGGCGGATGGAGACCTGGTCGATGCCGATGGGGAGGCGCGGACGCGTGACGTGGATTTCGGAAGCGAAGCCGTCGATCTCAAGACCCAGGCTGGCCTGGATGAGCATGAACACCGATCCCGATGACCAGGCCTGCGGCAGGCAAGCGACGGGATACGCCACAGGCGCCTCGCTGGGCGACCGGGTGAAGCCGCAGAACAGTTCCGGCAGGCGCATGTTGAAATGAACGGCAGCCTCGAACGTCCCGCTCATGAGGCGAACGACGCTGTCCCGGGCGCCGTAGCGCGCCAGGCCTGCCGCGCAGATGGCCGTGTCGTGCGGCCAGATCGACCCGTTGTGGTAGGACATCGGATTGAAGGGCAATTCGTCATCCGGCAGCGTCCTGACACCCCAGCCGGTGTGAAAGGCAGCACTCAGCAACTGGTCGGTGATCAACTGCGCCCGCGCGGGCGAAGGCAGGCCGACGTAAAGGAGATGGCCCGCATTCGATGCGCGCACCTGGCACGGCTGTCCCTCGCCGTCGATCGCCAGGGCGTAGAAGTTTCGATCCTCCATCCAGAAATGGCGTTCTACCGAAATGCGCATGCTTTCAGCGCAAGTGTGCCAGTGGGCAGCCTTGGCGTCTTCGCCCTTCAGGGTCGCAAGGTCGGCCAATCCCGCATAAGCCGCATAGGCATAGCCCTGGACCTCGACCAAGGCGATCGGGCCCTTCGGAATGCGGCCATCAGCGTGAAAAACCGCGTCGAAGCTGTCTTTCCATCCCTGATTGGCAAGGCCCGTCTCGGCCGCCCGCGCATAACTCACGAACCCGTATGGGTCATTCCGGCTTGCGTTTTCCATCCAGGCCGCGGCCTCATTGAGCGAGGGCCACAGCAGGTCGATGAACGAAAGATCGCCGGTGCGCTTGGCATATGCGGTGGCAAGATAGATGTAGAGCGGCGTGGTATCGACACCACCGTAGTACCTGCCGAATGGTAGTTCACGCAGCACCGCCATTTCGCCCTTGCGCGTCTCATGCATGATCTTGCCGGGCTGTGAATCGCTGAACATCGACGTCTCGGTCGCCTGGTGCTGGGCGAGAAACGACAGCACGCCGCGGGCAAGACCGGGATTGAGCCACAGCATCTGCAAGGCTGAAATCACCCCGTCGCGCCCGAACGCGGTAGAGAACCAGGGAATGCCGGCATAAGGATAGGGTCCCGTCGGAAGGTCGGTGGTCAGCAGCGCGATATCCGCGCGGGCGCGCGACAGCCAATCGTTGAACACACGGCCGGAACTATGGACATTGGCGCCATGACGCCGCTTGGCCCGCATTTGCCAGCGCGCCTTGGCAGCGGCTGCCCTATGCCGCTCGCGGCTCGGCGTCCCCCCATGATCGCCCCCGGCTTCAATGAACAGCGAAAGGCTGTCGCGGCGCTGCAGGTCCAACCGAAAGTCGGCGCGGTCGGCGGCCAGCGCAGACGGGTGAATGGAAAATGAAATCGTCGATTGCCGTTCGAGCCGGTCCAGTCCCTCGTAGCGCATTTTGACATGGTCGGCCTCGATCTCGATGTCGAAGGCCCGGCCGCGCTTGCTGCGCGTCGAACCGCGGACCTCGAACATGTCGCGAAAATCGGCCTCGAAACGCACGGAAAGGGGTAGCTCGACATCGTGCGCGCTGTAGTTGGACAGGCGGATGCGCTCGTACATCCTGTCGTCCCACAAAAGCCGCGACCTTTCGATGTGGATCACACCTTGTGGCGTTGGCGCGCCGCCATCGGGCGTCAGCGGCAAATTGGTCAGATTTGCGGTGAAGATGATGTTGTCCTGGCTGAGGGAGGCGCCCAGCAGCGATGGCTCCGTGTCGCCGATCAACAGCCGAAACAGCGAGAGTACGCGGGTATCGTCCCGGAAAAGCCCATCCCCGCGGCCTCGTATGTCGCCGTAGTCATCAGTCACGATGAAGCAATCGCTGTGTTTCAACGCGAACTGGCGATGTGGATTGCGCGGGGCCGCGTCGCCGAGCATTGCCAGGGCAACGGCTGGATCGAGATGACGTTCGTCGAGCTTGGCCAAATGCCTGCTCCCTCCTTGTCTCGGACGCGCTGCGAGGCGTCCAGATTTCAGCGCGCCAACCCGTCCATCAGCTGGACATAGGCGGCCTCGTACTCGCGGACCATGCGGTCGGCCGAAAACCTGGCTTCGAAGGTCTGCCGAACGGTTCTTCGGTCGAGTTCAGGCAAACGCACAACGGCAGCGACCGCCTCGTCGATCGACCGCACGATGTAGCCCGTAACCCCCTGGTCAATGATTTCAGGCATCGCGCCATTGTCCCAGGCAATCACCGGCGTGCCGAATGCCATGGCTTCGATGACGACCAGGCCGAACGGCTCGGGCCAGTCGATTGGAAACAGCAGGGCTGCGGCATTGCCCAGGAATTCGGCCTTGTCGCTCTCTCCGATCTCTCCGATGTACTCGATCTGCCGGCCGTCGATCATCGGCGCGATCGTTTCATGGAAGTATGTCCGATCGTCGTCCCCGATCTTTGCCGCGATCTTCAGTTTCAGTCCGCTGCGACGGGCAATTTCAATGGCCCGGTCCGGCCGCTTGTCGCGCGACAGACGACCGAGAAAGGCAAGATAGCCGAGGGGATCCCGCTCGACAGGACGATGAAGGTCGAGCGGCAGGCCATGCTGAACCGTGGCAATCCAGTTTGCTTCCTTCAAGGGCTGTCGCTGTCGGTCCGAGATGGAGATCATCGGGAAATGCGGCCACCTTCGATACGCATCCGGAAGGTCGGCATAGTCGAGGCGGCCGTGTGGTGTCGTCACCGTTCGCTCGGGAAAATCCTCAAAGAACGGGAAGTGGACAAAATGGCTGAGATGGAAATGAAGCAGGTCGAACTGATCTGCTTGCTGCCTTACCTGATGCAACATCGACAAATGTGCGGCTGTCGGCGAAGTCAGCGGATTGGCATCGAGCCTGAGTGCTTGGTGGCGAACGGGAACGAGGTCTGCCCTGGTCACAGCATCGGCGCTGGCAAATAGTGTCACCTGATGCCCGCGCTCCACCAGGCCGTCGACCAGATAAGCAATTATCCTTTCCGTTCCGCCGTAGAGCCGTGGGGGTACGCTTTCGTAGAGCGGCGCGATGTGCGCGATCTTCATGCCGTGGTTCCTGATGGTCGTCCCAGGGGTGAACCGCGCAACCGGCCAATGGTTCCCCTGACTGCGCTCACCGTGCTCGAATGGACAGCTCGGTTCGCAGGGTTCCCGCCCGACGGTGGAACGATCATCCGCCGAGCAGATTGAGGTCTGGAGCGGAGAACCGATAATGTATGTACTTGCCCTGGCAACCGACTATGACGAGACCCTTGCCGAGCACGGCCTGGTATCAGGCGCCACCTTCAAGGCATTGGAAGATTTCAAGAAAACCGGGCGCAAGCTGGTCCTCGTGACCGGACGCGAACTGCCCGACCTGGAACGGGTGTTCCCCCAACACGATGTCTTCGACAGGATCGTCGCCGAGAACGGGGCACTGCTCTACACGCCCGGGACGAAAAAAAAGCGGCTTTTGGCCCCCGCTCCACCGCAAGAATTTGTCGAGCGCCTGAGATCGCGCGGCGTGAGCCCACTCTATGTCGGGGATTCTATCGTCGCGACGCTGGTTCCCAACGAAACTATCGTCCTGGATGAAATCCGCAGGCTGGGGCTGGAACTGGAGATCATCTTCAACAAGGGCGCCGTCATGGTGCTGCCAAGCGGCATCAACAAGGCAACCGGGCTGGCGGCGGCGTTGGAAGAACTGGAGCTTTCGCCGCACAATGTCGTAGCGATCGGCGATGCGGAAAACGACCATGCGTTCCTGCGCGCCGCGGGTTACGGCGTCGCCGTGGCGAATGCCCTGCCATCCGTCAAGGAAACAGCCGACAGGGTGACGTCCGGCCAGCGTGGCGAAGGGGTCAGCGAACTGGTGGGCCAGCTCAGGGCCAATGACGCCGAGCTCATGCAAAGCAGCCGCCAGTTCGTCAAGCTAGGCGTCACCGGCTCCGGGTCAGACGTTGACATCTCGCCATCCGGCGGCGGGATCCTGATCGCCGGTAATTCGGGGATAGGCAAATCGACGCTTGCGACCATGCTCACCGAGCGTTTCGTCGAGAAGGGCTTCCAGTTCTGCATCCTCGACCCGGAAGGAGACTATGAGCAACTCCAGGATGTCGCCGTTGTCGGCGACGCTGGCACCCCGCCAAGCGTTCGGGAAATTCTGCACCTGCTGGCGAAACCGTCGAACAACATCGCCGTGAACATGCTCGGACTGAAGACCGACGACAGGCCGGAATATTTTGCCAAGCTGCTGCCCGAACTCGCGGCGCTGCGGGCCCGCACCGGCCGGCCGCATTGGCTGGTCATCGACGAAGCGCACCACCTCCTGCCCGCCGCGCGTGTCGGCGCCTCATTTTCGCTGCCCAAGGAACTTCCGGCGACCATCCTGATAACGGTACACCCAGACCTGGTCTCGACGGATGTCCTTGAGTCCGTCGAGACGGTCGTCGCGCTCGGCCCTGAGGCCGACCAGGTGCTTGCGCCCTTCTGCGAGGCCGTCGATGACCAAGCTCCCGCAGCCGTGTCGCCACCTTCCGACAAGCAAGTGATCTTCTGGAAGCGAGCGGCAGGCCAACCGCCGCAGGCGATTTCAGTCGATCCGCCCAGGCAGGAGAAAAAGCGGCACAAGCGCAAATATGCGGAAGGCGACCTCGGCGACAGCAGCTTCTATTTCAAGGGAGCAGAGGGCGCGCTCAACCTGAAAGCCCAGAACCTGATGATTTTCCTGCAGATAGCCGATGGGGTCGACGATCCCACCTGGGAACATCACCGCCGTGCCGGCGACTATTCCGATTGGTTTCGAAACAAGGTCAAGGACAAGAAGCTGGCCAAGGAGGCTTCGGCGATAGAACGCGACCAATCGCTGGACCCGAAGGCCAGCAGAGCGGCGATTTCGGAAGCAGTGCGGCGGCGGTACACGGTGGAGGCGTGAACCTCGACATACGCCAGATTGATGCCCATCAAAGCAAGCGTGCACATTCACGCAGGCGGAAGCGTTCATTTCTGGCGAACTTCTCGGCCCAGGACAGCCGTTCGAACCGATAGTCGGTTCGTCCTCCGTTTTCGAGAACGCGGACGATCCAACCATCACCGTGGTGCTTCACGAAGACATGGTTGGCGGCAAATTCCACGATCTCGCCCATGCGTCTTCTCCAAGGTTGGAGCCCAGCCTCCGCAGCCCAATGGCAGGACAACGGCCAACAACCCGATGAGTTGCAAGGAACCTTGCGCCCGGCCAATTCAATTGTGCTTCCCGGCCAGACCGCGCGAGCCGCCCCCCAAATAACAAGATCGGAACCATTGCCACTGGCCCGTCATTCTATCTCTCGTGGAAAACGAACGGACAGGTGCAACGATGGACAGCCGGTGCGAGAAGCTGGTGCGAAGCATTCTTGAAGATCCCATGGCGTCGGACGAGATCAAGATCCAAAGGCTGCGTCACTTCGAAGACGAGGCTCGAGCCCTGCAACGTGCCGCATCCGAAAGCGCGATGAACCCCGACGATGGCTGGCAGGCCGACTTGCGATGCGCTCGCATGGCGCTGGAAGAGCTGGGCGCCAGACGGATACGCAAGGGTGCCGCCTCGCTATGACCCATTCCTGGCGAAGCGAAAGCAACGCTCGCATCGACCAGCAACACGACCCGCGCTTTGGGATGCCACGTTGCTGGAGGATGAGCGGCGACAGACCAGTCTGGCCCGGGCAAGCTGCGACGGCGCTCGATCCGCAAAAATGGGCAGCGGGTGCAACGCGACAAGTTCTGCTGAACCTTTTGCATTTCCATACGTTCGATAGAAGCTGCGGACTGCGTCAACCGGGCATGGCGGCGCCGATGAACAGGAAGTCTTTTTCCCGGTTTCTCTTCCTGGCCAACGAATAGGCAGACGAGCATCTCACCCGCCCGGTCCGCAGCGCCCTTCGGGAGGAGCAACAACGATGTATGAACCGCAACGCGACCCCACCACGATCACGCCCTTCATCGGAACAGTGACGGTCAGCTTTTCCGACGCGATCATTGGATCGTCGAAGAATGCCAAGCTCTTGAGCATCCCGGGCAAGGATCCGGTCTATTTCCTCCCCTTCGAGGATGTCTATTTCGACTTCCTGACACGGGCGACGGTTGCAGATCATGAGCATCTGGGGATCGCGACCTACTGGAGCGTGAATGCCGTGGGCGAGGCTGCCGACAATTTCATGTGGTCATACGAAGCGCCCGAGCAATCGGACGCGATTCTTGAACGGCATGCCGCCTTCAATCCAAGAAAAGCGCGCATCGAGGCAACGCCGGCCGACGACCAGTTGCGCGCACACGACATTGCCGAATGACCAGAACAGAATTGCGCGGGCCGTCCTCCCACCCAGGCGGACCGGCCCGAACACCGGAAGGCCATGACGATGAAACTGTCCGGGCATGATGTCGATCTCGACGAGCCGGCGACTGTCTATGAAGACCGGTTCACACCCGGCCTGTTCTTCAGCCACCTCTCCCAGGCGATCCGATACGTCGCCTGCATTCCGATCGGAAAGCAGAGCGGCTCGGTGAGCATCGTCTCGCAGTCGGGGCTTCAATTCGGTGTGGCTGAAATCAACGTGTTGCACGACCACCTGCTGAGGTCGCGTGCGGCCAAGGCTAACCCCACGGCATTCTGACGCGCGGCGGCCAACTGCGGGCTGTTGCAGTCGACCGAAGCGATGGCGGAATACGCGAAATCACTTGCTTTTTGCCCAGATGGCTGGCCGAGACTCCATGCGGCTCGACGCACGCACTCATGATCGAGTGGCAGCAACGCAGCCGTCCCAGCCCGATCTTGCTGCCAGGGAACCTGATCCCGAACGCGACGTTGTGAAAAGAGGTTTCGATCCTTTCGAAACCAATTCCACCCACCAAGGGAAAAGAACATGAAACTGAAGCTGTGTACTGCCTTTGCCGCGCTTGCGTTGTCAGCGGGCCTTGCAAGCGCTCAAACGATCGTCATCCAGCCGGAGCAGCAAACCCTGATCAGGGAGTATGTCAAAACGCAACCGATGGCCTCGGTCGACCTGCCGGGACTGGAGATCAACATCGGCAACAAGCTGCCCGATACAGTCGAACTCCACGCCGTCGAGGTGCCTGACGTGACATACCAGTATGTAGTGGTTGGTGGTCGCACGGTGCTTGTCGATCCGGGCACCCGCGAGATCGTCTACGTCCTCGACTAGCGCCCCCTTCGGGACGGGCCGATCCACTTTCACCTCAGGAGAAGACAATGAACAACATCATTTACCTGGTCGGGCTGGTCGTAATCGTGCTCGCGATACTGTCGTTCTTTGGGTTGCGGTAGCCGTGCTTCGGGCAGGCTTTCCAACGTACCGCCTGCCGGGTCGACAAGAACGCCAGGCGCGCGAGATCATATGTTGCTGGGCATCCAAGGGAGGCAATCATGGCATCGGACCATTCACGCATCTCTGCGTTCACCGGAACAGTGACGGTCATGTTCTCGGATCTCGTCATCGCATCCTCGACGGAGGCGAAAGCGATCTGCGTGGATGACGAACCCGACGTGTTCTACATCCCATTCAAGGATATCAATTTCGAGCACCTGACCGCACTCAACAGGACGGTTCATCGGGAGGGCTGGGGCGTCGCCCATTTCTGGGCCGTATCCACGGAAACCGGCCAGGACTTCATGTGGGCATACCTGGAACCGGAGGCGAGCCTCGCTGCGCTTGCGAACCACGGCGCTTTCAATCCCGAACTTGCCAGTATCGCGGCCACCGCCACGAGGCATGACATCGCCACCGGCGAGCTGGAGACCCCTCTGCACCTGCCGACCGACGACGAACTGGTGAGGCATCTCGCGGAGACCACCGATGTGTCTCCCCTGCAAGCCGAGGCGCTGGTGCGGCGGCACGGCCGCGACAGGGCCAAGCTTGTGGCGCTGGCCAAGTCGTTCAAGGCGGAGAGCTAGCGCCGGTAATCGGGCTCGCCGTGTCGGAACTGTCCACTCGACCAGGCGTTTGCAGATTGGAACAGTATCGGAGGTACCAGCATGTCCCCGCAGGCAGAAGCGAAGAAGCAGCGATCGATCCAGCGAAAAGTGGAAAAGGACGACCGCCAGGAAAACAAGGGGGGCAAAAAGAGCGCGATGCAGGCCGGCGCTAGGCCCTACCCCACGCCTCCGTTTCCCAAACAGCACCTGCCTAAGCCCGGCGAGGAGGCACTGGTCGAACCCGCCCCACTTTACGATGCGCCCTACTACAAGGGTTCTGACAAGCTATCCGGCAAGGTCGCGCTGATCACCGGCGGCGACTCCGGCATCGGCCGGTCAGTGGCGGTCCTGTTTGCGCGCGAAGGCGCCGACATCGCCATCGGCTACCTGAGCGAACAGCGGGACGCCGAACGCACCCGCGAGGCGGTCGAGGCCGAGGGCCGGAAATGCATATTGTTGCCCGGCAACGTCGCCGAGAGGGAGGTCTCGCGCAAGCTGGTCGCGGCGACGATGAAGGCATTCGGTCGCCTCGACATCCTAGTCAACAACGCCGCCTTCCAGGTCCACTCGACCGACTTCGCCGACCTGACCGAAGAGCATTTCGATACGACGCTGAAGACCAACCTGTATGGCTATTTCCACATGAGCCAGGCCGCGATCGAACACATGCAGCCGGGGTCGGCCATCATCAACACCGGCTCGGTCACGGGCATCAGCGGCAGCAAGGAACTTGTCGACTATTCGATGACCAAGGGCGGCATCCATGCCTTCACCCGGGCGCTTGCCGCCAGCCTGGTCGACCAGGGGATCCGGGTAAACGCCATCGCCCCCGGTCCGGTCTGGACGCCGCTCAACCCTTCCGACAAGGAACCCGCGGACGTCTCGACATTTGGTGCGAAGACGCCAATGAGGCGGCCGGCGCAGCCCGAGGAAATCGCTCCGGCCTATGTGTTCCTCGCCTCATCCCACTGTTCCAGTTACATCACCGGCGAGATCCTGCCGATCATCGGCGGCTACTGACAAGTCGCGCCGGCCAGGCGGCGCGCGCCCGGCTTCCGCCCGACCGGCCCTGCTTGCACGCACATTCCCAATTGACGGAGACGGAAGATGGACATTCGGTCGACACTGACGGGACTATCCGAGGCCTTCAACGCGCACGATCTTGACCGCATCATGGAGTTCTTTTCCGACGATTGCATCCTTGAGATGCCAAGGGGAAGTGAGCGCTGGGGTTCCCGTTTCGAGGGCAAGCAAAACGTACGTCAAGCGCTGGGAACACGCTTTGAAGGCCTGCCCGACGTCCACTACGGCAATGTGGAGCATTTCGTGGATGCGACGGCCGATACCGGCATCTCAAAATGGACCCTCACCGGGACCACGCGAGAGGGCACGGCAATAGAGGTCCAAGGCTGTGACTTCTATACATTTCGCAATGGACAGGTGGCTCGCAAGGACTCCTACTGGAAAATCGTTGAGTAGTTGAACGTGCGGTTCAAGCGCTGTTGAGCGACAGCGCCTGGACCTCATCCAGTGAACTGGCGATGATTGCAGCGATGGCCTTGCCGGTGTCCGTCAGGGCGTTCACGTCGCGGGAACAGAGAGACAACGCCACCGACATTCGGTGACCGGAGAGCGGCACGAAGCCCAGTTTTCCGTCCCTGACCTCCTCGTAGACATCGATCAGGGTCAGGATGCTTATTCCCAGTCCTTCCTGAACGATCGCCTTCAGGAGAGCGATCGAGTTCGACACGGCGATCTTGTGGATCGGGGATCTCAATCTCTGGATAAGCAGGTCGGCCATGGGCCCTATGGTCAGGCTGTCGTCGGTCGATAGAAAATTCTCGCTCAGTATGTCTTCTATATCGACGGATTTCCGTTGCATCAGTCTGTGCGACGGGTGCGCGACTATTCCAAGGCTCAGATGGGCCGTCTTGACGATGTTCAGCCCGATATCCTGAGGCGTATTGAATGCGATCGCCAGATCTATGGAGCCGGACTTGACCTTGTCGAGTATGATGTTGGTGCCGTCGACATAAGCGCGCAGGCTGGCTCCGGGATGCTGGGCCTGAAGCATGCGAAACGCCTTCGGCAGGAACCCCGTCGACAGGCACTCCATGATTCCGATGCTCACCGTGCTGCCGCACGAGGGACGCAAGCCTTCCATTTCAGCATCGGTCGCGGTGACTTCCTGCTGCAACTTTCTGACCTGGCCCACCAGGATGCGACCGGCCTCCGTGGGCCGCATTCCGCGTGGCAGGCGCTCGAAAAGCGGCTGCCCATATTCGAGCTCGAGATTGAGTATCTGGCGATTGACCGCCGAGGGTGTCGCATTCATCTGCTCCGCTGCCTTACGGATCGACCCAAAACGGGCGACCATTTCCAGCGCCTTCGCGCCTTGCGTAATCAACGGCATTCGCGACACCTGCGACTGTACAGTTTTTTGATACACTACTGACGCAAATATTCGCTGGTCAATGAGGGGTTTGAAAAACTAGCCTTCTGCTCGATTTCGGGGGGAATTCAATGAACTTTCAGTACAGCTTTTCTCGTCGCCGGTTCCTGGCTCTGTCGGCCGCCGCTTCTTCGTCCCTCATCATGCCGGGCTGGGTCGGCAAGGCTGGCGCGGCACCGCTCGCGGCTATCAAGGAAGAGGATGCGATCATCGCGTTCGGCCTGACGGGGCCGGTCTCGGACGAAGGCTGGAACACCAAGCAAAATGAAGGAGCCAAGGCGATCCAGGCAGCCTTCCCGAAGGCCAAGACACTGGTGGTCGAGAGCATTCCGTTCTCCGCCGACGCAAGCCGGACTTTCCGCCAGTTCGTGCAGGAAGGCGCCCAGATGGTGTTTTCCACCTCGAACTATGGCGATTTCTTCGCGTCGGTTGTGGAGCGCTCGCCGGAAGTTGCCTTCCTGGAAGCCGACGGGCGCCGGGTCGCCGACAATCTCGGCTGGTACTACGCCGCCCATTGGCATCCAACCTACGTGCTCGGCGTGGCAGCCGGCCTGCTCAGCAAATCCGGCAAGCTCGGCTTCATCGCGTCCTTCCCGGTGCCGATGGCGATCTCGTCGAGCAATGCGTTCATGATGGGCGCACGCTCGGTCAATCCATCGGCCACCCTGCAGGTCATCAGCATCAACTCGTGGTTCGATCCGCAAGGCGCCAACCAGGCCGCAAGCGCGCTGATCGACAATGGCTGCGATTTCCTGTTTGGCGTGATGAACGAGGCCTCCTATCTGCAGGTCGCCGAACAGCGCGGCGTGCGGGCTGCGATGTGGAGCTCCGACATGCGCCGCTACGGCAAGAACGCCTATGTCAGCTCAATTATCCCGGACTGGACGGCGTTCTATGTCGACCAGGTCCGAAAACGGCTCGAAGGCACGTGGTCGGGCGGCGGCCAGACGCTGCTTCCCCTAGGCGGCGGCATCGACCGCGATGCCTGGGGCGAGACGGTTCCGGCCGAGGTAGCGGCCAAGGCCGACGCCGTGCGCGAGAAGATCATCGGCGGCTGGAGCCCGTTCACGGGCGAGATCAAGGACACGACCGGGGCCGTGCGGGTAAAGGCGGGCGAAACGCTCGACGAAGTCGCGCTCTACAACTGGGACTGGTCGGTGGAGGGCGTGTCCGGGCTCAGCACGTAAACCGATCCCCTCGTTCGATGGACGCTGCAATGCCAGATCCGAGACTTCGCCCCGTCAACGGCGGCACGGCACACTCGCTCGTGTCGCTGCGCGGGATCGCCAAACATTTTCCAGGCGTCATCGCCAATGCGGATGTCGACCTCGACATCCGTGCCGGCGAGATTCACGCGCTTCTGGGTGAGAACGGCGCCGGCAAGTCGACCTTGATGAACATCCTGACCGGCATCTACCAGGCCGATGCCGGGGAGATCGCCATCGATGGAAAGCCCGTTCGTTTCGGTTCTCCCCTTGATGCTATCGCGGCAGGCATCGGCATGGTTCACCAGCACTTCAAGCTGGTCCAAGCCTTTACCGTCGCCGAAAATATCCATCTCGGATGGGGGGAAACGCCACGGCTGGCGTCGGCCAGGCAACTGGAAGCGAGAACGGCCGCGATCGCAGAAAAGTTCAATCTTGCCGTCAGACCGGACGCCCGCATCCACGCGCTGTCGGCCGGCGAGCAGCAGCGCGTCGAGATCCTGCGCGTGCTGGCGCGGGACGCGCGCGTCCTGATCCTCGACGAGCCGACAGCCGTGCTGACGCCATCCGAGGCACGGGAACTGTTCAAGGCGCTCGACGCCTTCCGCAAATCCGGCAACGCCGTCATCTTCATCAGCCACAAGCTTCATGAAGTCCTGGAGATTTCAGACCGGGTGACGGTTCTTCGCGGCGGCCGCAAGGTGGCGACGCACGAGACGAAAGACTGCGACCACCGCATGCTCGCCGGACTGATGGTCGGGCGCGAAATCGTGCTGGGCAACTACCGCGACCGGTCGGCAGAACCGGGGAACGATGCCCGCCCCACGGTCCTGGAACTCAGGAATGTCTGCGCCGACGACCAGCGCGGCCTGCCAGCGCTCCGGAACATCGATCTCGCCATCCGGGCCGGTGAAATACTGGGCATTGCAGGTGTTGCGGGCAATGGCCAGCGTGAACTGAGCCAGGTCATCACCGGCATCCGGCCGCTTGTTTCCGGCGAAATCCTGGTCGGTGGAAAGGCGGTAAGCCACCAGGACGCGGCAGCCTTCGCAGCATTCGGCATCGGCCACATCCCGGAGGACCGCTTGCGTAGCGGCTTGGCACCTTCGCTCTCGATCGACGACAATGTGGTGATCCGGGAATACAAGACCGATGCGGTCTCGCGCGGTCCGTTCTTCGACCCGCGGGCCGCCAACCGGCTGGCGCGGACCATCGCCGCGGACGCCGAGGTGGCGATTCCCGATTTCAGCATGCCGGTGCGGAACCTCTCGGGTGGCAACCAGCAGCGCCTCGTCGCCCGGCGCGAAATCCGCATCGCGCGGAAAGTCCTGGTCGCTGCCTACCCAAGCCGTGGCCTGGATATCGGCGCCATCAACACCATGCTTCGCTATTTCGTCGAACTTCGAAACCAGGGCGTGGCCGTCGTCCTGATTTCGGAAGACCTCGAAGAATTGCTCAGTCTCTCGGACCGCATCGCGGTTCTCTACGAAGGCCGGATCATGTCAGTTTTTGATGCCGAAAGCGCCGATATGGAGACCATAGGTCTCCTGATGGGCGGGCAGACGGCGGCTGCGCCCGCAACCAGCGGCGCGAGGTCGTGATGTCCTGGCGTCTGCAGCGCTTTCCTTCGCCGAAGCCTTCCGTTGCTCTTGCGGTCCGCGCCGTGGCGATCCTGCTTGCCCTCGTCGTCGGCGGCCTCGTTGTCGCCGTCTCCGGGCTCAACCCGTTCGCCCTCGGCAACCAGGTCATGAAGTCGACATTCGGCTCGAGCTTCGGGCTGGAGGATCTCGGCCTTCTGGCGACACCGCTCATCCTGACCGGGCTTGCGGTCATGATCACCCGGCGCATCGGGTTGTGGAACATCGGTGCCGAAGGCCAGTTCTATGCAGGTGCGCTGGCAGCCGCCGCGATCGGCCTTTTTGTCGAAGGCCCGGCCTGGCTGATGCTGCCGGCGATGTTCCTGGCGGGCGTCGCCGGCGGCATGGCATGGATCACCATCCCGACGCTTGCCCGTGCCTTTGTCGGCGTCAACGAACTCATTACCACGCTGCTGCTGAATTTCGTGGCGACCCTGCTCGTCTACTATTTCGCCACCGGACCATGGCGCGACCGGGGTGCTGGAACGCTCGGCTCCACGCCGCGCATTCGCTACGAGATGCCCGAACTCTGGGGCATGGTTCACTGGGGCTTTGCCATTGCGGTGGTGCTGACGGTTCTGGCGGCGGCGGTGCTGTCCTTCACCCGCTGGGGTTACGAGGTGCGGATCAGCGGCGCCAATCCCGAAAATGCGCTCTATGCCGGCATCCCCGTGCGGCGGCGCATCATCGCGGTGATGCTGTTGTCGGGCGCAGTCGCGGGCGTTGCCGGAATGCTGGAAGTGGCCGGCACGGTGCACCGGCTGCAGGGCGGCATCTCCAACAATTTCGGCTATCTCGGCATCATCGTTGCGGTGCTGGCACGCACCTCGTGTCTTGGCGTCTTTGCCGCCGCGGCACTGATGGCCTTCATCCTCAACGCCGGCATCATCCTGCAAACGCAGGGACTTACCACCAGCGCGATCGTGGCGCTGACCGGCCTGGTGTTGCTGTTCACCGCCATCGGCGACGAGTTTGCGCATTATCGCCTCGTCCGCGCCGATCGAGCCACCGCATAGGATGCCGCCATGGATATCATAACCGGGTTGCTGACGACCGCCGTGCTTGCCGGAGGCGTCCTGGCACTGGCAGCACTGGGCGAGGTCATCTGCCAGCGCGTCGGGGTGGTCAATCTGGGCGTCGAGGGCCTGATGGCACTCGGCGCGGTGACGGCAATCGCCGTCACCATCAGCGTGCCGAACCCGTCGGTCGGCTTTGCCGCAGCACTCTTGGTCGGGCTTTGCTTCGGCATGGTGTTTGCCATGGCGACGGTGCTCTTCCGCGCCAACCAGGTCCTGTGCGGCCTCGCCCTGACGCTGATGGGGACGGGACTTGCCGCCACCGTCGGCAGGGCGTTTTCCGGAATGCCGGCCAAGGCGACCTTCCAGCCGGTGATCGTGCCCTATCTGAGCGACATTCCCATTCTTGGACCGGCCTTCTTCTCCCAGAACATCCTCGTCTACCTGACCTTCATCATCCTGCCGGTCGCCATACACTACCTGATGTTCAAGACACGCCACGGCCTCAACATGCGCGCGGTCGGAGAGAACCCGGGTGCTGCCGACGCCGCCGGCATACCGGTCCAGGCGATGCGCTTCTGGTACGTGTCCCTGGGTGCGGCGCTGGCGGCGGGGGCCGGCGCCTATCTCACACTGGCCTTTGTCCCATCATGGTCGGACGGGATTGTCGCCGGACGCGGCTGGATCGCCGTCGCGCTGGTCATCTTTGCCCGCTACAGGCCGATGAATGTGGTGATGGCGGCGCTGCTGTTCGGGTTGATCACGGCACTTGGCTATGTCGGGCAGGCACGCAACTGGCCGGTCGCCCCTGCCCTTCTCGGCATGCTGCCCTATCTCGGGACACTGTGCTTCATCATCGTTCCCGTCATCGTCCTGCGTCGCATGAGGCAGTTGCCGGCGGCGCCTGCAGCGCTCGGCCTGCCCTATTTCCGCGATGTGCGCTGAACATCTGAAATTCTGAAAACCGGATCCCGTAACGGATCGCGTAGGAGGATACGCATGACCATCGATATCGCCATCATCAACGGCACCGTGATGCCCATGGGCGGCACTGTGCCGATCGAGCGCGGAGCGATCACCATCGCCGGCGGCAAGATCCTGGCCGTCGGCCCGCAGGAAACCATCGACGTCAGCGGCGCTGCAAAGGTCATCGACGCCTCCAACTGCGTGGTCATGCCGGGATTCTGCGACAGCCACACGCATATTGCCTCGAACCTGCTCCTGCGCGGTCTCCTGGAGGACGTCAGGCTGTTCGAATGGCTCTCCACCATGTGGCAGCTCAAACGCAATTTCGATCCCGAGACGCTGTACTGGGCGAGCCTGAACGGTCTCGTCGAAATGGTGAAGTCGGGCGTCACTTCCTTCAACGAGCATTTCGATGCCTATGCGGTGGAGCCGCAGATCGAGGCGCTCAAGAAAATCCCGCTTCGCTCCACCCTTGGCTACGGCTTTGCCGACCGCGGCGTCTATGCATCGATCACCGACTGGTCATGGAAGACGCTGCACAGCTTCGGCGATCTCGTCGCCAAGCACCACAAATCGCAAAACGGATTGCTGCACGTCGGACTGTCACCGCATGCCACATATTCCTGCGGGCCGGAAATGTTCCGCCTGTCGCGCGAGGTCGCCGACGCACACAATGTGCCGATCCACATTCACCTCGCCGAAGCGCCCCAGGAGACGGTCTATGTCGCCGAAACCTACGGCACGTCAGCGGTGCGTTGGCTTCATTCGCTCGAGTTCCTGAAGTCCGATGTGACCGCCGCCCACTGCACGCAACTCGACGAAGATGACGTGAAGATACTGGCAGCGACCAAGACGAAGATCGCCCATTGCCCGTGCTGCAACGCCAAGGTGACTTCCGGTACGCTGCCGCTCAAATGCGTGCGCGAGCACGGCGTCACGGTCGGCCTGGCCACAGACGGGCCAGCCAGCCACAACACCCTCGACATGTTCCAGGAAATGAAGTTCGCCGGCCTCATCCACAAGGACAAGACAGCCGACCCGGAATTCCTGAAGACGACCGAAATCCTGGAAATGGCAACCTCCGAGGGCGCCAAGGCGATGAACCGGCCCGAGACCGGCAAGCTTGCCCCCGGCATGGCCGCCGATGTCATCGTCGTCGACCTCGACAAGGCGCACACGCAGCCGGTCTATGACACCGCAGCGGCACTGGTCTATTCGAGCCGTGCCGACGACGTGCTGCATACCATCGTCGCCGGGCGCCTGCTGATGGAGAACCGCATCGTCGTCGGCATCGACGAGGCGGAAATCAGGGCCAATTTCCGCAGCAAGGCCCATGCGCTCCGCAAGCGCAGCCTGGGCTAGTCGGCTCTGCTGCCACTACGGCGCCCGTAGTGACAGGCCTGGTCATTCCGCAGACACCGAAAGCAATCCGGAAGCACTCGACGCTGTTGCGTCGAGTGCCAGCGATGCGACCATGATCGACGTCGAGGCGAGCGCGTCAGTACCTCTGCTGGATCGTGCTGGTGACAACGGGATCCACGTCCCGGTCGCCGTTGGCGGACAGCGCCACCAACACACCCAGGCTGATGGCAATGGGCGCAAAGAGCAGCGCGACATTTGCCAAGCACTTTACTGGTCCCCACCGGTCGGAGGTGATTTTCCGTTCGTCATCCATGGGGCAATCCTGAGTCGGCTGTTTCACTGCCGTCGGTAGCCGCCCCATTTGGCACGATTAAGCCCCATCCACCGCGTCTTCAGGGCATGGTTAAGGATGCGTGAAGTGCCCCAGGAGCGTTGCCTCGCCGCTTCACCTCGCGACGCTCACATCCGACTTTTGCCTTCGTGGAGTTAGCGGGATGAACATTCCGGGTGACTGCTTCAACAGCCGCTAGGCGCCGAAGGGGCTTGCGCATACAGTCTCAAGCTCCACCATGGAGCTCCCACGAATACGCCGGAGCGATGTCTGCAAGTGAAATGCGCGAACCGGTGCCTGCCATGAAAGCCACGATCGTCCTCCTTGCCTGCCTGGCCCTGTCCTCATGCGGCATGGCAAAAGCCGCAAGGCAAACAGGCCAGACCTTCGACACGTACGGGTGTCTGGCGCGGGACTTCAAAGGCCAGCCCTCGTGCGACGTCGCGGAAAGCGCAACACCCAAGCCATGACTGGACCGGTGGCCGAGCCACCAGCGCAGCGGTGTGCTATTTTGCGGCGCGGCGCCTGGTTGTCTTGCCCGCGCCGGCGCCGGTCGAGGCGTTCTTCAGCCCGGCCTCGATAAGCTCTCCCGTGCGGCGATAGTGTTCGGCAAGGAGCCGGACCGCGCCCTCGCCGTCCCGCTGCAAGGCAGCCTTCATGAGCGCCGAGTGCTCTTCCAGCAGGTTGCGCGGGCGTGCACGCAACTCGTCCGACAGCACCGGCCGGCGATACCGCTCCGTCCTGGTGTAGAGCTGCGCTGCGATGTCGAGCAGTGCCGGCGAGCCACATGCCGAGATCAGCGCATGGTGGAAGCCCTGATGCCGATCCTCCAGGGCCTGGTCAAAGGTGCCCTCGGCTTGCGACGCCTGCAATTCGTGCCTGGCTACGGCCTTGCCAAAGGCATGAAAGGAGGCGACCACCCGCGCCTCCCAGTCGTCGGTGCCCAGGCGGACAGCCCGCCGCAATGCCTCCGATTCGACCAGGATGCGTATACCGATCACATCCCACATCTCGTCCAGCGACACGCCCGCGACGCGAAATCCACGCAGTGAAGCCAGTTCGGCGAGCCGGTCGCTGCTCAGGCGCGTCAGCGCCTCGCGCAAGGGAGAAAAGCTGAGGCCATAACGGTCGCGCAGCACAGCAAGACGCAGCGGCTCGCCGGCCGGGAAAACGCCATTGAGAATGTCGTCGCGGATCAGCCGGTAGGCGCGGTCGGCAAGCGACCCTTCGGATTCGGCGAACTCTGGCTCGGGCACTGGGCTCTGTCTCGAATGGCGATGCAAATGGCGGACCTCGTCACAATCTACCGGCTCAAATATTTTGTGCAATGTGCAATATTTTATAAAATCTGTTGACGCCGGCTGATGGCCATCTATGTTGCGGACGAACGAAATCGGGACGGAGGCGCCGGCATCGGCGGTCGCCTCGCCACCATCAGACAGAGGTGAAAACATGCGTTTGGTTACCTATCGCAGCAGCGTCACTGCGGCGGCGCGTCTCGGCGCGCTGGTCAACGACCTGGTCGTCGACCTGCAGGCGCTCGCGGCCTATTACGACCTGGAACTGCCAAGCGACATGCTGGAGTTCATCGACCTCGGCCCCGCGGCGCTCGATACTGCGCGCAAGATCATCGAGGATTCGACCGATGACTGGCCGGTCGGCACGGTCTTCTACGCTGCCAACGTCAAGCTGCTGGCACCGATCCCGCGGCCGCGCAAGAACATCTTCGGCATCGGCCTGAACTATGTCGAGCACATCACCGAATCGGCGCACATGCTCGAAAACGCGGCAAATCTGCCGAACGAGCCGGTCATCTTCTCCAAGCCGCCGACCACGGTCTGCGGCCCCGGCGACGCCATCGAGCACAACGCCAAGCTCACCCAGCAGCTCGACTGGGAAGTCGAACTCGCCGTGGTCATCGGCCAGCGCGCCAAGCGCGTGTCGGAAGAAGACGCGCTTGGGCACGTCTTCGGCTACAGCGTCATGATCGACGTGTCGGCCCGCGACTGCCGCCGCGCCGGCCAATGGATCGTCTCCAAGGGCCAGGATACCTACGCCCCGTTCGGCCCGTGCATCGTCACCGCCGACGAGATCGCCAACCCACACGCCCTCGACCTGTGGCTCACCGTCAACGGCGTGACCAAGCAGAAGTCGAATACGCAGCACATGCTGTTCAAGGTGCCCTACCTGATCTCGGACATCAGCCAGGGCATCGCGCTCGAGCCCGGCGACATCATCGCCACCGGCACCCCGGAAGGCGTTGGCGCGGGTCGCACGCCCAAGGAATGGCTGTGGCCAGGCGATGTCGTCGAAGCAGGCGTCGATGGCATCGGGCGCCTGCGTTGCCCGGTCGTCGCCGTCTAGACTGTACCGATGAGAGCCGCCTTGCCGCGCGAGGCGGCTCTCGTACCTTCTCAAATTGAGCCGGCACGAGCCCGCAGCTTCAAAGTGCCAACGGCAACCGTTGTCGTGCGACGCAGAGAAGTCAGGGATCTGGTGGTGATGACGCGATCAGCCGCGTCGCCGCGCTTGTTGCGCACCGCGCTACGGAACCTGCTTGAAGCCGCGCCGCCGGTTAGGGTTTGGCCGCCTGTAACCGCTTCCTGAGATCGAGAAGATCGAGCGTGCAGGCGCCGTTCCGGATCGCATCGCGCAGTGTCGCTTCCTTGGCCTCGCGGTCGCGGGCAGCAGAAATCGCGCCGGCGATGTCCGCCCGGCGCACGACAACGACGCCATCCTCGTCGCCCAGGATGGCGTCTCCCGGCCCCACTTGCTCTCCGGCAAGGCTGATCGGCCGGCCGATGCTGCCCAGGCGATTTTTGGTCGTGCCCTTGATGCACAGGCCTCGCGCAAATACCGGGAAATTCATCTGCCTGATGGTCGTGGCATCGCGGACGCAGCCGTCGATGACCAGGCCACGGATGCCCCTGGCGAAGCATGCCTCTGCAAGCAGGTCGCCGAAAGGACCATCGTCGAGCGCACCCTGGTGATCCACGACCAGCACATCGCCGGGACGCGCCACGGCGATGGCAGCGTGGATCATCAGGTTGTCGCCGGCCGGGCAATGCACGGTCAGGGCGGAGCCACAGACGCGCATTGCCGGATCGAGCGGTTTCAGAGCGCCGGACACCGCACCGCGCTGCCCGTTCGCCTCGTGGATCGTCGCCGACGAAAATGTGGCGAGTTCTTCCAGGAGGGCTGGAACGGGCCGTTCGAAATCAGCATCCATGTTCGCGCCCCTCGTCAGGTTTTCTAAGCCGCAACCGTGCCGATGCGGATCGTCAGCGGCTCGAGCCCGGCAATGGTGCCGACCAGTTCGTCGCCGGGGCCGACCGGGCCGACGCCATGGGGCGTGCCGGTCAGGATGACGTCGCCGGCGTGCAGTTCGAAATAGGTCGACAGGTTGGCGATGATTTCCGGAACCTTCCAGATCAGCAGGCTGATGTCGGAATCCTGCCTTGCCTCGCCATTGACGGTGAGCTTGATGTTGCCCGACGACACGTGACCGACCTTTTCGACCGGCGTGATCGGGCCGCAGGGGCACGACTGGTCGAACGACTTGGCGATCTCCCACGGCCTGCCGCTGCCCTGGATGTCGCGCCGCGTCATGTCCAGACCGACGCAATAGCCGTAGACATGATCGAGTGCGTCGGACTCGGCGATGTTGTAGCCGCCCGACTTCAACACGACCGCCAGTTCCATCTCATGATGGAAGTCCTTGGTCATGGTGGCGTAGTGGATCGTCGCTCCATCCTGGACGATCGCGTCAGTCGGTTTCTGGAAGAAAATCGGCGGATCGCGATCCTCGTTGCCGCCCATCTCGCGCACGTGGGCAACGTAGTTGCGCCCGACGCAATAGATGCGACGAACCGGAAACCGCTCCGCCTTGCCCACGACCGGCAGCGATACCTGCTGCGGCGCCTCAACTACGTACCCATTGGCCATATTGGCTCCTCCCTGTTGAACGATCTGACATAGAGCACACAAACGTATCCCACGCAGCAAAAAATGTATGATTTTTTTCTATCTGCATTTTCATGCATTCAAAATTCGGGCCAGCGCCAGACGATGCCATTGCGGACACCTTCCGCGTATCTGGTGGAATCCGGCAGCAATCCCCTCAAAATGAGACATTTTTCTACATAACGGACCTGGGAGCGCCTCTCGCGCGTCAAACAAAAGCTCGCCTACCTCGCGGCTTTCGCGCGCGTCAGCGCATCATAGAAATATGTTTTTGACAGCTATTGCGAAAAATGTAGATTGTTTGAAGGCGTTGTTGACGGAACAAATCCGCGCAGCCGCCACGGGAGGAACAGCTTATGAAAATGGGTCCGGAACTACACCGCAGCGCCAGGGTGGCGCTGACTTTGGTTTTCGCCTCGATCGCCGGCGCAACCGGAAGCGCGTATGCCCAGGAGACCAAGGTCACGATCGTCGTGCCCAATCCCTCGGCCATCAACAATTTTCCGCTGCACGTCGCCATTGGAGAGGGCTACTTCAAGGAACAGGGCCTCGACGTCACCGTGGAGGCGGTGAACGGCTCGGCTTCGGTGCTTCAGTCGATGGCGGCCGGACAGGCGCAGATCGGCAACCCGGGCCCCGGCCCGCTGCTCGGCGCGCGCGCCCGCGGCGAAGATGTCGTCTTCATCTACAACCAGTTCCCGAAGTCCATCTTCGGCCTCGTCGTCAAAGAGGACTCGGCGATCAAGACGCCCACCGACCTCAAGGGCACGACGGTCGGCGTCGGCACGGCCGATGGCGCCGAAGTCGGCTTCAGCCGCGCCATCCTTTCCAAGTCCGGCCTGGCAGAAGGCAATGACTACAAGTTCCTCGCCGTCGGCGACGGCGGCACTGCGGCTGCGGCGTTCCTGAACAACGAGGTCGAATCCTATGCGGCGGCCGTCAGCGACGCGGCGATCATCGGCGCACGCGGCATCCCGCTGCGCGAGATAACGCCTGAGGAATTCCTCTCCTTCTTCGGCAATGGCTGGGCCGTGACGCGCAGCTATCTCGACGGCAATCCAAAGGTCATCGAAGGTTTCGGCAAGGCGCTGGTCAAGGCAACCAAGTTCGGCCTGGATCCCGCCAACAAGGACGCCGTGCTCGCCCATGCCGCAGTCGGCAATCCGCAGGAAGCCGAGGATCCGAAGTTTGCGGCAGCCCTTCTGACCGCCATCCAGGATCGCGTCACGCCGCTCGACGTCTCCACCGGCTACGGCTACCAGCCGCCGGAGCACTGGAAGATGTGGCATGAAAGCCAGGTGGCAACGGGCGCCCTGTCCAAGCCTTTGGACGACCTGAACGCAGCCTACACGAACGAGTTCGTGAAAGCCTGGAACGAATGAACGCACTTCAGCGATCCGCATTCGATGGGGCCGGCCTGGCAGGCCGGCCCGTATACGAGCTCAGGGGCGTCGCCAAAAGCTATGCGCGGCGCTCGATCCACGCGCTCGACCGGGTCGACCTGACCTTGACCGAGGGGAGCTTTTCCTCGGTCATCGGCCCCTCCGGCTGCGGCAAGTCCACGCTGCTCAAGATCATGGCGGGTGTCCTGCCGCCAACCGAAGGCAGCGTCTATCTCGAGGGCACGCCGGTCACCGGCACGCGCCGGGACATCGGCATGATGTTCCAGCAGGCGACGTTGTTTCCGTGGCGCACGACGCTCGAAAACATCGTCCTGCCGATCGAGATCCGCGACGGCAAGAAGGCTGCGCGGGCCATGCACGACGAGGCGCGGGCCCTGCTCGATCTGGTCGGGCTGAAGGGCTTCGATTCCGTGCGGCCCAACGAACTGTCCGGCGGCATGGCACAGCGCGCGGCGATCTGCCGGATGCTGATCACCAAGCCTGCAGTGCTGCTGCTCGACGAGCCGTTCAGCGCGCTCGACGAACTGTCGCGCGACTTCATGAACATGGAGTTGCAGCGCATCTGCATGGAACGCAACGCCACCGCGTTCCTGGTCACCCACTCCATTCCCGAAGCGGTGATCCTGTCCGACACCGTCTATGTCATGTCGCCACGGCCCGGCAACTTCGTCGAGGCCATCAACATCGACCTGCCGCGGCCAAGAACGCTCGACATGATGACCGATCCGAAATTTGGCGAGTATGTGCGCCGCATTCGCGCTCGGCTCGACAAGGGAGCATTCCTGTAATGACCGCAATCGACAATACGGATCAGCGCCCGGAAACAATCTGGAGCGAGCATGTCTCCTTCATGGACCGGATTCCCCGTTCGATCGCCATGGGCGGACTGCTGGTCGGCTTCGTCGCCCTGTGGCAGTTGATCTATGCGATCGGGGTCGTCTCTCCGATCATCCTTCCAGGCCCATGGGAAACCGGTGCCGACATCGCCTTCGTCGGCAAGAACCTGTTCACCGGCGGCTACATGCTGACGGCGCTGTGGATTACCATCAAGGAGGTGATCTTCGGTTTCGCCATTGCCATCACGATCGGCTTCCTGCTCGGTATCCTTGTCGGCGAGACGACGTTCGGCGAGCGTGCGGTGCTGCCCTACCTCGTCGCCATCGACACCATGCCCAAGGTTGCCTTCGCGCCACTGTTTCTTGCCTGGCTCGGCTTCGGCATTGCCTCGAAAGTGGCGCTTGCCGCATTCATCGCAACGTTCCCGATCGTGGTCGGAACGGCAGCCGGGCTCTATGTGGCCGACGAAAACGCACGCATGCTGTTCAAGACCATGGGTGCCAGCCGCTTCCAGACGCTGTTCAAGATGAAACTGCCGCTGGGCCTGCCGCAGATATTCACCGGGCTGAAGATCGCGGCCGTCGGCGTCATGGCCGGCGCCATCACCGGCGAGTTTCTCGGCGGCGGCAAGGGCTTTGGCGAACTCATCCGCGTCGCCTCGTCCCAGCTCAACACGCCAAGAGTGTTTTCGCTGATCATTTTCCTCAGCCTCTTGGGACTGACCCTGTTTTGGTCGGTGGTGTGGCTGGAGAAGAAGCTGGTTTTCTGGCACAAATCGAGCGTGAGCGGAGGCATCGGTACGTGAGGCTTGGCGATAGATTGGGCAACGCATGACACTGGTCGATCAGGCTCTAGCCGAGTCGAAAGCTGGCGAAGGCAGCCGTGCCGAAAAGGTGACGACGGCGACCTTCGTCTACCAGCACCTGCGCCGGGACATCCTCAAGGGTGAGCTCAAGCCCGGCCAGAAGCTGCAGATCGACCAGGTCGCGGCACGCTATTCCGCCGGCACCAATCCGGTTCGCGAGGCGCTCAACCGGCTGTCGTCCGAGCGCCTCGTCGATCGCCACGAGCAGCGCGGTTTCTCGGTGCCGCAGCTGTCGCTCGACAGCCTGCGCGAGCTGGTCAAGACGCGCTGCTGGCTTGAAGCGAAGGCGCTTGAGGAATCCATCGCCAACCGGACCCAGGCGTGGGAGGACAATGTCATCCTCACCTATCATCGCCTGTCGCGCACCAAGGTCCGGCTGCCAGAGGAAGGCGGCGACAATTCGGAATGGGAAATCAAGCATCGCGCCTTCCACAACGCGCTGATTGCGGCTTGCGGCTCCTCGCTGCTGATCAACTACTGCAACGAGATGATGGATCATGCCGAGCGCTACAGATACATCTCGATGATCATCGCGACGACGCCGCGCCGCGATTCCAACGAAGAACATCGCCTGATCATGGAGGCGACCATCGACGGCAATGTCGAATTGGCGAAAGAGCAGCTGGTCAACCAGTACCAGACGACCCTGCGGCTCCTGGAAGAACAGCTCGAAATCGTCGGGGCGGCGTGACCCGGGAAATCTCGAACGGCGAGGTGGCTCCCCAGGCACTTTACGCGCCTCGCCCAAGGCCCTAATCCGACTGCAACATTACCCGGCAGCGGAAGGAAGAATCATGTCCGACGACGTCATCGTGAAAGACAGCAACGGCTCGCAGCTCAACGACGGCGACTCCGTGACCCTGATCAAGGATCTGAAGGTCAAGGGAACCTCGGAGACCATCAAGCGCGGCACGCTGGTCAAGAACATCCGCCTCAATGGGAACCCCGGCGAGGTCGAATGCAACACCAAGCAGGTGAAGGGACTGGTGCTGAAGACCGAGTTCCTGAAAAAGGCCTGACCCGCCTGCCCTACGCATCTGGCGCAACAGGCGCGTCAACGCGGTTTTAAGCTCTCGGGTCCAGACTCGGCGCATGGGTGGATTCGCGCTTCCGAAACTGAGATGGCTGGTGCTTGGAGCGTTTGCAGCGGGCGGCTGGGCGATGACCCAGGACATGCCCAGCAAGGCGCGGGTCGACGACCGTCCGGCAAGGGCAGCGAGCCGCCCCAAAAACCCTGCCACGCCTCCCAGGGAAGCCGCTGCCGTCCGGCCCAAAGCGAATGTCGGTCCCCAGTCCGATGCCAACGTCGTGCGGCCAAAAGCAGAGGTCCCACGGCGCGAAGCGAAAAACCCGCCCAAGACGAGTCAGCAAAAGCTGGCCAGCGCCCAGGCATCGAAAGTCGAACGATCTGGCACCAAGCCCAGTACGCGGCAGCCGACGCCGCAATCCGACTCCGCCCTGCGGCCACCCGCCGACATCAAGACCGGCTCCATCTCGCGGGCACCGACGCCTATGCCGCGCCCCAGGACCACCTCCGCTGCGACCGCGAAATCCGTAGCGGCCAAACCAAAGGCCGAGGCAGCACCCCAACTCAACGTGCTTTACACCAGCACGACGGTCTATCTGCGCCGGCGCCCCAACATGTCGGCGCCCGTCACCTCCAGCCTGAAGCAGGGCGAAAGTGTCCGCGTCTTTGCCCGCGACGGCAAATGGACGCTCGTCTCTGCCTCCGGCCGCAAGGGCTGGGTCCACGGCGAGAATTTGCGGCCAGCCGATCCAGGCGCGCCACGGCCCAGGCAGCAACTGGCGCAGCCGGGAAAGACGGCCATACCGGGCTGACAAGGCAATTTTTGCTGCCGAAACGACGCATATCGCAGCGGTTTGGGCTTTGCGGGTTGAAACCAAACGCATCCGGTGCCAAATCTGCGGCAATGGCTCGCACCCCCGCTGCGGGCAGCCCCAGACATAGTCCGGCAGAGGTCAATGGTCAGCTATCTCGACGCCGCCACGGCGCCCCTCAGGAACACAGGCCAGATCCGCCTCTACGGCGCGGACGCCTTCGAAGGCATGCGCAAGGCCTGTGCGCTCACTGCCCGATGCCTCGACGAACTGGTCGACCGCGTGGCGCCCGGCGTCACCACCGATGCAATCGACCGCTTCGTCTTCGAGTTCGGCATGGACCACGGCGCAATGCCCGCCACGCTCAACTATCGCGGCTACACCAAGTCAAGCTGCACCTCGATCAACCATGTCGTCTGCCACGGCATTCCCGACAACAAGCCACTCAAGGATGGCGACATCGTCAACATCGACGTGACCTACATCCTCGATGGCTGGCACGGCGACTCGAGCCGCATGTACCCGGTGGGCACCGTCAAGCGCGCTGCCGAGCGCCTGCTCGAAGTCACGCATGAGTGCCTGATGCGCGGCATTGCGGCGGTGCGGCCGGGCGCGCGCACCGGTGCCATCGGCGCCGCCATCCAGACATATGCCGAGGCCGAGCGCTGCTCCGTCGTGCGCGACTTCTGCGGCCATGGCGTGGGCGCCCTCTTCCATGATGCGCCGAACATCCTGCACTATGGCAACGTCAACGAAGGCGTCGAGATGCGGCAAGGCATGATCTTCACCATCGAGCCGATGATCAATCTCGGCCGGCCGCACGTGAAGGTGCTGAACGACGGCTGGACGGCGGTCACCCGCGACCGCTCCCTGTCTGCACAATACGAGCACACCATCGGCGTGACGGCCGACGGCTGCGAGATCTTCACGCTGTCGCCCAAGGGGCTCGACCGGCCGGGCCTGCCCGCATAATATCGCTTTCGCCGGCTTCATTCCGGCGGGGGCGGCATGGCAAGCGACGAGCACGACGAGCGCGGTTTCTTCGGCGAGCGGCCATTGCCGACGATCAAGCGCGCCGCCACCCAGGAAAAGCCCCACTATCTCGGCCATCGCGACAGGCTGCGCGAGCGGTTTTCGACCGCGGGCGGCGAAACGCTTGCCGACTACGAACTGCTCGAACTGCTTCTGTTCAGGCTTATCCCGCGCTCGGATACCAAGCCGGTGGCCAAGGCCCTGCTCGCCCGCTTCGGCACGCTTGCCGAAGTTTTAGGCGCTCCAGCCCACCTGCTGCAGGAGGTCAAAGGCATCGGGCCATCGGTCGCGCTCGACCTCAAGATCGTCGCGGCTGCGGCAAGGCGCCTGGCCCGCGGCGAGATCAGCCGCCGCGAAGTGCTGTCGTCGTGGAACCAGGTGCTCGACTATTGCAGGGCGTCGATGGCCTTCGAAGCGCGCGAGCAGTTCCGCATCCTGTTCCTCGACAAGAAAAACGTCCTGATCGCCGACGAGGTGCAGCAGACCGGCACCGTCGACCACACGCCCGTCTATCCGCGCGAAGTCATCAAGCGCGCGCTGGAGCTGTCGGCAACCGCGATCATCCTCGTCCACAACCACCCATCCGGCGACCCGACGCCGTCGCGCGCCGATATCGAGATGACCAGGACCATCATCGATACGGCCAAGCCACTGGGCATCGCGGTGCATGACCACATCATCATCGGCAAGAACGGCTTTGCCAGCATGAAGGGGCTGTTGCTGATCTAGCTCATGATTGCGGCCGCAGCGCCCGCGACGGCATGAAACAAAAAAGGCCGCCGGATTTCTCCAGCGGCCCGTTCGATCTGAGGAGTGTCGCCTTATTCGGCGTCGGCTTCCTTGGCCTTCTTCTTCGGAGCCTTCTTCTTGGGCTCTTCGCCCTCGGCCTTGTCAGCCTTCTTGGCCGCAGCCTTCTTCGCCGGCTTTTCCGAACCCTCGTCCTCGTCGTCGGCGAGCAGTTCTTCCTTGCTCACCTTCTTGTCGGTGACGGAGACCTGCGACAGCAGGTGATCGACGACCTTTTCCTCGAACAGCGGCGCCCGCAGGTTGACCAGCGCCGACGGGTTGTTGCGGTAGAAGTCGAACACTTCCTGCTGCTGGCTGGCCGGGTAGCGGCGAACGGTGTCGAACAGGCCGCGCTGCAGCTCTTCGTCGTTGACCGTCACGCCGGCCTTTTCGCCGATCTCGGCGAGAACCAGACCAAGGCGCACCCGGCGCTCGGCCAGGCGCTGGTACTCGGCGCGGGCCTCTTCTTCAGTCGTCTCTTCGTCGGCGAAGGTGCGGCCGGCGATCTCGAGGTCGCGGGTCACCTGGCTCCAGATATTGCCGAATTCGGCTTCGACGAGCTTCGAGGGTGCCTCGAACTGGTAGGCGCCGTCGAGCTGGTCGAGCAGCTGGCGCTTGACCTTCTGGCGCGTCATGGCGCCGAACTGGTTCTCGATCTGGCCGCGAACGATGTCGCGCAGCTTCTCGAGCGATTCCAGGCCGAGGTTCTTGGCGGTCTCGTCATTGACCTCGAGCTTGCCGGGGGCAGCGATCTCCTTGACGGTGACGTCGAAGGTCGCTTCCTTGCCGGCGAGATGAGCGGCCTGGTAGTTTTCCGGGAAGGTCACGGTGACGAGCTTCTCGTCGCCGGCCTTGGCGCCGATCAGCTGGTCTTCGAAGCCGGGGATGAATTCCTTGGAACCGAGCACCAGCGGCTGGTCGCCGCCCGTGCCGCCGTCGAAGGCAACGCCGTCGATCTTGCCGACATAGTCGATGGTGACGCGGTCGCCTTCGGCGGCCTTGCCGGTCTTCGGCTCATAGGAACGCGCCGACTCGGCAACGCGGTTGACCTGCTCGTCGATCTCGCTTTCCGGAACGTCGTAGACCGGGCGCGACACCTTGATGTCAGTGAAATCCTTGATCTCGATCGCCGGGATGACTTCGTAGCTCAGCGAGAATTCGAAATCGACACCGCCGGCCAGGATCTTCTCGGCTTCCTTCTCGTCCTCGGTCATCACGACGTCGGGCTGCATCGCAGCCTTTTCACCGCGCTCGGCGATGATCGTGCGGGTCGAGTCGGTCAGGATCTCGTTGACGACTTCGGCCATGAAGGACTTGCCGTACATCTTGCGGATGTGCTGCATCGGCACCTTGCCCGGACGGAAGCCGTTGATGCGGACCTTGTCCTTGGCGGCCGAAAGCCGCTTCTCGAGGCGGGCTTCCATGTCGCCGGCAGGAACCGAGACCTTGATCTCGCGCTTGAGGCCGGAGTTGAGCGTTTCGGTGACCTGCATCATCAAACCTTTGTTTTACGTATGGCGCGGCTCAGACGGCGTCCTGCCGTTCAGCCTGCCGGAATTCGTTTGCCGGGGATGGCTTCAAGTTCGCAAATCGGCATCCAGGTCCGCCATATGCGGTCCGTTTGTTCCGCCGTCGTCCGAAGATTACGATAAGCTGTTGTTTTTCCGACTTCTTATCGCATCCTGCAGAGACGGATACTTGCGTCCCATCTTACTCGACAGGCCTTTTGTCACAGGCGGGCCGAATTTTCAACTATCTTCGCGGTTTCTCCCGGCCGAGGTCATTTCCGCTCCGAGATTGACAGAATGATGGCAGCATGGGATTGGCGTTCGCATGCGGATGTGGCGGAACTGGTAGACGCCCTGGATTTAGGTTCCAGTGCCGAGAGGCGTGTAGGTTCGACTCCTATCATCCGCACCACAGTCTCCCAGCCCGCCCTGCCACCAACCGCCCGGCCACGCATCTGACGGCTCAGTACAGCGGCTCCTCGAACAGCATGGTGTCGCCGTCCATCAATGCCTTGATCTGGCCGGTGCCGTCGCTGGCAACGGCGACCTTGATGCCGAAGCTGCGCAATTCGGGTTCAGAGCCGGAGTTGCGCTTGCGCATCTCCTCCTCGATCGCCAGGCCCTCGCCTTCCGGCACATAAAAGCGCTCGATGCCGTAATCGACACGGACAGTCGAGCCCGGGGTCAGGCTCCAGCCATCAGTCACTTCGCCACGGATGTCGACTTCGTCGGCAGCCGCAACCGTCGAGTCGGTGCCGAGCGAGGCGGAGGTTGCGCGCCAATAACCGTCCGTATCCTTCTTCAGGCGAACGACGATCGGTCCTTCGACCGACGCCTGCTCGCCCTGGGGCAGGTTGGCGATCTTCTCCACCTCTATGCGCGAGATGTCGTAGCCGAGCCGGACGTAATCGCCGCGCAACAGGTCGCGCGGGTCGACGGGCTCGACCTTGAGCAGCACTTCCTTGCCGTCGCGCAGGATCGCCGCGCGGCCTGCGATCATCCAGCCGAGAAAACCGATTTGCGCGAGCGCCAGCACAATTGCGGCAATGACGAGCTTGTAGCGGGACATCATGCTGCTCCTCGGACCGGCTCGGGCCTCATCCGCCGTTCGATGCGGATGATCGCATAAGCGAGCCCTGCCAGGATTATTGCGGCTGCGAAGAAGAAGCCGGCCGTGCCCAGCATCGAACCGACGGTGACGAGATAGACGATGGCCAGTTCGAAGGCGAAGCCGAGATAGGCAATCCAGCGCAAGCCGCGGCTCTCGCGGCCAAGGAAGACGATGACCGCTGCGATGACCGCCAATGCAACCGCGGCCGCAATGACAAAGCCGCCGTCCTCGACCTGGTCAACCTGCACCATGCCTATGCCGGAAATAAAGCCGATCAATGCATGCAAAGGCAGCCGTCCGCCGAGTTGGACGATGCGTTCCACGGCATCCGGGGCCAGGGCAGCAACGGCGAGAAGCACCGCCGAGACCAGCGCAAGCACCACTCCAACCTCCAGCGACTCGTGGTTAAAGCCGAGCAGCACTGCATATAGAATGGCAGACAGGGCGATCAGATGCCGGGCAGCGCGGCTCTGCGTCCAGAACGACAGCGCCCAGAACACCGCCAGGAACACAATGAAGAGATGCGGAAACTCCGTGCGGCGGAAGATATCGAACCCCTTCAGCACCAGCCACGCATCGGCGATGCCAACGGCGGCCACGGTCAAGGCGTTGGAGCGCAGCGCCGCGGCGGCGACCGCGGTGCCGATGCACCAGGTGACGACGGCTGTGCTTTCATCGCCGGCGAAGTGATACATCTGCCCGATCAGCGCGATCGAGCCGCCGAAAGCCGCGGCAGCGACCAGCCACAGCGCTTCGCCGAAACCACCTTGGCCACGCTGCTTGAGCAAGGCGCCGCCGACATACCCGATGAAGATGACGGCAAACAGCGCGCCGACGCGGGCAATGCGCGGGATGGCTTCCCAATTGGCGGCGACCAGAATGAGAATGGCGGCAGCAAACAGCAGCGCCGCCATGATCGCGAGGATCGAACCGAAATTCAGGCCGCTGCGCTCATTGTCCTCGACGTCACGAACAAGCGCGTCCGCGGTTGCCCGGTCCAGCAGCCCGGTTTCGACCCAGCGGCCGATGTCGCTCTTCAGCTTGGTGGCGTAGCTCGCCATAAATCGCGTCCCCCTGCCGGCCGTCTGTCACGGCCAAGCCGTTGTCCTCATGGCGAATTTCCGATTCGGTCACAATTATGACCGAAGCCTTAATGCCCATTAATGCTGCAATGCACAAAACGCATTGCTGCCATGCGAGCATAGCGCTTCAATTTTGAGCAAGGCCATCCTATCTACGCCCCGTACACAGAAGAGAAATGAAGACGAACGGAAAACGAAGATGAACCTGATCCGCAACTACCGCAACTGGCGCCGCTACCGTGACACTGTCTCCGAGTTGAGCCGCCTGTCGAACCGTGAACTGACCGACCTCGGCATCACCCGCAGCGACATCCACTTCGTGGCGCGTAAAGCCATCTAACCGAAACCGGGTCCACTGGACCCACCTGTCCGAACCGAAAAGAGAACTAAAATGAACTTGCTCCGCACTTACCGTAACTGGCGCGCTTATCGCGAGACGGTGAACGAGCTTGGCCGTCTGTCGAACCGCCAGCTTGCCGATCTCGGCATCAATCGTGGCGAGATCCAGTCGATCGCCCGCCGCGCAATCTAATTCAAGCTTTCCGTCAACGCCGACCTCCTCCCCGGCCATGACGGATCCGGTCAGCTTCTTCCTCCCGATAAGCTGACCACCCTAACACACCCGCCCGACCTCCTCCCCGGGCGGGTGTCGTTACCCCAGAGAGTTTCGCCCTCTTTGAACTGGCGCAAAGAATTCTGCCTGCGCCGACCTCCTCCCCGGCAAAGGCGAATAGGTCAGCTTCCTCCTCCCAGAAGGCTGACCACCAAAAACGACACCTGCCGGATCCTCCTCCCCCGGCAGGTGTTGTTACCCGAGAGCTTCGCCCTCTTTGAACTGGCGAAAAGAATTCTGCCCGCGCCGACCTCCTCCCCGGCAAAGGCGAATAGGTCAGCTTCCTCCTCCCAGAAGGCTGACCACCAAAAACGACACCCGCCGGATCTCCTCCCCCGGCGGGTGTTGTTGTTTTTGGGCCTGTCAAAGCATCCCGCTCCAGCCCGTGTCGAGGCCCTGCTCTAGTTCAGCGCGCCGCTTTCGAGCACGCCGCGCTGCTTCCAGTCGCTGAGCGGGATGATGTCTGGCGCGCCGCCCATCGGGGCATACCAGGAATCAACCACCCACTTCACGCCGTCGGGTGCGCGGACAACGGCTGTCCAGTGCGGGTACCGGCCATCGAGCAGGAAGCCGCGCGAGGTCTTCGCTTCGACCTTGTGGTGCCTGAGCAGGCCACGCCCGCCGAGATAGCGCAGCAGCGCTTCGGTGTTGGTCGATTCGTCGACGCAATCCATCTGGCCCTTGATCTTCGAAGCGCCGAACTTCGACCGGGGTGCGTCACGTACCCCGGTCACCTGCTGCGCCCGCTTCTCGAAATACGCAACGGCCTGTGCGATCGCCGCACGCTCGGCTTTCGGCGAGGACCGGCCCGCGGCCAGAATGGAGGCGAACCGCTTCGCGTCGCCCGGCCCGAGGTCGAGGCGCGAACGAAAGGCGCAGCCATAGCCATGGCAGATGTCGATGCGCTTCGTGCCCGGCGCTGCATGGCTCGGCCTGGAGTCGGCGCCGACGGTCGAGATCGATACCAGGCCCGCCAGGAGCAGATGAGAGATTGAAAGCCGCATCATGCGGCATCTTAGAAGTTGTCCCGCGGCAGCCGCAACCCCGTATCAGCCGGCGCAATCGTTGCATTCGGCGGGCCAAGGGACTATTCCCGCCACCATGAGCACAAAACCCATCCACATCATCGGCGGCGGCCTCGCCGGATCGGAAGCAGCATGGCAGGCGGCCTCGGCCGGCGTGCCGGTGATCCTGCATGAAATGCGCCCCGTTCGCGGCACCGACGCGCACAAGACCGAAGGCCTGGCCGAACTGGTCTGTTCCAATTCCTTCCGTTCGGACGACGCCGAGACCAACGCGGTCGGACTGATGCATGCGGAGATGCGGCTTGCCGGCTCGCTGATCATGAGCGCGGGCGACGCCAACCAGGTTCCCGCCGGCGGCGCGCTGGCCGTCGACCGCGACGGCTTTTCCAACGCCGTCACCGCCCGGCTCGAAGCCCATCCGCTGATCACCATCGTGCGCGAGGAGGTGACCGGCCTGCCGTCCGCCGACTGGGACCAGGCGATCATCGCCACCGGCCCGCTGACCGCTCCGTCGCTCGCCGATGCCATCGCCGCAAGCACCGGTGCCGACGCACTCGCCTTCTTCGACGCCATCGCGCCGATCATCCATTTCGACAGCATCGACATGAATATCTGCTGGTTCCAGTCCCGCTACGACAAGGTCGGCCCCGGTGGAACCGGCAAGGACTACATCAACTGCCCGATGGACAAGGAGCAGTACGAGGCCTTCGTCCAGGCACTGCTCGACGGCCAGAAGACCGAGTTCAAGGAATGGGAAGGCACGCCCTATTTCGACGGCTGCCTGCCGATCGAGATCATGGCCGAGCGTGGCCGGGAGAGCTTGCGCCACGGGCCGATGAAGCCGATGGGGCTGACCAACGACCACAACCCGACGGTCAAGGCCTATGCCGTCGTCCAGTTGCGGCAGGACAACGCACTGGGCACGCTCTACAACATGGTCGGCTTCCAGACCAAGCTGAAGCATGGCGAGCAGGTCAACGTGCTGCGGATGATCCCGGGGCTGGAAAACGCCGAATTCGCCCGCCTCGGCGGCCTGCATCGCAACACCTATCTCAATTCGCCGACGCTGCTCGATCCGACGCTGCAGCTCAAGTCGCGACCGGGGTTGCGTTTTGCCGGCCAGATCACCGGCTGCGAGGGTTATGTCGAAAGCGCCGCCATCGGCCTGCTTGCCGGGCGCTTCGCCGCTGCCGAACGCCTCGGCCAGCCAATGTCGGCGCCGCCTGCCACCACGGCCTTCGGCGCGCTGCTCAACCACATCACCGGCGGCCATATCGTCTCGGACGACGAACCGGGCAAGCGCTCGTTCCAGCCGATGAACGTCAATTTCGGGCTGTTCCCAGTGATGGAAGCACCCAAGGTCGAAGGCAAGCGCCTGCGCGGCAAGGAAAAGACCATTGCCAAGAAGAAGGCGATGACGGCCCGCGCGCTGGTCGACTGCCGCGTCTGGCTCGGCCTTGCCGAAGCAGCGCAAGCGGCGGAATAATAAGGGGCAAGAAAATGGTTCCGGCCGAAACCAGGCGCCTGATCTTGCGGGAGATGGTGCCTGGCGATCGGGCGGCCATCCTGGCCGTCTTTGCCGACGACTATGCGCGCCGGTTCTACCCCGAGATGACATCGGAAGACGCCGCCATCGAATGGATTGGCAGAAACCGGGATCGCTATCGCCAGGATGGTTTCGGGCTGTGGGCGATCATCGACAAGGCGAGCGGCGCACTGGTCGGCGATTGCGGCCCGACCTGGCAGGACGCGGGCGGCGTTCGCATCCTCGAGATCGGCTACCATGTCGCTCCCGCCTGGCGCGGCCTCGGCATCGCGCTCGAAGCCGCCCGCGCCGCGATGGCCTATGGTTTCGCCGCCCGGGACGAAATGGAGATCGGCTCGATCGTCGCCACGGACAACACCGCTTCGGCAAGCGTTGCCCGGCGGCTACACCGTGACATGCGTTCCTACGTGAACTCCCGTGGTCTCGACCGCTTCCTGTTCTTCACCCGACGCGAAGACCACGACGGAGCCGCCTGAGCTCCCTACTACCAGCCGCGCGACGCCGCTTTCAGCATCAACAGATGCTTGCGCAGCGAAGACATGCCGTCCTTGCCGCGTTCCAGCCGGTCGAGATAGGCGCCTGTCAGCGACAGCGGCAGGAAGGCCGGGCGCAAGCTGGCCGGCAGGGATTTGGCGCCGCGTTCGAAGGCGCGGAAATGTTCACGCGCGAGCGCGGTCATCGCCTGGATGGCATTCCTCGACGACGGCGCCTTGCCGCCGGCGACGAACTCTTCCGGCGTCGTGCCGGCAGCAGCCAGGATGTCGCGCGGCACATAACATTGGCTGCGGGCGCTGTGGACCGGCAACAACCGCAACAGCCCGGTGATCGCCTGCGCGCAACCGGCATGGCCGGCCAGTTCGGCATGTTTGGGCGCCTCTTCGGCATCGAGAACCAGAGCGGCGAGTTGGATCATCGCCGAGGCCGTCTCGCCGCAATAGCCCTCCAGATCGGTGCGCGATGGCATCGGATCGTCATAGAGGTCAAAGATGCGGGCTTCGAGATAGTTGTCGAAGGCGGAAATCGGCAGCCGATGGGTGGCGATCGCAACCATCAGGGCGCCGGCAACAGGATGGCCCGCACCCACCTCGCCGCTGCCCGAGGCGATGACGTCGCGCCACCATTGCAGCCTGATCTCGCCCGGCATCGGCTCGCTGACGCGGTCGCGGATGGCCGCAATCTCGGCGTTGAAGGCGTAAAGCGCCAGCAGCGCCTGTCGCTTTTGCTCGGGTGCGTAGAGTACGGAGAGATACCGGTCGCGGTCGGCAACGCGCACCGCGTCCAACAGAGACCCCGTCGCGTCGTTCGCCCTGGCCACGTCAGTCGACAGCGATGAAGGCAGCAGCCACGGCGCGGTCTTCGGCGAGCAGCACGTTGTAGGTACGCACCGCAGCACCCGTCGACATCGGATCGGCGGAGATCTTCGCTGCCTTGAGGGCCGCCCTGAGGGCCTCGGGCAAGCGGCGCAATTCCTTGCCCATGCCAACGAGCAAGATTTCCACGTCGGCGGCTTCCGCCAGGAGCTTGTCGAAGTCCGCCGGCGTCAGCGCCAGCGGATCAGCCGGCTGCCAGCCGTAGATGCCGGACGGCAGGCACAGGATCGATCCGCGATGGGACATGTCCGCAAAGCGGAACCCGCCGTCGCCATAAGCGTCGACGGGTGCTCGCCCGGGAAAATGCGCCTCGCGGATGATCAGTCCAGCCATGGCCCGTTACGACTTGGTCGGCTGGGCGCCGGCCGGCACCGCCGGCTTGTCCTTGTCGTCCGCCTCGACACTGTCGGGCCGCAGCTTGAACAGGATGAGCAGCGGACCAGCGACGAAGATCGACGAGTAGGTACCGACGACGATGCCGAAGATCATCGCCAGCGTGAACGAGCGGATGACCTCGCCACCGAACAGGTAGAGCGAAATCAGGGCCAGCAGCGTGGTCACGCCGGTGAGCACCGTACGCGAAAGCGTCTGGTTCATCGACAGGTCGAGCAATTGCTCGATCGGCATCTTCTTGTATTTTCGCAGGTTTTCGCGCACGCGGTCGTAAACCACGACAGTGTCGTTGATCGAATAACCGACAATTGTCAGGATCGCCGCGATACTGGTCAGGTTGAACTCGATGCCGGTCACTACATAGAGTCCGATCATCATGGTCACGTCGTGGATGGTGGCCAGGATGGCGCCCATGCCGAACTGCCATTCGAAGCGGAACCAGATGTAGATCAGCATTGCCAGCATCGCGGTCACCACGCCGATCGTACCCGACCAGGCGAGTTCGCTCGACACCGTCGGCCCGACCGATTCCACGCGGCGGAACTCGTAGTCGCTGGCAAGTTCGCCGCGCACCTTCTCGACCACGCTCTGTTCGGCATTGTCGCCGGCCTTCTGGCCCTCGACGCGGATCAGCAAGGTGCTTTCGGAGCCGAATTCCTGGACTTGGACGTCACCGATGTTGAGTTCGCTCAGCCTTGCGCGGACCTCGGACGAACTGGCCGTGCCGCTCTTGGACTGCACCTCGATGCTGGTGCCACCTCGGAAGTCGATGCCGTAGTTCATCTCCATGGTGAAGAACAGGGTCATCGCTGCCAGCGATGCCAGCGCCGAAAGCGTGAAGGCATAGCGGCGCAAGGACATGAACGAATATTTGGTGTTGTCGGGCACGAAGCGCACGAGGCCCTTCGGCAGTTCCTTGGGCTTTACACGGCGCAGCCAGATCGAGACCAGCCAGCGGGTCAAAGTGAAGGCAGTGAACACCGTCGTCACGATGCCGATGGCCAGCGTGACGGCGAAGCCGCGCACCGGACCCGAGCCGAGATAAAACAGGATCAGCGCGGCGATGAAGGTGGTGAAGTTGGCGTCGACGATGGTCGCCAGCGCTCGCGCAAAGCCTGAATCGAGCGATTGCACCAGAGATCGACCCAATTGTCGTTCTTCACGCACGCGTTCGTAGATGATGACGTTGGAGTCCACCGCCATGCCGACGGTCAGGACGATACCGGCGATACCGGGCATCGTCAGCGTTGCGCCGAGGATGGACAGGATTGCGATGATCAGCGCCACGTTGGCGGCAAGTGCGATGTTGGCGATGATGCCGAGCGTGCCATAGGCCACCAGCATGAAGCCAACGACGAGTGTACCAGCAATGACCGAGGCAAACTTGCCGGCCGAGATCGAGTCGGCACCAAGGCTCGGGCCGACGGTACGCTCTTCGACAATCGTCAGGTCGGCGGGCAGCGCACCGGCACGCAGCAGCACGGCAAGATCGTTGGCGCTTTCAGCCGTGAAACTGCCGGAAATCTGGCCCGATCCGCCGAGGATCGGCTCGTTGATCCGCGGGGCCGAGATCACCTGGTTGTCGAGGATGATGGCGAACAGGCGGCCGACACCCTGCTGGGTTGCCTGGCCGAAGCGCGAGGCGCCCTTGCCGTCGAAGCGGAACGAGACGACAGCCTCGCTGGTGCGCTGATCGAACGTCGCCTGTGCATCGACGAGGTTTTCGCCGGAGACGATGACACGGTTCTCGATCAGGTAGGGAATGGGCGGGTCGTCCTGCGAATACATCACCGTCGAACCTGCCGGCGGACGGCCCTGCAGGGCCTCCTGCGGCGACATCGACTGGTCGACCATCTGGAAGGTGAGCTTGGCGGTCTTGCCGAGGATTTCCTTGAGGCGGGTCGGGTCCTGCAGGCCCGGCACCTGGACAAGGATGCGGTCTGCGCCGGCACGCTGGATGATCGGCTCGGTGGTGCCGAGTTCGTTGACGCGGCGGCCAACGACCTCGATCGACTGCGTGACGGCGTTGGAGACGCGATATTCGATGCCGGCATCAGTCAGAGTATAGCGCAACAGGCCGGGTTCCGGCTCTTCGAGCGCAAGTTCGGTCACCGAGCCGGCGCCGAACATGCTCGACGATACCGGCGCAACCAGGGTGGCAAGCGCGGTCTTGGCCGCTTCAAGCTCGTTGGTGTCGGTGATGCGCACCTGGACCGTCTTGCCCGTGCCGGTCAGGCCGGTATAGCCGATCTTGGCATCGCGCAGCATGGTGCGGATATCGTCGCGGGTCGTCTGCAGCCGCTCATCGATCAGGTCCTGCCTGTCGATGGCGAGCAGCATGTGCGAACCGCCCTGAAGGTCGAGGCCAAGCGTCAGCGCGCGCTTGGGAAACCATCCCGGAAGGGAATCGAGCTGAGACTGGGTCAGCATGTTCGGGATGGTGAAGATTACCCCGAGGAGCACGACGGCCCAGATCGAGATCGTCTTCCAGCGCGAAAAATAGAGCATATGGCCTCGTCCGTTAAGGCGTGAAAGCGGTGCGTTCCGCCTCGAATACGGTTATTTCTTGGCGTTCTGGTTGGCGATCGGCTCGCCCTTGACCCGAACGTCGGAGATGGTCGCACGCAGCGCCGTCACCTTGAGGCCGTTGCCCAGATCGACCTCGAGTTCATTGTCGTCGATGACCTTGGTCACCTTGCCGACGAAACCGCCACCCGTGACAACCGTGTCGCCGCGGCGGATCGCGGACAGCATCTCGCCACGCTTCTTGAGCTGGGTGCGCTGCGGGCGGATGATAAGAAAATACATGATCACGAAGATCAGCACAAACGGCAGAATGCTAACGAGAACGTCGGGCGTTCCCCCGGTGGCCTGTGCGTATGCCGGCGTGACGAACATGAATGTCTCCTGAGAAAGTATCGGGATACCGCACACCGGGACCCCGCAAATGTGCGCGGAATATAGTCGCTAAAGCGACCAATGCAACTGCGCTTGGCCCAAGCCGCGGCGCTTTTCCGCGCAATTTGAGCGTGTTACAGCGTCGCGCATTGCTGAAATGTAGAGATGGACAGGATTGGTCATGGAAAAGGCGATCGAAACACTCAACGACAAACTCGACCGTCTGATTGCCGCGGTGGCGATGTTGGCGCCGCCCGCCGCTCCGGAAACGGACATCGACACCGCCGATTGTTTCGTCTGGGCTGCCGATCCCGGCTATCTCGAACCGGTCAATCGCGTCAACCGCGTTGACATCGGCCTGATCAAGGGCGTCGACCGTGTGCGCGACATCCTTGTCGACAACACCGAGCGCTTCGCCACCGGCCTGCCCGCCAACAACGTGCTGCTGTGGGGCGCGCGCGGCATGGGCAAGTCATCGCTGGTCAAGGCGGCGCACGCCAGCATCAACGCCTCGGGCAAGAGCCTCGCCCCGCTCAAGCTGATCGAAATCCACCGCGAGGACATCGACACGCTGCCGAAGCTGATGAACCTGCTCAAGGCAGCCCCCTATCGTTTCATCCTGTTCTGCGACGACCTGTCGTTCGACCATGACGACACCTCCTACAAGTCGCTCAAGGCAGCGCTCGAAGGCGGCGTCGAGGGCCGGCCGGGCAATGTCATCTTCTATGCAACGTCGAATCGCAGGCATCTCCTGCCGCGCGACATGATCGACAACGAGCGCTCGACGGCGATCAATCCGTCCGAAGCCGTCGAGGAAAAGGTGTCGCTGTCGGATCGCTTCGGCCTGTGGCTCGGATTCCACAAATGCTCGCAGGACGAGTATCTCGACATGGTCAACGGTTATGCCCGCTACCATGGCTTCGAAGGCGACCCCGAGACCCTGCGCGCCGAGGCGCTCGAATGGGCAACGACCCGCGGCAGCCGCTCGGGCCGCGTCGCCTGGCAGTTCATCCAGGATCTCGCCGGTCGGCTGGGCAAGCCGCTGAAGGACTGATCCCGCCTGCCAACGAAAACGCCCGCCCCTGGTCGGGACGGGCGAAGCTGGCGGGCAAATTGGAGGTCAGGGCACCCGCTATTCGAGGAAGCCGCTCGGATCGACAGGCGTCGAGTTCTTGCGCACTTCGAAGTGGAGCTTCGGCGCATCGGTCGAACCGCTCATGCCAGACAGCGCGATCTCATCGCCGCGCTTCACCTTCTGGCCGCGCTGCACCTTCAGTTCGCTGGCATGGCCATAGACGGTCACGAGTCCGTTCTCGTGGCGCACCAGTACGGTGTTGCCGAATTCCTTGAGGCCGTCGCCGGCATAGATGACGACGCCGTTTTCGGCCGCCTTGACCGGAGTGCCTTCCGGCACCGAGATGTCGATGCCGTCATTCGATTTGCCGCCGCCCTTGCCGTAGCTGGCAACGACCCGGCCACGCACTGGCCAGCGCATGCGGTCGATGCCGGTGGCGTTGGGCGCTGCCTCGGCCGATTCTTCGGCCTGCTGCACCAGCTTGTCCTTCTTCGGCGGCGTGTAGGCGGCAACCGTCGGCGCCTCGGCGGCCGGCTTTGCCGCCGCGACAGCGGGCTTTGCCGGAGCAGAAGTGCTGGTCACCACCGGATCGACGGCGGCAGGTACTGCCTTGGCAACGGTCGCGCCGGCGGCACCGGGCACCTTCAGCGACTGGCCGATGCGGATGCGGATGCGGCCATCCTGCAAGCCGTTGGCCTGCTTGAGCGCTGCCGTGGTAACGCCAAGCTTGTTGGCGATGCGGTTGAGCGTATCGCCTTCGGCAACCTTGTAGCTGCCGCCTGCGCCGGCAGGCTTGGCATTCTTGTCGGCCGAGGAGTCGATCTGGGCAAGCGCACCGCCTGCCTTAGCCTTGGGCTGCTGCGGCAGCACGGCAACCTTGTCCGTGGACAGCGGCTGCTGGTTTGCCGGAAGCGGCTTCTTGCCAGGCAGCTTGAGCACGTTGTCCTGCGTGGGCTGAGCGGGAGCCTGGGCAACGGTTGCCGTCGTCGTGCGATCGACGGCCGGCGCCAGGGCGGGTGCCTGGGCTGCGTTGACCGGAGCTGGCGCGGGAGCCGGCAAGGACTGCGAAGACACCGGCTGCAGGCTGCCGCGGCTCACGGAGCCTGAATTGCTGGCCGCGAGCGGTGCTGCCTGCGTCTCGCCTGGATAGGGCTGCGGCTGCTGTTGCTGGCTGATGATCGAGCGCTGGTTGGGCGTCGATGCCGTAAAGATGTCGTCGACGCCACCGCCGCCGAATCGAGACACTCCGGAACTGCAGCCCGCCGCCATGCCGGCAACCAGCAGAACGGCGCCGCCGCGCACCATAGAGCGTTTATTCGCCTTCAAAATACTGAAACGCATCGCACTGACCCGCGCTTTACCCGATACCAACTAGGCTTGATTAAAGCGCGTTAATGTTACCGGTCAGTTAAGGGGATCAAATAAATCAAAAGCTTCGCCAACCACATGGCGACAGCAGCCCAGCTCTGGGCTGGGCGGGTGCCATTCTGACAGGCGCAGGGAGGTTTTGCGGGGATTGGCCCAAACGTGCCGGGCTCAGGTCAGGCCGGCACGGCCTGACCTTCAGGCCTAGATGACGGCAGCGACGCCGCGTGCCAGGGGCTGCAGCCGAACGACGCCCAGGTCCTCACGCTCGAATCGGCTTCCGATCTTGGTCAGCTTGCACAGCACCTGTTCGCCCTCTTCCGGGCCGATCGGCGCGATCATCGTGCCACCGCTAGACAACTGGTCGACGAACATGCGCGGATGGCTGTCGAAGGCGGCCCATACGACAATGCGGTCGAACGGCCCCTCGCCCTGCAGCCCGTTCGAGCCGTCTGCCTGGCGCACCAGCGCATTGTTGATGCCGAGCAGTTCGAAGCGTTGGCGCGCTTGTTCGGCAAGCGTCTTGAAACGATCGACGGTGATGACGCGGCCGGCCAGCCGTGCCATCACGGCAGCCGTGTAGCCTGTACCGGTGCCCACCTCGAGCACGCGGTTGCCCGGCTCGATGTTGAGGGCCGCGATCACCGCTGCCTGAAGGTCGGCGCCTTCGATCGCTTCGCCGCATTCGATCGGCAGCATGCGATTCGACCAGGCCAGGGAATGGAACTGCCCGGCGATGAAATCCCGCCTTGGCGTTGCCTCGATGGCAGCAATCAGATTTTTCGGAACGATGCCGCGCCCACGCAGGCGAAGAAGAAAGGCGGCGAAGCCCTCACGGTCGTCCGGCATCATGTTCATGCAATTGCCTTGGCCAGTTGATCGCGCAGTTCATGCGCCGTCATGTCGAGCTTGAGCGGCGTCACCGAGATCTGCTTGTTGCGCACGGCATGAAGGTCGGTGCCCGGCTTGACCTCCGGCTCGTCGCGGCCGAAGCGCAGCCAGTAGTATGGCAGGCTGCGACCGTCACGCCGCTCCTCAACCCAGATGCCGTAGGAGAGCTTGCCCTGGCTGGCAACGACGGGGCCGGTCACCTCTTCGGGCGGGCAGTTCGGGAAATTGACGTTGAGAAGAACGCCGATCGGCAGTTCGGTGGTGATCAGCTTCTTCAGCAGGGCCGGCGCGAGCGCTTCCGCCGTTTCGTAAGGCACGATGCGCTCTTCGTTCTCGTAGACATAGGCCTGGCTCAGCGCGATCGAGCGAATGCCGATCAGCGCGCCTTCCATGGCACCGGCGACCGTGCCCGAATAGGTCACGTCGTCGGCAACGTTGAGGCCCGAATTGATGCCCGACAGGATCAGGTCCGGCGGCTCGGGCAAGATCTTGCGCGCACCCATGATGACGCAGTCGGTCGGCGTGCCGTTCACCGCATAGTGCTTGTCGCTGATCTTGCGCAGGCGAAGCGGCTCCGAGATCGACAGCGAGTGGGCGTAGCCAGACTGGTCGGTCTCGGGCGCCACCACCCAAACATCATCCGACAGCTGGTTGGCGATCCGTTCCAGGACAGCCAGGCCCTCGGCATGGATGCCGTCGTCGTTTGTCAGCAGAATGCGCATGTCACTTCGCTTCGATCTTGGTCAGGCCACCCATGTAAGGCAGCAGCACTTCAGGAATCGTTACGCTGCCGTCTTCGTTCTGGTAGTTCTCGATGACGGCGATCAGGGCACGGCCGACGGCTACGCCCGAGCCATTGAGGGTGTGCAAAAAGCGCGTGCCCTTCTCTTCCTTCGGGCGATAGCGCGCATCCATGCGGCGCGCCTGGAAATCACCGCAGACCGAGCAGGACGAAATCTCGCGGTAGGTGTTCTGGCCCGGCAGCCAGACCTCGATGTCATGGGTCTTGCGCGCGCCAAAGCCCATGTCGCCGGTGCACAGCACGACGGTACGGAACGGCAGGCCGAGCAACTTGAGTACGTTCTCGGCGCAATCGGTCATGCGGTCGTGCTCGGCAAGCGCGCTTTCGGCGTCGACGATCGAAACCAGTTCAACCTTGTAGAACTGATGCTGGCGCAGCATGCCGCGGGTGTCACGGCCAGCCGAGCCTGCCTCCGAGCGGAAGCACGGCGTCAGCGCCGTCAAACGCATCGGCAATTGATCGCCGGCCAGGATTTCCTCGCGCACGAGGTTGGTCAGCGGCACCTCCGCTGTCGGGATCAGCCCGAGGCGGCTGTCGCCATGCGGCACGAAGAACAGGTCTTCCTCGAACTTCGGCAGCTGGTTGGTGCCGAACAGCACCTCGTCGCGCACCAGAAGCGGCGGCTGCACCTCGGTGTAGCCATGCTCGGTCGTGTGCAGGTCGAGCATGAATTGGCCGAGCGCGCGTTCGAGGCGGGCAAGCTGGCCCTTCAGCACGGTGAAACGCGCACCCGAAAGCTTCGCGGCACGCTCGAAATCCATCAGGCCGAGCGCCTCTCCGATCTCGAAATGCTCCCTCACCCAGTTCGGGCGCGGCATGACCTTGCCGACCTTGCGCAATTCGACGTTGTCGTTCTCGTCCTTGCCGACGGGCACGTCAGCGAGCGGAATATTGGGGATGACCGCGAGAGCACCGTCGAGCGCCTTGTCGAGCTCGCGCTCGAGGCCCTCGCCGTCCTGGATGAAGCCCTTGATGTCGGCGACTTCGGCTTTCAGCTTCTCAGCCAGGGCGGAATCACCATTGCGCATGGCGTTGCCGATTTCCTTCGACGCGGCATTGCGGCGCTCCTGCGCCTCCTGCAGCTTCGAAACATGGGCGCGCCGCGCCTCGTCCTTGGCGATCAGGTCATCAACCGTCGAGCTCGCCACCGAAGCCGGCTGCCCGCGCTTGGTCAGCGCTTCGACTAGAGCTTCAGGGTTCTCGCGAATCCATTTGATATCAAGCATTTAAAAAGTTTCCGGTCGCGGCGGTTGTCGAAACGACCGCGACGGCGGATCGGGCTGTCAGCCGGCGTTCGTGCCGCTGCCTGTGCCTTCGAGCGAGGTCGGTGCTGCTTGCGTCTGCTCGGCGGGGTTGTCGCCCGCTTTCTCAGTTTCGCTCGCCACGCGCTCTTGCTCGCGCTTCTTTTCGATCATCCGGGCGGTCCAGATGGAAATCTCGTAAAGAAGGATCGTGGGAAGGGCAAGGCCGATCTGGCTGACCGGATCGGGTGGCGTCAGTATGGCGGCAACCACGAAGGCGATGACGATCGCCCATTTGCGCTTGTCGGCCAATCCCTGGGAACTGACCATGCCGACGCGCGCCATAAGCGTCGTCACGACAGGCAGTTGGAACACCAGGCCAAAGGAGAAGATCAGCGTCATGATGAGGCTGAGATATTCCGAGACCTTGGGCAGCAGCGAAATCTGCACCTCGCCTTCGCCTCCGGACTGCTGCATGGCGAGGAAAAACCACATCACCATCGGCGTGAAGAAGAAGTAGACCAGCGACGCCCCCATCAGGAACAGGATCGGCGACGCGACCAGGAACGGCAGGAACGCTGCGCGCTCGTTCTTGTAGAGGCCGGGGGCGACGAATTTGTAGATCTGCGAAGCGATGATCGGAAACGCGATCACAAGGCCGCCGAACATGGCGAGCTTGATCTGGGTGAAGAAGAATTCCTGCGGCGCAGTGTAGATGAGCTCGACCTTTTCCGGGTCGAGACCGGCCCAGCTGGTTGCCCATTTGAACGGGATCACCAGCAGGTTGAACAGCTGCTTGGCAAAGAAGAAGCAGACCAGGAAAGCGACGAAGAAGCCGCCGATGGACCACATCAGGCGGGTGCGCAGCTCAATCAGATGTTCCATCAGCGGAGCCGAGGACTTGTCGATCTCGTCGTCTTCGGCGCTCACGAGGCTTTTCCTGCTTTTGTCGTCGTCTTGGCGACCGTCTTCTTGGGCGCAGCCGCCTTTGCCGGCGCGACCTTGGCGGCAACCGGCTTGGCGGGACCAGCCTTGGCCTTGGCCTGCACCACGACCTTGGGCTTGGCGGCCGCCTTCGGCATTGTTTCCGCCTTGCCAGCCTTGGCAGCCACTTCGACAGCGGGCACGGGCGTCGCCTTGACCTCGGCGGCCGGGACGACCGGCGTTGCCTCGGGAGCCGCGACGCCCGGCATGACGGTTGCGCCGTTCTTCAGCGGCTCCGCCGGATGCACGGCGCTCGACGCCGGGTCGGCCGGCGCCGCCGGCTGCGACGGCTTCATCGCGGTATCGAGCCCGGCGCGCACGTCGGCCGCCGCCTTTTCGAACGGATTGAGCTGCTTCCTGATCTCATTGGCCGGATTGAGGCCCTTGAGATCGTCGAGCGACTTCTTGACGTCATCGAGTTCGGCTTCTTTCAGCGCCTCGTTGAACTGGCGCTGAAAATCGCCCGCCATGGAACGGGCCTTGGCCGTCATCCGCCCAATGGTGCGGAGCATCTTGGGCAAATCCTTGGGGCCGACGACCACGATCATGACGACCGCGATCACCAGCATTTCGGTCCAGCCGATTTCAAACATGTCGGTGCGATCCGGCTAGCAAGAGACTATGGTCAGCTCTTGCTGGCCTTTTCCTTGGTCGAGTTTACAGCCTCGTCGTTGCGATGCTCGACCGTCTTGGCATCTTCGGCTTCATCGTCCGACATGCCCTTCTTGAAGCTCTTGATGCCCTTGGCCATGTCGCCCATCAGTTCGGGGATCTTGCCACGGCCGAACAGCAGCAGCACGACGACCAGAACGATCAGCCAGTGCCAGATTGAAAACGAACCCATTGAACTCTCTCTTGAACAGTTTCCCTGCGATTGATCTAGGCTCTTTCGCTTCCAGATTCAAACACTAGAACATCCGCTTTCCGAAGCGACAGCCATATATCCCGAGCTTTTGCGGACAAAGCGCCGCATCGCACACGCGCCCTGACCGGCGTTTCCGCTCCCGGCACCGCAAGTTCCAGCAATTCGACGACGCCGAGATACCGCCGCGAGATGACGCGCGCCTGGGTTTCGCCGGTGTCTTCGCTGACGTCGATGCCGGTCAGGCGCACGGCCACCGATACCTGGGTACCGTCGGCGACCGATGTTTCAACCTCGCCGACAGGTGTGTCGGCGTAACCGTCGACAACCCTGGCCGAAAAGACGTTCAGCTCGGAGAAGAAACCGGCGGCGAACAGGTTTGCCGGCCTGAGGTACAAATCATCCGCCCTGCCCGTCTGCACCAGCTTGCCATCCTTCAGCAGCGCGATACGGTCGCCCATGCGCATCGCCTCCTCGGCGTCGTGGGTGACGACGATCGCGGTGGCGCGGCTTTCGCGCAGGATTGCCAGCGTTTCGGCGCGCACCGAATCCTTGAGCCGCGAATCGAGACCCGAAAACGGCTCGTCCATCAGCAGCACCGCCGGACGCGGCGCGAGGGCACGGGCAAGGGCGACGCGCTGCTGCTCGCCGCCGGACAGCGCGTGCGGATAATTGTCGGCATAATGCTCGAGACCGACGCGGTTGAGCGCGATCAAAGCCTCGCGCCTGCCCTCCTCGCGCGACAGGGCAGTCAGGCCGAACCGCACATTGTCGAGGATGGTCAGGTGCGGAAACAGGGCGAAATCCTGGAAAACCAGGCCGATTGAGCGCTGTTCCGGCGGCAGGAAGACCGAAGGACCGGCGATTTCCTTGCCGTTGAGCATGACCTGGCCGGATGTCTGCGCCTCGATGCCGGCGGCGATCCTGAGCAGCGTCGTCTTGCCCGAGCCGGAGGGGCCGAGCAGGCACAGAACCTCACCCGGCTCGGCGGCAAGGCTGACGTCACGCAGCGTCTCCGAGCCATTGCCAAAGGAATGGCGGATGTTTTCGAAGGACAGGCGCGCGGCGAAGGTCACGCCCGCAGTGACGCGGGATGCCGCCTGGGCTTGGCTGGTCGTCACAGAATGGACCTCCCGGGGCCGGTTCCACACCGGCGCCGGTCAATCATCTGTGACGCGGGGTGTCAACAGGCCAAGCTCCTCGAGATCGATGTCCGTCAACGGATCCTCGTCGTCGGACAGCAGGTCCGGGTCGGACGGCGGCAACGGCACCGAGAAGCCGGGCGGCATGCGCGACGACAGCAGCCCTGCTCCCTTCAGCTCTTCCATGCCGGGCAGGTCGCGGATTTCCTCCAGGCCGAAATGATCGAGGAACTTGTCGGTGGTGCCGTAGGTGACCGGCCGCCCCGGCGTCTTGCGGCGGCCGCGCATGCGCACCCACTCGGTTTCCATCAGCGTATCGAGCGTGCCCTTGGAGGTTTCGACGCCGCGGATGTCCTCGATCTCGGCACGGGTCACCGGCTGGTGGTAGGCGATCACCGAAAGCACTTCCAGTGCGGCGCGCGACAGCTTCTTCTGCTGCACCGTGTCACGGCTCATCAGGAAAGCCAGATCGCCCGCCGTGCGAAAGGCCCATGAATCCGCGACCTTGACCAGGTTGACGCCGCGGCGCTCGTAGATGCGCTGCAGTTCGGCCATAGCCGCTGGCACGTCGACACCTTCGGGCAGGCGCGAAACGAGCTGCCGTTCGCTCACCGGCTCGGCGCTGGCGAAGACGATCGCTTCGGCCATGCGCACGGCCTCCGCCAGATGCAGCCGCGCCGCCGGATTGATCTCGACGGCATCGCCATCCTCGTCATCGACGGAAAACGGAACGACGTTCGATCCTTCGCTCATGCAGCACCTTCGGTCTGCCGTGGGGCGGATTGGCGCTCACGCAGATAGATCGGCGCGAACGGTTCGTGTTGACGGATTTCGACGCTACCCTCCCGAACCATTTCCAGGCTCGCGGCGAAAGAACTGGCAATCGCGGTTGCGCGCTCTTCTGGGCTGGTCATGTAGCGGATGAGAAAATGGTCGAGCGCGGTCCAGTCCTTCAACTCCCCGACCATGCGGGTCAGGATGTCGCGTGCCTGCTTGAGCGACCAGACACCGCGCTTGGCAATCTGCACGCTGGTGATGGCCTGGCGCTGCCGCTGGCCGGCATAGGCACTCAACAGATCGTAGAGCGAGGCCGAATATTCGTTGCGCTTGTCGACGATGACCAGTTCGGGCGCGCCGCGCTGGAAGACGTCGCGACCGAGCCGGTTGCGGTTGACCAGCCGCGAGGCGGCATCGCGCATGGCTTCGAGCCGCTTGAGCCGGAACTGCAACACTGCTGCCAGTTCTTCGCCGCTTTCGCCCTCGTCGCCCGGTAGCTTGGGGATCAGCAGCTTGGACTTCAGGAAGGCGAGCCAGGCCGCCATGACCAGATAGTCGGCTGCGAGTTCCAGCCGCAGCGCCCGCGCCTGCGAAACGAAGGTGAGGTACTGCTCGACCAGCGCCAGGATCGAAATGCGGGACAGGTCGACGCGCTGGCTGCGCGCCAGATGCAGCAGGAGGTCGAGCGGGCCTTCGAAGCCGGCAACGTCGACAACCAGCGACGGATCGTCGGTCGTGCGCTGGTCGGCGTTCTCCGCCCACAGGCGGTCCATCGGTGCCGGCTTCTGCGCCTTGCTTTCCAATGCTTCCGCCAAATCCCTGCCTTCTCGTTGAGAGGCTATGCAACTGCCTCGAAATATTGTCCGAATTCCGCCCGAAGCGATGCTTCATCATGGCCATCGCCCGCCTTGACCATGGCAAGGGCCTTTTCGGCGCGCTCGAGCGACTTGCCGGAAAGTGCCGTGGCCCGCGAGGCGATGCCCTCCATCTCCTCCATCACCCCGTTGCAGTGAAGGACAAGATCGACGCCCGCCGCAAGGATTGCCGCCGACTTTGACGGGAAATCCCCAGAAAGTGCCTTCATCGAGGTGTCGTCGCTGACCAGAAGGCCGTCGAACCCGATCTCGCCGCGCACGATTTCCTCGATGACCTTGCGAGACGTCGTCGCCGGGGCCGTGGGATCGACCGCGCTGAAGATGACATGCGCGGTCATGGCGATCGGCAGATGGTTCAGCGCCTTGAACGGCGCGAAGTCGTGGGCGCGCAACTCATCGAGCGTTTCATGGACCGTCGGCAATTCGAAATGGGTGTCCGAAACGGCCCGGCCATGGCCGGGAATGTGCTTCATGACCGGCAGGACGCCGCCTGCCAGCAGCCCTTCAGCCGCAGCGAGGCCGAGTGCGGCAACGCTCTCCGGATCCTTGCCATAGGCACGCGCCCCGATGACGTCGCTCGCCCCCTCGACCGGAACATCCAGCACCGGCAGGCAGTCGGCGGTGATGCCGTAGCGGGCGAGATCGAAGGCATGCAGGCGCGCGAGCAGCCATGTCGCCCGCAGGCCCGCCTCGCGGTCATTGCGATAGAGCGCGCCCAGCGCACCGCCGGCGGGGTAGTTCGGCGCCAGCGGCGGGCGCAGGCGCTGCACGCGCCCACCTTCCTGATCGATGAAAACGGGTGCATCCGGCCGTCCGACGCTGTCACGCATCTGGGCGACGAGGTCGCGGATCTGCTCCGGCTCCTTGACGTTTCGGGCAAAGAGGATGAAGCCCCACGGCCGCTCGCGACGGTAGAAGGCAATCTCTTCAGCGATGAGCGACAGGCCTGCGCAGCCGAGGATGATGGACTTTGATTCGGTCATGACGGGAAGCTTAGCGCCTTTTTGGGTGAGAGAGAATCGGCTGCAATCCGCGCGGGCGGACCGGAAACGAAAAACGGCGCAGCAGGTGCCGCGCCGTTTGCCGATTTGTTGGCTGCGAACCTACTTCGAGACGAAGCAGTTGCCGCCGGCTGCCTTGTAGCTCTCGCACAGGCTGACCGCGTCGTTGCGGGTGCCGGCCGGCACGCGGACGCGCCAGAAGGTGCCCTTGCCGGCGATCTCGGCCTTGACGATGCTGACCTCGCGACCGTTGAGCACGCTGCCATAGCGGCGGGCCAGATCGGCATAGGTCGACTTGGCGGCGGCTTCGCTCGGCTGCGAGGCGATCTGCATCGCCCAGGCACCCGAAGCTGCTGCGGTCGGGGCCGATGGCGCGAGGGCCGCAACCTGGTCCGGCTTGACCTCGCCGACCACGTCGACTGGCTGTTCGGAAGGGCGCTGCGGAGCGATCGGAGCCGAAGCGGGCGTATTTGCCGACTGGGCAGGCGCCGGGGTGTTGGCAACCGGCGCAAGGGCGGGTTGCGCAGGCACGGTGCCGGTAGCCTCGCTGGCGACGCGCTGCGGCGCCGGATCGTTAGGCTCGGCGGCAGCCACCGCGGCAGGTGCCGGATCTTCGCGCGGCACCAGCGTGCCATCGGGCCGCACGACCATGGTGCGGACCTTGCGCGGGGCAACTGCGGCCGTCTCGGTGCTGGCGTCGGGTTGGTCTGCCTGAGCGGCCTGCGCGACGCGATCCTCGGCCTTCGGCAGCGGCGCATCGGCGGTCTCATCCGCATCCAGCGGCAGCGTGTCGTTGGCGCGTGCCTCGGCGTCCTGAGCCACCACATCGATGGGCTCTTCGGTGTTGGTGACGAGCTTTTCCTGCGCCGGCGCGCCGTTGGCGGCACCGCCTGCGACACGGTCATAGACTTTGTTGTCCTGGTTCGGCACGGTCATGCCACCCGGATTTTCCGGCTTGACCTTGATCGGGGTCTCGTCAGCCTTGACGATGACAGGCGCACCGGCGTCATCGCCGCCACCGAAGGAGAGCCCCCAGGCGCCGATGCCGCCGACAACGGCGACCGCGCCGACGATAGCGGCGATCATGAGGCCGCGACGGGCCGGGCGTGCCGCAGCCGACGAACCGGGCAGCGCTTCCATGGCTTCGTCGAAATCCGGATCGTAGTCGAAGTCGTCGACCGGTGCCTGCTCACGCGGCGCCGAACCGCGGCCCTGCTGCATGCCACCAAGGTCAAAGCCGATCAGGCGATCGTCTGCCTGAGCCTGTGACTGGCGACCGGCGTACATGCCGGCCGCGCCCGCCGCTGCTGCGGCTGCGGCAAACTCGATCGGCTGCGATGCATCGCCGTCACGCAGCGTCTTTCGGTCAAAGCCGCTGGCATAGGGATTGGGTTCATAGCTCGACGAAGCTGACGGCTTGCTTGCCTCGGGGGCGTTCATCTCGTTCATGAGGTTCGAGAATTCGCTATCGAGATCGTCGAAGGCCGGTGCCGGGGGCGTATCGTCCTCGAAGGACAACTCGGGAATGTCGAGATCGTCGGCCAGGGCGACGGCCTTCTCCGGCACGTCCACCGTCTCGACGTCGGGTGCATCGTCAAAGGACGAAACGGCGGCGAACAGTTCAGCTTCGAGATCGTCGGCTACATCGACGGCGGGCTCGGCCTGCTGCCCGTAGGTTTCGGGCTCGGGCTGGTTCACATAGGATTCCGGCTCGGGCTGCGGCACGTAAGCTTCGGGCTCTGCCTGCGGCACGTAGGTTGGTGCAGGCGCAGCATAGGTCTCGGGCCGGTAGCTCGGCTGCGTCTCGGCGACAGGCGCCGTTGCGCGCGGGGCGACGGGCGTCCCCAGGCCCCAACTGCGGGCCTGTTCATAGCGCGATGCTGCCAGCGGCCGGTCAGCGGCGGCCACGGCTGCAGGCGCGATTGCGGCGGGCGCGACAGTTTCAGTCACGGCCGCTTCCGCACTGCGCTCGAAAGCCATGTCGAAGGCGTCGTCGTCGAAATTGACATCGACGTCGGCCTGCTGGTCGTAGCTGGGCTCGGTGTAGCCTGCATCGGAAGCGACAACCGTCGCTTCGTCGGCGGCCGCGAAATCCTCGACCTGATGCGTCTCATCGGCGTAGGACGCCGCATAGTCGGCGTCTTCAACCGCCTGCGGCTCGGTTTCGGCGGGCTGCTCAGGCGCCCAGAACGAGTTGGTGAACGTTGGCTCCGGCGCCTCGACGCGCAGCGGTGCAGGCTCGGAAAGCGCCTTGGCCTGATTGCTCATGGTGCCGAGCAGCGCGTTGAGCTCGTCCTCGAGGCTGGTGTCAGCCGCGACAGCGGCCGCAGGCGCGGCTGCCGTGGCGACCTCGGGCTCGAAGGCCGGCGCGTGGGCAGCGGCAGGCTCGTAAGCAGGCTCCTCGTCGCGCAGGGCATCCTGCAGGCGGCGCTCGAACTCGTCGTAATCCTGGGCCTGGGCCTGGGCCTGGGCGGCAGGAGCTGCCTGCACCTGCGGCTCTTCGGCCAAGTCCTCATGGGTGAAGGCAATTTCAGCCTCGGCCGGCTGATATTCGCCGAGCGTCAGCTGATCGCCGCCATCGCTTTCGACAGCGTAATCCGCACCGTCATGGGCTGCAAAATCCATGTCGACATCGGCAAGCGCGACATCGAAGTCAGCATCGAGATCGGTTTCGAGGGGCGCCTGATAGGCCACGGGCCCCTCGACCTGCGCAGCGGTCTCCTCGACCGGCAGCAGTTCGTCTTCGAGCGTGAAGTGTTCGTCGAAGGAAGCAGCGACGGCATCGTCGAACGCCGCGTCGGCCACGGCTTCGGGCGCAGCCGCATAGGCAGGCTCGACGGCGAAGGTCGGTTCCACGGCATAAGCCGGCTCCGCCGAAAAGGCTGGCTCGACCGCATAAGCCTGCTCTTCAGGCCTGAGCAGTTCGTCCTCCAGCGAAAACTCCTGCTCGAAGGATGCGGCGACGGCATCATCGAACGAGGGATCGGAAGCAAATTCCGGCTCTTGCGCGCGACCATAACCAGTCTCTTCGAAACGAGCCTCGGCTGGCGCATAGGCCGTCGGCGCATCAGCCTGGACATAGCCGGCGGGCGCATCACGCTCCGGTGCGGCCAACAGGTCGTCGCCGGCCAGCTCGCCGAGCAGCTCCTTTTCCAGGTCGATGCCGAAATCGTCGTCCATCGCCGGCTCGACCCGGGCCGCGGGCACGCCAACATCCTGGCGCACCACAGGCTGGCGCGGATCGAAGCCCATGATCCTCGTCAGCTCGGCGAACGGATCTTCATCGGCGAAATCGTTCTTATCGGCGATCTTCAGCTGGGGTCTGTCTGCCATTCTTTTTCCCGAACTCTCGCACTTTTTTCGGACGCCATGAACGTCGCGTAAGGTTGGCCCTTACCAGCGCAATGTGGGCAAAAGGTGACAGAAAGCCTCTGTTAACCTAGCGCATTTCGGTGGGCGCATCCGCTCCGATCAACGCCAGGCCCGACGTCAAGACGTCCGAAACAGCCTGCACCAGCCCGAGTCTGGCATGGGTCAATTCTGGATCGTTAACCTTAACAAACCGTAAGTCGGGGTTGTCCGTGCCGCGATTCCAGTGTCCGTGGAAGCTGCTGGCGAGATCGTAAAGGTAGAAAGCCAGCCTGTGCGGCTCCATCGACTGAGCAGCGGACTCGATCAGGCGCGGATACTCGGCGAGCTTCTTGACAAGCGCGATTTCGCCTTCGTCGGTCAGCCGCTCGACAGCTGCACTGAGCTTCGAACGCTCGAATCCGACCTCGCCCAGCTGCTCCCTGGCCTGCCGGAACACCGAATGGGTACGGGCCGAGGCGTACTGCACGTAGAAGACCGGGTTGTCCTTGGACTGCTCGGTGACCTTGGCGAAATCGAAGTCCAGGGGCGCATCGCTCTTGCGGTAGAGCATCATGAAGCGGATCGCGTCGCGGCCGACTTCCTCGACCACCTCGCGCAGGGTGATGAACTCCCCTGCCCGCTTGGACATGCGCACCGGCTCGCCGTCGCGGAACAGCTTGACCAGTTGGCACAGCAGCACGTCGAGCTTCACGGCGCCGTCGGTGACCGCGCGCGCCAGCGCTTCCATGCGCTTGACGTAGCCGCCATGGTCGGCGCCGAGCACGAAGACCAGCTCCTCGAAGCCGCGATCAACCTTGTCCTTGAGATAGGCGACGTCGGCGGCAAAATAGGTGAAAGCGCCGTCCGACTTAACCAGCGGGCGGTCCATGTCGTCGCCGACCTCGGTCGAGCGGAACAGCGTCTGCTCGCGGTCTTCCCAGTCGTCCGGCTTCTCGCCCTTGGGCGGGGGCAGCTTGCCCTTGTAGATGTGACCCTTCAGCGTCAGGTCGCTGATCGCCGAGCGGATCGCCCTGGCGTTGTCGGCATGGAGCGTGCGCTCGGAGAAAAAGACCTCGTGGCGGACGTTGAGCAGCGCCAGGTCTTCGCGGATCATCTCCATCATCGCATCGATGGTGCGGTCCTTGATGATGCCAAGCGCTTCGTCCTCGGGCTTCTGCAGCAGGTCGCGGCCAAACTCCTTGGCCAGCGCCTGACCGACCGGTACGAGATAATCGCCGGGATAGAGACCTGCCGGGATCTCGCCTATGGCGTCGCCGAGCGCTTCGCGATAGCGCAGCATCACCGAGCGGCCGAGCACGTCGATCTGCACACCGGCGTCGTTGATGTAATATTCCTTGGTGACGTCATAACCGGCGAAGCCGAGGATGTTGGCGAGCGCATCGCCGACAACCGCTCCGCGGCAGTGGCCGACATGCATCGGCCCGGTCGGGTTGGCCGAAACGTATTCGACGTTGACGCGCTTCTTCTTGCCAAAGCCCGAGCGGCCATAGTCGGCGCCACGCGACAGGAGATCGGACAGATGCTTCTGCCAGAACGCGTCCTTGAGCTTGAGGTTGACGAAACCCGGGCCGGCGACCTCGGCCTTGACCACATCGGCGTCCTTGGCGAGTTCCGCGACCAGGCGTTCGGCCAGCGCGCGCGGGTTCTGCCCGGTCGGCTTGGCCAGCACCATCGCCGCATTGGTTGCCAGGTCACCATGGGTGGCGTCGCGCGGCGGCTCGACTGCAATGCGCGTCAGGTCAAGCACACCGCCGTCTTTCGGAGTCAATTCAAGGGCTTCGACGGCTTTGGTGATCCGCTCGCTGAAATCGGCGAAAATGTTCATTTCTAGGCTTTCGTAGGACGCTTCGACGCCACTTTTGACGTGACATTCCACTGAATGTTGATTTTCCCGGCCTAAACCAAATCGGGCGTATGGTCAAACAAGCGCCGGTGTTCCTTGATGGCGTAGGTGTCGGTCATGCCGGCCAGGAAATCGGCGACGGCACGCGCCTTGATGCGGTCCTCGGCCCGGTCCAGCCCCTCGCGCCACCCCTCTGGCATGGCACGGGGATCGGCATAATAGACATCGAACAGCTCGCGCACGATGCGGTCGGCATTGGCCCGCACCCGCATCACCTCCGAATGCCGGTACATGTTGCGGTAGAGAAAGGCCTTGAGCTCCTTCTCGGACGCCGCCATCTCGTCGGAAAAGGTCACCATCGCTTCGCCGGCCGACCTGACCTCGTCGGCACTTCCAGGCGCCAGGCGCGCTATCCGGGCGGTTGCGGTCGCAATGACGTCCTCGACGAAGATGGTGATCTGGCGCCGCATCAACTCGTGGCCGGTGCGCACGGCATCAAGGGCCGGATAGCGCTCGCGCACGCCGCGCAGGATCGAGGCAGGCAGGCCCACGCCATCGAGCATGTCGAGCGTCAGCAGGCCGGCCCTGAGCCCGTCGTCAATGTCATGGGTGTTGTAGGCGATGTCGTCGGCGATGGCCGCGCATTGCGCTTCCAGGCTGGCAAAGCGGTCAAGCTCGAGGTCGTGCAATTCGGAATAGTCGCGGATCGCCTGCGGCACGGGCCCATTCAGGCCCTTACCTGAGGTGTCGGTCAGCGGACCATTGTGCTTGACCAGCCCTTCGAGCGCTTCCCAGGTCAGGTTGAGCCCGTCGAATTCGGCATAACGGCTCTCCAGCCTTGTCACCACGCGCAGCGACTGGGCGTTGTGGTCGAAGCCGCCCCAGGCCGCCATCTTCTCGTTCAGCGCGTCCTCGCCGGTATGCCCGAAGGGCGTATGGCCGAAATCGTGGACAAGGGCGATCGCCTCGGCGAGATCCTCGTCGCAGCGCAAGGCGCGGGCAAGCGCGCGGGCGATCTGCGCCACTTCGATGGTGTGCGTCAGCCGGGTGCGGAAGTGATCGCCCTCATGGGCAACGAACACCTGGGTCTTGTGCTTCAGGCGGCGAAAGGCGGTCGAGTGGATGATGCGGTCGCGGTCGCGCTGGAACGGCGTGCGCGTCGGGCTCTCGACCTCGTCGAACAGACGGCCGCGCGAAGCCGCGGGATCGCAGGCATAGGCCGCGCGCGGCCGGTAGCCGAAGCCGATATCGCCAAGTTGCCGCTCGCCTGCCATACTCCCCACCTGTTGACTTGCCCCAGGTGGCTTCATACCTATCATAAGAAACCGAAAGCAAGGTGACGCCGATGGGCGCTGATGCCAAGACTGCCATGAAGGTCGACATGACCGAAGCCGCTGCCAGGCGGATTGCAAAGATCGTCGCCGGCGATCCGGGCAAGATTGCCTTGCGCATCTCGGTCGAAGGCGGGGGCTGCTCCGGTTTTTCCTACAAGTTCGACCTGGTCGATGGCCGCAACGACGACGACGTCGCCATCGAACGTGACGGCGCGACGCTGCTCGTGGACGACCTGTCGCTGGTCTACATGGGCGGTTCGGTGGTCGATTTCGTCGACGACCTCATGGGCCAGTCGTTCCAGATCAAGAACCCCAACGCAGTCGCCGGCTGCGGCTGCGGCACCAGCTTCTCCATCTAGCCATGCGCCGGGTCGGAGCGCTCCGCCAGGTTGCGCTCTCCGCCGGTCGCGACATCGATGACACGCTGGGCTTCTGGCTCGACGTGCTCGGCCTGCCGGTGCACGCCCGCTACGACCCGCCCGGCATCGCCTTCATCATCGCCGGCAACGTCAGGCTGTTCTTCACCGGTGGCGTGCCGCAGGCGACCGTCTATCTCGACATCGCCGACCTCGATTCCTTCTACGAGATCGCATCCGACAAGGGCGTCGCCTTCACCACGGCGCCGACGCTGGTCCATCGCGACGCCGAGGGCGAGTTCGGCCCGGCCGGCGAAAGCGAGTGGATGGCGTTCCTCAAGGATCCGGCCGGCAACACGATCGGCCTCGTCGAGCGCAAATAAGATTCCGAAACCTGTCAAAAAGCAAAGGGCCCCTTGCGGGGCCCTCGCCTGTTGTCGTCATCCGAAGCATCAGGCTTCCGAGGCCATGGCAGCCTCGCGTACCTCGGCTTCATTTTCCTTGGTGCCGTTGAAGAAGGCGTTCAGCACCACCGCCGAAACCGAGGCGAGCAGGATGCCCGATTCGATCAGCGGGTGAAGGTTGTGCGGCATCCACATCTTGAAGTCGGGCGCCACCAGCGGGATCATGCCGAAGCCGATCGACACCGCAACCACGAACAGGTTGTTGCGGTTGGTCTTGAAGTCGACATTGGCGAGAATGCGGATACCTGTCGCCGCCACCATGCCGAACATCACCAGCCCTGCACCGCCGAGCACGAAGGTCGGCAGCGCCTCGACCAGCGCGCCCATCTTGGGCACCAGGCCGAGGATGATCAGGATCACGCCGCCGGCTACGCAGACGAAGCGGCTCTTGACGCCGGTGACGCCGACGAGACCGACATTCTGCGAGAAGCTGGTGTAGGGGAAGGTGTTGAACAGGCCGCCGATGATGGTGCCGAGACCGTCGGTGCGCAGGCCGGCCGAAAGCATCGGCTGGGTCACCTTCTTGCCGGTCATGTCGCCAAGCGCCAGGAACATGCCGGTCGATTCGATCATCACCACGATCATCACCAGAACCATGGTGATGATCAGGATCGGCTCGAAGATCGGCATGCCGAAGCGCAGCGGCGTGACCAGTTCGAACCAGCCGGCGGACGCCACCTTGTCGAAATGCATCATTCCGAGCGAGGCGGTAAGCACACCGCCGATGACGATGCCGAGCAGCACGGCGATGTTGGCCACGAAGCCCTTGCCGAACCTGGCGATCGCCAGGATCGACACCAGCACCACCGCCGAGATGCCGATATTGGTCAGCGGCGCATAAGCGGGGTTGGACACAGACGCCGCAAGTCCCAGCTTTTCGGGCAGCGGCGGGATTGTCGAGCCGGTGGCGGCGGCCATCTCGGTCACCGTCTTCAGCCATTCGGCGTGTTCGGGCGAAACCAGCTTCGGCGCGGTTGGACCGAACGGATTGCCGAAGATCCAGTTGATGCCGATGCGCATCAGCGAGGCGCCGATGACCACGATGATGGTGCCGGTGACGACGGGCGGAAAGAACCGCAGCATGCGGCTGACAAGCGGCGCGATCAGCAGCGCCACGATGCCGGCGCCGATGATCGCGCCAAAGATCATGCGTGCGCCATCCGGCCCCTGGTTGGCGTTGGCCATGGCGACCATCGGGCCGACGGCGGCGAAGGTGACGCCCATCATGACCGGCAGCTTGATGCCGAACCACTGGGTAGCGCCAAACGACTGGATGATGGTGACGACGCCGCAGACGAACAGATCGGCCGAGATCAGGAAAGCGACCTGTTCCGGGTCGAGCTTGAGCGCGCGTCCGATGATGAGCGGCACGGCGATCGCGCCGGCATACATGACCAGCACGTGCTGGATGCCGAGCGCGGCCAGACGAGGCGCCGGTAGCACCTCGTCCACAGGATGAGTACTGTTGGACATGGCATTTGTTCCCCTTTTGCCAGCCGGTCCGAAGAATGCCGAAGAGGACCGGTTCCCTTCTCCCTAGGGATGGTGCAGGATCGTCTGGAACGGCCTTTCAGGCTATCAAGAATTATTTGAAATAATCGCGTGAAATTCATGAAGATCGTGACCTGGAATATCAACGGCGTCAGAGCCCGCATCGACAACCTGATGCACTGGCTCAAGGAAAGCGCGCCCGACATTGTTTGCCTTCAGGAAATAAAGACTGTCGACGAAGGATTTCCCCGTTTCGAGATCGAGGCGCTTGGCTATAACGTCGAAACGCACGGCCAAAAAGGCTTCAACGGCGTCGCTATACTTTCGAAACTGCCGTTCGACGAGGTCAATCGCGGCCTGCCCGGCGATGATTCCGACGAGCAGGCACGCTTCATCGAGGGCGTGTTCTCGACCGACAACGGCGTCTTGCGCGTGGTTTCGCTCTACCTGCCCAACGGCAACCCGGTCGGCACCGAGAAATTCCCCTACAAGCTGTCATGGATGGCCAGGCTGGAACGCTGGGCCGCCGAGCGGCTGGCGCTCGAAGAAGCGCTGGTGCTTGCCGGCGACTACAACGTCATTCCCGAGGCGATCGACGCCCGCAACATCGAGCTGTGGCTTGGCGACGCGCTGTTCCAGCCGGAGACCAGACAGGCCTTCCGGCGGCTCGAAAACCTCGGCTTCACCGAGGCGGTACGCTCGGTCACCGACCAGCGCGACGTCTATACATTCTGGGATTACCAGGCCGGCGCCTGGCAGAAAAACAACGGCATCCGCATCGACCACCTGCTGTTGTCGCCGGAAGCAGCCAACCGCTTCACTTCGGCGTCGATCGAAAAGCATGTGCGGGCGTGGGAAAAGCCGTCAGACCACGTGCCGGTGGCGATAGACCTCGCTCTCGCAGCCGCCTGAGGCAAGCCGCCAGAGCTGGCGGGGTATTGGCGGCGGGAGGCAGTTCAGCGCCAAAAGACGAGCGCGTGGCCTTCCCGGCGCTCGCTGCCGGCCGAAGCCTACTGGTTGCCCTTGGTCAGGATGTCTTCGGCCAGCGAAATCGCGGTGCGGCGGTCGGATTCGTCGGCGAGCGCGAACGCCTCTTCCTGCATTCCCCGGATCCAGGGCTGGTCAGCCGGCTGGGCGCGTTCGAGGGCCGCGGTCATCATGGCGAGGCCGCGAACCACCTTGCCGCTCTCGAACAGCAAATTGCCAAGGGTCGCCTGGGCGCCGGCATGGCCCTTTTCGGCGGCAAGCTGCAGCCAGCGGCCGGCCTGCCTGACGCTGGCCTTCACGCCGCCGTCGCCCTTGAGGAACATCTTGCCCATTTCGAACTGGGCATTGGGGTTGCGGTAGTTGGCGGCGGCGCGCATGTAGTATTCCTGCGCCGCGACCGGATTGGCCGAGACCGGGCTGCCAGGGATGCCATGCTTCATGTAGCCGCCGAGCGCCACCAGAGCGTCGGAAACATAACTCTCCTCGGGCGAGCCAGGCTCGACGTCCTGCTCGGCGATCTCTGAGAAGAACTTGAAGGCTTCGTAGTCGTTCTGGGCCACGCCATCGCCTTCGGCATACATGCGGGCGAGCTTCCAGGTGGCGCCGATCTGGCCGTTTTCGGCAGCGTAGCGATAGGCTTCGACAGCCTGGTCCTTGTGGCCGCTCTTGTAGGCGGAGAAACCGAACTGGAACACCGCCCACGGGCTCGACTCCGGCTTCACGCCGGTCTTGTCGTCGAAGACCTTGTCGTCGAACGCCCGCGCCTCGCCGGCGGCGCCCAGCAGGGAGGCCGCGACAAGCGCCGAATAGGCTGATGCTCTTACCAACTCAGATATGCGCATAGCAGTGTGTTTCTTCCGCCCACCTCGGTGGGTGACCGTGCCGTCGCCGCCCGACGGGGCGGTTCCGGCACAATTCCAGATCGTCCCCGACCGATGTCCGGCCGGGCACGGCTTCCACTCTTTCGCCCTCTCCGCGAGTTCGACACCAGGCTGCGCCATGCCGATCCGCTCGGCCGGACGCGCCATGTCCTGAACATCTATGGCGTCAAGATGCGCGCTGTTTTCGACCAAAGTACGGCCAACTTCAGGCAAGCAACCGCGGTCGCGCAAAGGCATCGACCGGGCGCCGACGACATCAAGACTACTTCCGCGCGCGGCGCGAAACCTCACGGGCAAAGAACAGGCAGGCGCATGCGCCGAGGCTGCCGTCGTATGACGGCTCGGCAGCTTGGCCCTGAAGATCGCCTTGGCGTTCATTCCTATTCCTGCCGCAGCATTGCGGCCCCTTGCACGTATCGTCCGATGTCCCGTCGCGGGCATCCCGGGTCCGAAGACCTATCCGGGGTGCGCCGGGTTTATGGCGGGAAATAGGCAATTGCCCCGCTTGGTTTCTTAGCCGAAAGCTTGAGGCAAAAGTGTTGCTGAATCGTCACAACTGTTGCCGACTTGCCGCGCCATGGTTTCCGAAACGCAAACGGACGCCGGCAACAAAAAAGCCGAGCGCAGGGCCCGGCTTTTGATGGGGGTTAGAAGGTGGTGGTTACCACTTGACCCCGTAGTTGGCCGAAACGGCAAATCCCCAGTCCGCGCCTACCGTACGGTTGGCCGGGCCATACTGCGTCTCGGAAGCCTCGCCCATATGGATAGCAGCCACTCCAAGGCGGAGCTCGCCGCCAAGCTTATCCTTCATCGAGACACCTGAGCCAATCGTGTACGTTTCTGCGGTCAAATCCCAGCCAGTGCCGACCCCCCGGTCCCATGTGGCGAAGACTGTACCTGAAATCTGGTCAGTGAATGCATGTCCGACGCCCGCGGTGACGGTCCAACCATCTCTCCAGAAATACTGGTTCCTGCTTGTAAGTGCTGTACCTGGAATTTGAAGGATAAGTTCCTCGGTAACAGACCAGTCCGTCCACTTAACGTTGCCGTAGACAAGCCAGCCAGGAGCCACACCAGTCTGCAGTTTCAATTCGACGCTCTGGGGCAACTCAGCCGTACCCACAGCATCCCTCGTCAGTGGGAAGGGAATGCCGGGGATTGGAGGCGTAAGACGCGCCGAACCACTAGCATCCACAGAGAAGCCAGAACGGTACATAAGCTGACCACGCAGGGCTATCTCGGGGATGTCGTATCCCACACCGGCACGCCAACCAATGCCTGTGTCGCGAAGCGTGCCATCGAGGGCTCCACCGACTGCAACGAGGTCGTACTTGACGCTCTCTACGAATACACCGCCCAACACCCAGAGCCGTCCCTTGCCAAGGTCGACCTTATAACCGCAGGTTGCGCCATATTCATTGACGCTGAAGTCCTCATCGAGCTTGCCAATGGTCCCGCTCGGGATTGGCCAAGTCGCGTCACCGCCGAACGACTGCGTGAATGTGCCTGCGCAACTCAGGTCATCAAATATCTTGAACTTCACAGCAGCCGAAGGAATAGCGTATGTATCGGCATAGTCGACACCGACAAGCGCAGCCTGTGGATTTACCGTAAACTTCCGGGTCGGGCTCACGATCGTCACGCCCGTACGCAGGTTGAAATTGCCTTCTTCGTACAGAATATCCGTATCGGCCGTGCCACGGCTGAAGCCGCCAGCCTGGGCTGCGCCTGCCGCAATGATCGTCAGCGCAGTTGCCCCCAGCAGCGCTTTAAGACGCGAAATGTTCATTTTGTGTCCTCTCCCGAATGCTCGCGATGAGAATTGACCGATTTCATTCTGATCACGCAACATTGATTTTTTGCAAACGCCGCAGCGCCGGAGCCAGGCTCGGCCGTTGCCGCCAACCTTCCTCTTACGCAAACGTCAATTCTGGTGGATTCGCTATGCCGACGGAAAGATTTCCAGGAAATTCCGGAGAAGCTTGCCCGGAAATCGGCATTTTTGGGGGTATATCAGCGCCTTGTTACATTATGGCAACAATCAGGCGCGAAATGGTTACATTGACCACAATTTACGCTGCGGCATGGCCATTCCGGTAGCAAAAGACGGTCCTGCCGCAGCGTCATTCCGCGGCAGGATTTCGACCTCGAATCGTCAGCCGGCGTCGCGAACCCGCGACAGCGCGGTGTCGAGCTTTTCCTGCGTCTGGCGATAGTCGTCGAGCTTTTCGCGCTCGGCGGCGACAATCTCCTCGGGCGCGGAAGCGACGAATTTTTCGTTCGACAGCTTCTTGTGCAGCCGGGCGATCTCCTCCGTCGTCTTGGCCAATTCCTTCTGCAGGCGCGCGGCTTCAGCGGTCAGGTCGATCAGGCTGCCAAGCGGCAGGCATGCTGTCGCCTCACCGGCGACGATCTGGGCGGCGCCCTTGGGCGCTGCTGCCTCGTGCGTGATCTCGCCGACACGGGCCAGGCGCGCGATCGCCGACTGGTGGCGCTTGAGGCGCTCCAGCGTCTCGTCATTGGCGCCGACGAAGACCAGGGGCGCGATTGCCGCCGGCGGCACGTTCATCTCCGAGCGCACCGAGCGGATGCCGCTGACCAGGTCGACCAGCCAGTTGATCTCGGCTGCGGCCGCCGCATCCTCGAAATCGGGCGCCGGCCAGGCCGCATGGCAGAGCAGCGACGAACGCTCCTTGCCCTCGCCCGCGGTATGCGCCCACAACTCCTCGGTCATGAACGGCATCATCGGATGCAGCAGCTTGTAGATCTCGTCGAGCACGAACGCCGCCACGGCCTGGCTTTCGGCCTTGGCTGCCTCGTCCTCGCCCATGAAGATCGGCTTCAGCAGTTCCAGGTACCAGTCGCAGAAGGTGTTCCAGACGAAGCGGTAGGCAGCACCGGCCGCCTCGTTGAAGCGGTAGCTGGTGATCGAAGCCGTCACCTCGCGCGTGGCGCGGGTGAGTTCGGTCAGGATCCAGCGGTTGACGGTGAGCTTGGCATCGTTGAGCCAGAACTCGTCGTTGCGCTTGACCCCGTTCATCTCGGCAAAGCGCGTGGCGTTCCAGAGCTTGGTGCCGAAGTTGCGGTAGCCGGCGATGCGCGCCGGGTCGAGCTTCACGTCGCGGCCCTGGGCTGCCATGATCGCCAACGTGAAGCGCAAGGCATCGGCGCCGTATTCGTCGACCAGTTCGATTGGATCGATGACGTTGCCCTTCGACTTCGACATCTTCTGGCCGCTCTTGTCGCGGACCAGCGCATGGACATAGACCGTGTGGAACGGCTCTTCGTCCATGAAATGCAGGCCCATCATCATCATCCGGGCGACCCAGAAGAAGATGATGTCGAAGCCGGTCACCAGAACGTCGGTCTGGTAGTAGGTGTCGAGTTCGGGCGTCTTGTCGGGCCAGCCGAGCGTCGAAAACGGCCACAACGCCGACGAGAACCAGGTGTCGAGCACGTCCTCGTCGCGGGTCAGGATCTTGCCGGGCTCGAAATTCTCGAGCTGCTCCTCGACCCAGGCCTTCCACGGCCCGTCGAGGGCGAGATAATGCTGGATGGCCGCGTCGAGGGCCTCTTCCTCGGTGCGTTCGACGAAGACGTGGCCGTCCGGACCGTACCAGGCCGGGATCTGGTGACCCCACCACAGCTGGCGCGACACGCACCAGGGCTGGATGTTCTCCATCCAGTCGAAATAGGTCTTTTCCCAGTTCTTGGGCACGAAGTTGGTGCGGCCCTCGCGCACGCTGCGGATGGCGGGCTTGGCCATTTCGGCGGCATTGACCCACCACTGGTCGGTCAGATATGGCTCGATCGGCACGCCGCCACGATCGCCATGCGGCACCATGTGCTTATGCGGCTCGATCTTGTCGAGGAAACCGCCCTCTTCCATGATCTGGACGACCAGTTTGCGCGCGGCGAAGCGGTCGAGGCCGTGAAGCTTCGCCCAGACACCGTCGCGCATGTCGCTGCGCTCGACACCTTCGAGGAATTCCTCGTTGTCGGCGATGTTGATGTTTGCCTCGACGGTGAGGATGTTGATCGCCGGCAGATTGCGGCGCTTGCCAACCTCGAAGTCGTTGAAGTCGTGCGCCGGCGTGATCTTGACCGCGCCCGACCCCTTTTCCGGGTCGGAATATTCATCGGCGACGACGGGAATCTTGCGGCCGACGATCGGCAGCACGACGTTCCTGCCGACGAGCGCCGCATACCGCTTGTCGTCGGGGTGCACGGCAACCGCGGTGTCGCCCAGCATCGTCTCGGGCCGGGTCGTGGCGACGGTTATATAGGTCGCAGGGTTTTCGGGGTCGTAGACCTCGCCCTCGACCGGATAACGGAAGTGCCAGAGGCTGCCGTTGACCTCGTGCTGCTCGACCTCGAGATCGGAGATCGCCGTCAGCAATTTGGGGTCCCAGTTCACAAGGCGCTTGTCCTTGTAGATCAGGCCCTGCTTGTGCAGCGTGACGAAGACCTCGATGACAGCCTTTGACAGGCCTTCGTCCATGGTGAACCGCTCGCGCGACCAGTCGCAGGAGGCACCCAGCCGCTTCAGCTGGTTGAAGATCATGCCGCCGGATTCGTCCTTCCACTCCCAGACCTTGTCGACGAACTGCTCGCGGGTCAGGTCGCGGCGATGGATCTGCTTTTCCATCAGCTTGCGCTCGACCACCATCTGGGTAGCGATGCCGGCATGGTCCATGCCCGGCTGCCAGAGCACGTTCTTGCCGCGCATGCGCTCGAAGCGGACGAGGATGTCCTGCAGCGTGTTGTTCAGCGCGTGGCCCATATGCAGCGAGCCGGTGACGTTGGGCGGCGGGATCACGATGGTGAACGGCTCCGCGCCCTCGGCAGCCCCCGCGCCGGCCTTGAAGGCATCGGCGTCTTCCCAGGCCTTGGCAATCTTGGGTTCGACGGTCTTGGCGTCGTAGGTCTTCTCAAGCATCGGAATTGGTTCCGTTTGGTCCGGATTTTGCTGGTCCGGTGTAAATCGGATGGGTGCGGGCAAGTCAACAGCACGGCCTGCCGCAACCGGGAACGAAAACGCCGCCCGAAGGCGGCGCTTTCATGTCGGCAAGGCCGAAATCGCTAAACGCCGCGGGCCACGCGCTCGATCTCTTCGCGTACCAGCCGCTCGACCAGCGTCGGCAGGTTGTTGTCGAGCCAATCCTGCAGCATCGGCCGCATCATTTCGGCAGCAATGTCGTCGAACGACTTGCGGCTGCGCGCCGCGTAGGCGTCGTTGAGCTCGCCGAAGGCGGCCGACACCTGGCGGCCGGCCTGTTCGGAAATGATCGCGGGCTTCACCGCAAACGGCTCCTCGGCAGCTGCCTGTTCGATCGGCGAGGCAACAGGCTCGACCGTCGCCGCCGCCGGAGCCTCGACCTCCCGCGCCGGGCCGGCCAGGCGCTCCATCTGCTCTACCGCAAGGGTGGACTTTGGTGCCCAGCTCGCCGTCGTGCGCGGCAACGCAGGGGCATTTTCGACATTCGTTTCGGCGATGGCCGGCTTCTGCTCGGCCGACGGCCACGTCACGGCGCTGGGCTCGGGTGCCTTGGCTTCGGCCACCGTCGGCGCCTGCGCGGGTTCGGCGGGGCGAACCGTCGCCGGCTTGGCCTGCAGATCGGCCCTGAACGCCTCGACCTCGATGATGTTGCGGTCGCCGCGATCGTCTTCCGGCTCGGGGCGCATCTGCTCGAAGTCGACCGCCGGACGTCGTCCGGTGTCGTTGTCCTCGATGATCCTGCGGATGGAAGCGAGTATCTCTTCCATCGAGGGTTCGCGCTGAGCGCTGCTAGCCTGGGCCATCGTCACATCCGCCGCCTTTGTGACAGGTTACAAAACCCGCCCGTCGAAACGGGCTTCGAATCAGGACCTTAGCGTAGCCGACTGATTCCCCTTCGAGAATCCCCAATCGGACAGCCCCGGCGATTTCAACAGATTACCGCGCAATCCGTGGCCGCCAACGAGAACGGGCGTCCGCTCGCTAAAGCAGACGCCCGTTTCAATTTCCGCACCCGGTGCGCTGGAGGTCAGCGGCCGTCCGGCGTCCGCAGTCCGATCCACTTGTCCTTGACGGCGTTGAAGTGCTCTTCCGGCCGGTACTTGGTGACATTCAGCCCGAGACGCTCGACCGACAGGTTGCCCGCGGCCGACAGGATGGCATAGCTCGCAACCACCACATCGCGCTCGGCGGTCGCCAGGTTGATCTGGGCGTCGATGACATCCTTCTGGGCGTTCAGCACGTCGAGCGTGGTGCGCTGGCCGACGTTGCGTTCCTCGACGACGCCGCTGAGCGCGAGCTGTGCAGCCGAGATCACTTCGCGATTGGCTGCAACGGCCTCGCGGGCCGCAGTGTACTGCGTCCAGGCGGAAGTCACCGCCGCACGCACCTGGTCACGGCTGACATCGACTTCGATGCGGGCCTGGCCAAGCGATTCCTTGGACTGACGCACGGTCGCCGAGGCCCGGCCGCCCTGATAGATCGGCACGGTCAGCGTCGCGCCGATATTGGCCGACGTCGACCAGCCATCGGGAGAGCCGCCGATGTCAGGCGCATTGTTGCGATTGATCTGCGAAACACCGGCCGAGGCCGACAGTTGCGGCAGCAATGCGCCTTCCGCCGACTTCACCGAGAAGCCCGCGGCATCGACAAGATGTTCGGTGGCAAGGATCGCCGGGTGCTGATCGGCGGCCATGGAGGCCGCGCCGTCCAGGCTCCTGGGCAGAAGCTTGGCGAGCGGCGATGCCGCCTTCAGGTTCTTCGGCTCGTCGCCGACGATCTGGCGATAGATGGCAGCGCTCGACAGTGCCTGGGCGCGGGCAGCACTAAGCTGGGCGAGTGCCGCGGAGCGCGATGCATCGGCCTGGGCGACGTCGGTGCGGGTGCCCTCGCCGACATCGAAGCGCGAACGCGCGGCCCGCACCTGCTCGCTCAGGAACTGCAGGTTGCGCTCGGTCAGCGCCGCCACCTGGCGGTCGCGGATCACGTCCATGTAGGCGCTTGCGGCATTGAACAGGATGTTCTGCTCGGTGTTGCGCAGGCTCTCGTTGGAGGCGCGCACACGTGCTTCCGCAGCGGCGACGTTGTTCTTGGTCTGGAAGCCGTCGAACAGCGACTGGCGAATCTCGACGCCGAACGAGCCGGTCGTGAGATGGCTGGTCGAGGAATTCCGCCGCGTCGTCGAATAGTCGATGCTGGCGGAACCATTGATGGTCGGCCGCCAGCCTGACTTGGCGATCGCGACGTTTTCATCGGTGACGCGCACGCCGGCGCGGGCCGAATTGAGCTGGGAGTTGTTCTGATAGGCCTTTGCCAAAGCTCCGAGGATCGTTTCGGCGGAGGCAGACAGCGGCGACAGGGCCGTTGCGGACACCAAGGCTACAGCAAACACACTTTTACGGAAAAACGACACGCGCGTCCCTCATTCATTCTGCGGCGAACTGCCCTAAGGCAGCCATAATGCCCCTCGCCGGATCCGGCCTAAAGCGCTGATTCCAGACCAAAACAGTCCAGAATCAAATCACCCTCGTCCGGTTCTTAGAACATCACGACGCGTTGCGCACCGCAAGAAAAAGGCGGTCAGAACTCAAATTCGCGTGTGCGATTGAAGCCAGGTAGTGGCTTAACTGCCGCATTGAAGGCCCGGCGGGCCGTCACATTGCCGCCTGTCTTGAGGAAAACGCTGGCCACGCCGGCGTTTCCGCGCCCTTCGACGGCGACCAGGCGACCGCCCTCCTTGAGCTGGGCAAGCAGCGCATCAGGCACCTGCTCGACGCTGCCGCCGACGAAAATAACGTCGTAGGGGGCCTGCGAGGCATAGCCTGCGGCAAGCGGTCCGGAAACCACCACCACGTTGTCGCAGCCGAGCGAGGAAAGCGTCGAGGTGGCGGTTGCCGCGAGCGTCGGATCGCTTTCGAGCGCGATCACCGAGCTTGCGAGTTGCGACAGCACCGCCGAGGAATAGCCGGTGCCGCTGCCGACATCGAGCACGAAGTCGCGCGGGCCGATCTCGGCCAGTTGCGCGAGCTTGGCGAAAGGCGACGGCTCCATCAGGTAGCGCGGCTGGTCGCTGTCGGCGGTCGCGCCATAGCGCAGATCCTCATCGATATAGGCAAGTTCGCGCTGGGCGCTGTCGACGAATGCCTCGCGCGGCACCGAAAGCATGGCGGACAGGATGGCAGCGTCGGTCACGTCGGTAGTGCGGACCTGGCCGTCCACCATCTTCACGCGACGTTCGGAAAAATCAGCGTTCATATTCAACAGGCCCGCCTTCGGCGCATGACGCGCAAAACTGTGCCCGAATTCGGTCCTCGGCGGCGGTTGCCGAGGAAGCTGGAGGCCTCGCCCGGAATCGAACCGGGGTGCAAGGATTTGCAGTCCTCTGCGTAACCACTCCGCCACGAGGCCTCGCCGCTTCGGGCGTCTACACGGCTCCAATAGGTTGCCAGGATTCCGGCGTCAAGCGGGGAAGCTTGTTTCCCCATCGGTTTTGGAGAAGGCGCCCTCGATCGATGCCGTTGGGCAGCCAGGACGCGCCTGCCGCCTCCATCTGCCTCATTCAGCCGGACGCCGGCGCCGCTCCCACCAGACGATCAGCCGGCGGCGCACGCGCCGCACGACGTGGAACTCGTGAGAGAGAATCAGCAGGCCGAGCGGAATCATCCAGAAACCGAGCACCGGCAGGAATCCGAGCAGGCCCAGGAAGCAAAGGGCGATGCCAAGTCCGATGCGGACACCCCGCGATTGCGGCATGCGGAACTCGCGCCCCAGGATCGAAATCTTGCGCCTCGGCGGCTGATGGGGCTTCTTCTCGGTCATCGTTCCCGCTTGAATGGTCATCGGTCTGCGCCCGAATGCCGCGCCAAGCCGGCAAAAGTGCGGGCGAAGCCGAGATATGAGGCTGCCCGGGGGTGATTACCAGAAAGGCATCTGGGAAAAACTCGCAAAAAGTTCGATTAGCGCTTTGCAAATCGCAAAACCGTTTGCTATACGCCGCCTCGTTCACATGAGCCCTGTTCCCCGGTAGCTCAGTGGTAGAGCAACCGGCTGTTAACCGGTTGGTCGCTGGTTCGAATCCGGCCCGGGGAGCCACTTTTTCCACAAAGTGCAGTTTTTACATCAGGGCGCAAACGTGCCGCTGGATCGTCGCTGTAACTGCAGCGCAGTGGATCACAAATTGGCAATACGGTTGCCGGCGGCGAGCGCCAACGCTGGTTCCCCATGCAATGCACCGTCGATGCCGAAGTTCTTCCGGCTCAAGGCCCTCGCTCCTTAGTAGTCCAGAAGATTTGCCGATTGGGCCAATCGTTGACCTTGAGTTGAGCAGGTACCGCCGCGGCAGTCTGTTTTCGACACATATATTAGGTAATCGACAGGTATTCCGTCCCAATACCAGCGATTCAGGGCACATATTTTCCTAAATTCCGCAGAGTGGAAGAATATTCTTGCCGCCCCTCCCGAGCCGGCGCCATCATTCCAGCTGCCGTAACGTCAAGTCCTGCGGATTGCAGCCCTTGGCTTGAGGCGAGTTGTCGATCAATGGGAGATTTTCATGAAGCGGATGCGGATTTCACGAATAGCCCTGGCTGCCTTCCTGGCGGCGTCCACCTCGACCTATGCATTGGCGAACGAACAGAAGCCGATGACTGCCGAGCAGGTCACGGACCTCAAGACCCGTGCGATAGCGGGCATCGAATCGCGGGCCAAGCTGGCGCAGGAGATGACGGATTCGATCTTCAGCTTCGGCGAACTGGCCTTCCAGGAGGTCGAAACCTCGAAATACATCACCGACATTCTCGAAGAGAGCGGCTTCACCGTCGAGCGTGGCGTCGCCGGCCTGCCTACCGGCTGGGTTGCCAAATGGGGATCGGGCGAACCGGTCATCGCGCTGGGCAGCGACATCGACGGCCTGCCCAAGACCTCGCAAAAGCCGGGCGTCGCCTATCACGACCCGATGATCGCCGGTGCGCCCGGGCATGGCGAAGGCCATAATTCCGGCCAGGCGGTGAACGTGGTTGCGGCGCTCGCCCTCAAGGACATCATGGAGAAGGACAAGATCCCAGGCACGATCATGCTGTGGCCGGGGGTCGCCGAGGAGTTGCTGGCCGGCAAGGCCTACATGGTGCGCGACGGGGTATTCAAGGATGTCGACGCCGTGCTGTTCACCCATGTCGGCAACAATCTGCAGACCACATGGGGCCAGCCCAACGGCACCGGCATGGTTTCGGTCGAATACACCTTCAGCGGCGAATCGGCCCATTCGGCCGGTGCACCGTGGCGTGGCCGCAGCGCGCTCGACGGCGTCGAACTGATGAACATCGCCTGGAACATGAAGCGCGAGCACCTGCGCCCCGAGCAGCGGTCGCACTACGTCATTCCCGACGGCGGCGACCAGCCCAACGTCGTGCCTTCGGCGGCAACGGTCTGGTACTTCATCCGCGAACAGGACTTCGACAACATTTCCAAGAACTTCGACACCGCCAACACGATCGCGGAAGCGGCGGCGAAGATGTCCAGCACCACCGTGTCGCGCCAGATCGTCGGCACGGCGGCACCGCGTCACTTCAACAGGCCGATGGCCGAGGCCGCCTACGCCAACATCCAGAAGGTCGGCCTGCCGACCTGGAACGAGGACGAGCAGGCTTTCGCCAAGGCCGTGCAGAAGACCGTGAAAGCCAAGGAGGAAGGCCTGGCGGTCAAGCTCAAGGAACTGCAACCACCGCTGGAGAAGCCGGAGAGCGGCGGCTCGGACGACATCGGCGACATCTCGTGGGTCGTGCCGACGATCACCGTGAACTACCCGTCGAACATCCCCGGCCTGCCCGGCCATCACTGGTCGAACGCCATGGCGATGGCGACGCCGATCGCCCACAAGGGCGTGGTCGCCGGGTCGAAGGTCGTCGCCATGACGTCGATCGACCTCCTGACCAACCCCGAACTGCTGGCCAAGGCGACCGACTACTTCCAGAACGAGCAGCAGAAGGGCCAGAAATACGTGCCCATGCTGAGCGCGGACGACAAGCCGCAGATCCAGAAGAACGTGGAGATCATGGCGACCTACCGGCCGGAAATGCAGAAATTCTACTACGACCCGTCGAAGTACCCGACCTATCTCGATCAGCTGGGAATCAAGTTCCCGGTCCTCGAAAAGAAGTAGGCTCGGCACGGCGCCACCGGCCTTGGCGGTGGGGCGCACGGCTGCAGCGGCGCTTGACCGCTGCGGCCGTTATTTGTCTGGAACCCCTGCCCGCATGGCAAATTCACGCTCGGCGGCGAAACTTTTCACGCCCCGTTTCACGTATCCATCACGTTGCGTGCAACACAGGGCTGTTACAAGCGGTCGCTAATATTCACCAACCACCGGCCAAGGAGAGGCGACCATGCGTTTTTCGGATGTACGTGAGACCCTTCGCTCCATCGGAGTGGTCATGAGCAAGCGCGGCGAGACCATCCGCCTCAACCATTTCGGCGGGCTCGAAGACACGGCGAAATACACCACCGACCTCCAGGACGCGCTGGCGCTGGGCAGGGAGATTGCCGGGCCGCGGCGGGCCGGCGCCAGCAGGTAACGGAAACGGCCGATTTCCTGGCGGCGTTCGGGCATCACCGTTCGCCGCGCGGTGGGGTTTCCGGATTGCCGGCATCAGCCCCACTTGCCCCCCTAAAGAACGTCACTCAACCGACGGGTCACTCGTCCGCGCCTGCGTGCGTCACCGCGATTCAGCCAAGAACGGCCCGTGTTTTTCGGCTGCTTTGACGTTTCGCTCACGCCGCAATCACCCCACCCCTCTATCGTTTCCCAAAACAGGCTGGAATCGCCTCCGGCAAACATTGGTGAGGGACGCTGGAATGCTACAGGTCTTGTCCGGTTGCGAAAGCACACAAATAGGCGCGCTGGCTGGGTTGTCGTTGTATGATTCCAACCTAAGGTATCCACGCCCAAGGCGAGTCGAGTTGTGCTACCCTCGCCGCGGGAAGGAACGGCCTGCCGCAAAGGTCCGCACGATGGCTGGTGACGACGCCAGTACGCTGGGGCATATCTATCTGTTCGGGACGCTGGCCGTCACCGACGCAGACGGCATCTCGTGCACGCCGAAAGCCCAGAAATCCCGTGCTTTGGTCGCCATGCTGGCGCTCGCCCCCCGCGGCGCCCGTTCGCGCATCTGGCTTCGCGACAAGCTGTGGAGCGACCGCGGCGAAGAACAGGCGGCGGCGAGCCTGAGGCAGGCCCTCGTCGACGTGCGCAAGTCGCTCGGCCCGATGGCCGAACGAATCATCATTTCCGACAACCACACGATCTCGCTCGACCTCAACCGCGTGTCGGTCGACGCTTTGCAGCTTCTCGACCCGGCACGCCAGTCCTCGCCTGACGACGTGCAACTCGAAACCTGGCCGGAACTGCTCGAAGGGCTCGACATCGGCGACCCCGAATTCGAGGAATGGCTGATGCTCGAGCGACAGGTCTGGCATGGCCGACTCGAAACCGCGCTCGGCCAACGCGACCTCAGCCCGAAGGACCGCCGTGCCAGCGGCTTCATCCCGGCCGAGAAAAGTCGATCCGGCCCGGATTCGCCCGACGGCGGGGAGCGCAGAACGTCGCCGCATCGCGGCAGCCTCACCGGCTGGTCCGTCGCGTTGCTGCCGCCGTCCATCACTGGCGATGCGTTCAATGCGGCATCGCTGCCGGACATGTTCACGGAATCGCTGGTCCGTTCGCTGCTGGAAGACGGCGAACTGGCCGTCTGCGACCTCTCTAGACCGGATCTATCGGCTGCATCGCCGGTCGGAGCCGAATTCGACGCTGTGGCCCTCGCCATCCAGGTCGGCTACCGGTTTTCGGCCCACCAGGCGCATATCAGCGTCAGCGTCCATCGCACCGCCGACCGCAGCCTGCTGTGGATGGGCGGTGCCACACTCGAACGCCGCGCCATCGAGACGGGCGACACATCGGCCTCGCACCAGCTCATCAACGAGGCCATGGACGAGCTGCGGCGCTATTTCATCGCGCGCTCCGAACAGTCCGACGACGCCGCGGAAGGCGAAAGCCTGTTTGCCGCCGTCAACGCCATGTTCCGCCTGTCGCGCAACGACCTCGTGATGTCGGAGGCCTCGCTCCGGCGCATCATCGCCCAGCGGCCCTCATCGCAGGCCTATGCCTGGCTCGCCTTCCTGATGACCTTCCAGGTCGGCCAGCGTTTTTCCGATTCGGCCAATGTGACCGAGCAGGCACAGCAATACGCGCGCAAGGCGCTGGAACTCGACCCGGGCAACTCGGTCACCCTGGCGCTGGTCGGCCACGTCCATTCGTTCCTGTTCGGCGAATACGACTATGCATCGGGACTGTTCGAGCGGGCGATCCGGGCCAACCCGACCCAGGTCCTGGGCTGGGACCTGTATTCGATGCTCCATGCCTATGCCGGGCAGCCGGACAAGGGCTTGAGCCTTGCCAACTGGGCGCGCCACCTCGGCGCCTACAGTCCGTACCGCTATTATTTCGACACCTCGCGGCTGATCAACGCCACCCTCGCCGGCAATCACCGCGTGGCCATCGAAGCCGGCGAACAGGCACTGCGCGAACGACCGGACTTCAATTCCCTGCTGCGCTATCTCGTGGCGAGCCACGCCCAGCTGGGCGACATCCGCGCCGCACGCTCGCTTCTCGACCGGCTCAATACGGTCGAACCCAATTTCTCGATCAGTTCGCTGATCGATGCGCGCTACCCGATCATGCGTACCGAAGGCGGCGCCAACCTGATTTCGGGCCTCATCAAGGCCGGCGTCAAGAAATAAGCCTGACCGGCGCACCGAGCGCCGCAACGTTCGATCAAAATCAATGGGGAATAAAGTGGCTGGCAACGACAGTTTTGCGCCGCATGAAGGCGGCTTATCGCACTTCCTGGATCAATACCGCTTCAAGATCGCCGGCGACGACGTGGTGCCTTGCGCGGCTTCCGACCGGCCGCAGGTTGCCTTGGAGACGAAGTCCCTGGCGGCAGGCCCGCAAATGGTGATGGCCGCAAGCGTGGCCGGCGCCGTGTTGAGCGCCGGCGTGCAGAACAAGGCATCGCTCAACAAAAACAAGAACAAAAACAAGAATAAAAACAAGAACAAGAACAAGGGCAGCGCGCTGCAATCCGGCTCCGGAGGCGGTTCACAGAGCAGCCTCATCCCGGCCTTCGAGCTTCGGCGGCTCCACACTTCGCCCTCGCCGCACGCATTTACCGCGGCGCGCAAGTTCACCTGGGAACAACTCGACATCCCGCTACCACCCGGGCCCGACGTCACCCGGCTGGAAACGTCGGTGATGCTGTCACTTCAGGCGCGTGACCGCGAACGCTCCCGACGCAAGGAGGACATCGAGCGCGAGGCCAGCCTCGACGTCTCGGATTTCACCAAGCCACTGGGCATCGACGGCATCAGCGGCTTCGATCAGACCGAGGGCCTGTTCCAGGCCATCCTGACGGCCTGCGAATATGTCGGGCTGATCTACAAGGCCAAGTTCAACCGCACCCGGCCCAACCAGATCGAGCCCAGGCTGCGGCTGATGCTGCCCAATCCGGCGCACCAGGCCTATCCCAGCAACCACTCTTTCCAGTGCCACACGATCGCATTCGCCTTCAACTCGATCCTGCCCGAGCACCCGGCGACGGAGGAGTTGTCGCGCATCGCCCGCAAGGTCGCCGAGAACCGCGAATGGGCGGGCCTCCACTATCCCAGCGACACCAATGGCGGGCGCGCCCTGGCGCAGCGTTTCCAGCCCTATCTCCGGGACGCCTTCATGGCGAACTATCTCGCCGCACAGCGCGAATGGCTTTGAAGGAGACGAAAATGGCAAACGGCAACCAATTCTCCTTCCAGGCACCTCAGTCCTACTACTATCTGTGGCACCTCGCCGCCCTCGGCGTGATCGATGCGACTTTCGGGCCGCTCAGCCCGGGCGGGGACATCGATTTTTCATCGCCCGACATCAACGGCTCGGTCTGGGATACGATCGCGCAGGCCTTTCCGGCGGCCAACACGCCGGCGACGATCGCACTGATCGACGTCGGCGTCAGCCGCAGCCACCCGAACCTCAAGAGCCGGCTCGACACGGTCAAGTCGATCGACCTCGTCAGCCACCCACATGGCGCCAAATATGTGGCCGCGCCTGCCGCCAGTCCCTATGACCCCGAGGTCAAGGCGGCATTCTTTGCCGGTCTCTCGACCGCCGGCCTGGGCGCGCTGAACCTGACCGGGCCCGAGACGGGCTATTTCAACAGCCTGATCGCCGAACTGGCGGCATCGGAAGGCGTCGTCCACACCCTCATCGAGGGCGACGAGACCTTTGGCAGCCACGGCACGGCTGTCGCCGGCCTGGCCGTCGGCGAACCGGCCGCCACCGTCGCTCCCGATCCGGCGATCGTCCTTCCCGACGTGCTGAACGGTGACGACGGCAGCGTCGTGCCCAATCCGAACCGCAATACATTGCCCTATTTCGGCGTCGATCCGTTCTCGCGGCTGATCTCGATCCGCACCGGCTTCGAACAGCAGCCCGACCAGTTCATTACGGCTTTCCTCTATGCCTTCGCCAGCGGTGCCGACGTGATCCTGCTGCCGCGCGGCCTCCCCGACCCGAACCGTGGCGCGCTGAACCCCAAGCCCGAACTCTCGCAAGACCTCGATGAGCGCCAGAATTGGGAGCGGGCCGATCTGTTTGCCCGGCTCGAGGAGGCAACCCCGCCGGCCAGCGAGATCCGCCCCCATGCGGTCGGCAAGACGGCAAATCGCGACCTGGCCTGGAACATCCTCGCCAAGCTGATCGTCGCGATCAGCCGCAAGGTGCCGGTCGTCTGCGCGGCGGGAAACGACGGTGAAAGCCAGCTCATCTACCCGGCCAGCCTCGCCGCCGCCAACAATGGCATCGTCGCCGTCGGCGCGGTGACGCCCAACGGCTATCGCTCCGGCTACAGCAACTACGGGACGAAGCTGACGCTGGTCGCACCTTCCGACGATTTCGAGATCTACACACGCCACCAGTTGCGGGTGGACCGCACCGACCCGATGGTCGAGCAGCACTTCTACCATCCGGGCACCGGCAAGGTCATTCCGCACAGCCATTTCTCGCTGCTGACGACCGACCTGCCCGGCACGTTCGGTTATGCCGGCGGCTCGGATCCCTACTCATCGATCCTGCCGCCGCACGACAACCCCGGCATTGGCGGCGGCTACTACACGGCGTTCGGCGGGACGTCGGGTGCCGCCGCGCTTGTCGCCGGGGTGGCCGCCCTGCTGGCGCGCGCCAACAAGGCCAAGCAGGGCCCGGCGGCAAAACTCGATGGCCTGTCATCGAAGTCGATCCTGGTCGCCGCCTGCGACCAGAATGCCATCGTCAAGCCGGGCACGACACCGCTGACGCCCGATCCGATGAACGCCGACAACGAGCCAACAAAGGGCAAGGGCTACTTCTTCGGCGCCGGATTGCTCGATGCGGGCAAGGCGGTCGCCGCAGTGCTTGGCCCCTAGGAGGCTACAGGAGAAGACATAGAGACACCGAATACCTGAGGCGGATGCGCGAGAGCAGCCTGTCCGCCAGCGGCAGACGTGTGCGCAGATTCACAGTTTGTCAGGATGCTGTCCGCGGGGGTTGTAGCATCCTGGCGATCAGGGGCCGAGATCATCCTCCCCTTGCCCCCTGCCCCGCCCCGTCGGCTCGACGACGGGGCGGTTGGATTTGAAAGAAAGGCGCTCAGCGCAGCCAGCGTTCGATGCGATCCATCGCCTCGATCATGTCGTCATGGCTGCCGGCGTAGGAAAAGCGCATGGTGCGATGGCCGGCGAGCGTATCGAAGTCCCTGCCGGGTGTGGCCGCGACGTGCGCTTCGGCCAGCATCCGACGGGCAAATTCCATGCTGTCGTTGGTCAGGCGCGAGACGTCGCAGAAGGCGTAGAATGCCCCGTCCATCGGTGCGGCGAAGCTGAAACCCAGTTCCGGCAGCCGCTTGGCCAGCAACTCGCGGTTCCAGGCGTAGCGCGCCTTGATGACCTCGAGTTCGTCAGTGACGTTGAAGGCCTCGATGGCGGCGACCTGCGACAGCTCGGGGGCCGAGATGTAGAGCGATTGCGCGATGCGCTCGACCGGCCGCACCAGCCGCTCCGGCAGCACCATCCAGCCGATGCGCCAGCCGGTCATGCAGTAGAATTTCGAGAACGAGTTGATGACGGTGACGTCATCGTCATAGGCGAGCGCGGTGACGTCGGGCGCGCCATAGGCGAGCCGGTGATAGATCTCGTCCGAGATCACCGCGATGCCGAGCTCGCGGGCCGTGTCGACCAGCGCCTTGAGATCGCCCGGCGGCACGACGGCGCCGGTCGGGTTGGCAGGGCTCGCAAACAGCACGCCTTTCAGCGGCCGCTGGCGATGCGCCTCGCGCAGATGCTCGGCATGGAGATAGGCGGCCCCGTCCAACTCGATCTCGACGACGTCGAGGCCTAGCGCGCCCATGATGTTGCGGTAGGCGGGATAGCCGGGTGCGGCGATCGCCACGCGGTCGCCCGGATCGAACATGGCGAGGAAGGCGAGATTAAAGGCTGCCGACGATCCGGTGGCGACGGCGATTCGCGAAACCGGCACCTCGATGCGGTAATGTTCGGTGTAATGGGCCGAAATCGCCTGGCGCAGCTCGGCCAGGCCGAGCGCGTCGGTATAACCTATGCGCCCGATCTTGAGCGCCGCTGCCGCCGCATCGCGCACCCGCTGGGGGGCGGGATCGGAAGGCTGGCCGACCGCCATAGAAATGACGGGCGTTCCCAAGGCCTTGAGCCTGTTGGCCTCGGCCAGGATGTCCATCGCGTGGAAGGGCTCCACCTCGCCGCGCCGTGAAATCGCTACCGCCATGTTCGTCCACTTTCCCTTGCCGTCGTCGGGGCAATGCGCCGCACAAATGCCTGATTGATATGGGGATCACAAGTTGATGAGTTTCTTGGACCAGCCTTTTCACAGCCCGACGGCTCGTTTACGAGTGTTTCCCGCCATGCAGAGCAACAATAGTCTTTCGCGCTTCCTCGCAAGATCAACGCGCGCCTTTGCCGCGTTTGCATTGTCGGCTGGCGTCGCGCTGGGTTCGACGGGCGCAGCGCATGCACAGCGGGTGCCCATCGTCCGCGACGCCGAGATCGAAGCGCTGGTCCGCGACTACGCCCGGCCGATCCTCAAGGCCGCGGGCCTGGCCAATTCGAACATCGGCATCGTGCTCGTCAACGATCCGGCTTTCAACGCCTTCGTTGCCGGCCGGCGCATGTTCATCAACACCGGCGCGCTGATGACGGCCGAGACGCCGAACGAGATCATCGGCGTCATCGCCCATGAGGCCGGCCACATCGCCGGCGGCCACCAGGAACGCCTGCGCGACCAGTTGGCGCGCGCCCAGACCATGGCGATCGTGGCGGCCCTGCTCGGCGCTGGCGCTATGGTCGCTGGGGCTGCGTCCGACACCAACGGCCTCGGTGCCGCGGGCGCCGGCATCATGACCGGCGGCTCGGAAATGGCCCGCCGCAGCCTGCTCGGCTACCAGCGCTCGGAAGAAGCCACCGCCGACCGCTCGGCCATCACCTATCTCAATGCCACCGGCCAGTCGGCGCAGGGCATGCTGAAGACCTTCCAGCGCTTCCAGAGCGCGTTGTCGCTGTCGGGCGCCCGGGTCGACCCCTACCAGGTCAGCCATCCGATGCCGCGCGAGCGTATCGCCAATCTCGAAACGCTGGCCCAGCAGAGCCCCAATTTCGGCAAGACCGATTCCGAGGCGCTGCAACTTCGCCACGACATGATGCGGGTGAAGATCGCCGTCTACACGCAGGGCCAGGCTGCCGCCTCTCGGCTGCTGCGCAACAATGCCGGCGGCCTCGCCGCCCGCTATGGCGACGCACAGGCGACTTATCTGTTCGGCGACCTGCGCTCGGCACTCAGCAAGACCGACGCGCTGATCAAGTCGCAGCCCAAGAACGCCTATTTCCACGAGTTGCGCGGCGACATCCTGATGAAGTCGAACAAGGCAGCGGCGGCAGCCGAATCCTATGCCACCGCGGTTCGGCTCGATCCGGCCAAATCGGGCATCCTGCCGATCCAGCTCGGCCAGGCCTATCTCGCCGTTGGCACGCCCGAGGCCTTGAAAAAGGCGGTCGCCGAGGTGCGCAAGGGCCTCGACCGCGACCGCGAGAACGCCGCCGGCTATCGCTACCTCGCCCAGGCCTACGGCATGCTCGGCGATGTCGCCGACGCCGACCTTGCCACCGCCGACGGACACTACTACAGCGGTGCCTACCAGGATGCCAAAATCTTTGCGATGCGCGCGCAGATGAAGATGCCGCGCGGCTCGCCAGGCTGGGTTCGCGCCCAGGACATCATCAACTACAAGGCGCCGAGCAAGAAAAAGAAGTGAACCTTCTTTCGTCAGGTGGCGACAGAGCCGAAACGGCTGGAGACTCAGGGACCATGAAAAAATCACTTCTTCTCGGCACGGCCGGCATCGCCGTCGCCTTTGCCATGCTGGCTTTCGGCCTGGCCGGCAATCCCGGCACCGCGCATGCCCAGGACGCAGCGCAGCCGGCGGCAACCGGAGCCGGCAACCTCGACAAGAAGCAGGTCGAGACGATCGTTCGCGAATACCTGCTCGACAATCCCGAACTGCTGCTCGAGATGCAGGGCGCGCTCGAAGCCAAGCAGAAGGAAGAGCAGCGCGTCGCCAGCCTCGAGGTCATCAAGCAGAGTAAGGACGAGCTCTTCAACTCGCCATTCGACGGCATCGTCGGCAACCCCGACGGCAAGACCACCATCGTCGAGTTCTACGACTACAATTGCGGCTACTGCAAACGCGCCCAGGCCGACATGCACGCGCTGACCAAGGCCAATCCGGACCTGCGCTTCGTGCTCAAGGAGTTCCCGATCCTCGGACCGGACTCCCAGAAGGCCCACGTCGTTTCGATGGCCTTCCGCAAGCTGATGCCCGAAAAATACGGCGAATTCCACGACAAGCTGCTCGGCGGCGAAGGCCGCGCCGGCGAGGAACATGCCATCAAGGTCGCGCTGGAGCTCGGCGCCGACGAGGCCAAGCTGCGCGAAGCGATGAAGGATCCGGCCATCAGCGAGGCCTTAAACCGCACCTACGAACTCGCCAACAAGCTGCAGATCAGCGGCACGCCGTCCTATGTCGTCGGCAACGAGGTCGTCTTCGGCGCGCTCGGCCAGGAAGTTCTGGCCGAGAAGATCGCCGCCGCCGCGGCTTGCCAGGCCGATTCAACCTGCTGAGCCCGTCATTTGGGCATGAGCCGTTGTGGACAGCGCAAGAAGTTGCTTGCGCTCTTTCCGCGACGGCTTATGCCGATTATAGAGGGTCCGCCGCGCCAGAGAGGATCTGGCGGGTGGAAAGGTCTGTAATTTGAAAACGGTTTACGTCCTCAACGGTCCGAACCTTAACATGCTGGGCAAGCGCGAGCCCGGCATCTATGGCGGCAAGACCCTGGCCGACATCGAAGCCGACTGCCGGGCGGCAGCAGCTTCGCTCCGCCTTGCGGTCGAATTCCGCCAGACGAACCATGAAGGCGTTCTGGTCGACTGGATTCACGAGGCGGGCGAAAAAGCCGTCGGCATCGTGCTCAATGCAGGCGCCTACACCCACACCTCGATCGCATTGCAGGACGCAATCCGTGCCGTCTCGCCGCTGCCGGTCGCCGAGGTACATCTTTCCAACATCCACGCCCGCGAAGCCTTCCGCCACAAATCAATGGTGGCGCCGGTGGCCGTGGGCATGATCTGCGGCTTCGGGCCGCTCGGATACACGCTGGCGCTGCAGGCGCTGGCAGCCCGGCTCTGACCGGCAACAGACAGAAAAGGTTTGAACATGGCGACGAAGAAGACCGATGGTGTTGACCAGCAGCTCGTCCGCGACCTCGCAGGAATCCTGAACGACACCAACCTGACCGAGATCGAAGTCGAGCTCGGCGACCTCAAGGTGCGCGTCTCGCGCCAGGCAGCGCAGGCCGTGCATGCGGTCGCGGCCCCGATGATGGCGGCACCCGTGGCGGTCAATTCGACGCCGGTGGCCGCGGTCGCCGCACCTGCGGTCGTCGATGTCGCCAAGAACGCCGTCCCCTCGCCGATGGTCGGCACTGCCTATCTCGCGCCGTCGCCGGATGCCAAGCCGTTCGTCGAAATCGGCACCGTGGTCAAGGAAGGCCAGACGCTGCTGATCATCGAAGCGATGAAGACGATGAACCAGATTCCGTCGCCGCGCTCCGGTACGGTCAAGGCGATCCTCATCGAAGACGCGCAGCCTGTCGAATACGGCATGCCGCTCGTCGTCGTCGAGTAAGCCGGAAGGCTGCGCGCATGTTCCAGAAAATCCTGATCGCCAATCGCGGCGAAATCGCCCTTAGAGTGCTGCGCGCGGCCAAGGAGCTCGGCATCCAGACGGTTGCCGTCCACTCCACCGCCGACGCCGACGCCATGCATGTGCGCCTCGCCGACGAGAGCGTCTGCATCGGCCCGCCGCCGTCGCGCGACAGCTATCTCAACATCCACCAGATCGTGGCTGCCTGCGAGATCACCGGCGCTGACGCCGTCCATCCCGGCTACGGCTTCCTGTCGGAAAACGCCAAGTTCGCCGACATCCTGGCGGCCCACAACATCACCTTCATCGGTCCCTCGGGCGACCACATCCGCATCATGGGCGACAAGATCGAAGCCAAGCGCACCGCCAAGCGCCTCGGCATCCCGGTCGTGCCGGGTTCGGAAGGTGCGGTCAGCGACGAGAAGGAAGCCAAGCGCGTAGCCGCCGAGATCGGCTATCCGGTCATCATCAAGGCCTCGGCCGGCGGCGGTGGCCGCGGCATGAAGGTCGCGCTCACCGAGGCCGATCTTGAGATCGCGCTGGCGACGGCGCGCTCCGAAGCCGGTGCCGCCTTCGGCGACGACGCCGTCTACATCGAAAAGTACCTGCAGAAGCCGCGCCACATCGAAGTCCAGATCTTTGGCGACGGCGCCGGCAAGGGCGTGCATCTCGGCGAACGCGACTGCTCGCTGCAGCGCCGCCACCAGAAGGTCTGGGAAGAAGCCAATTCGCCCGCCCTCAATAGCGAAGAGCGTTCGCGCATCGGCGACATCTGCGCCAATGCGGTGGCCAATCTCGGCTATTCCGGCGCCGGCACGATCGAGTTTCTCTACGAGAACGGCGAGTTCTATTTCATCGAGATGAACACCCGCCTGCAGGTGGAACACACGATCACCGAGGCGATCACCGGCATCGACCTCGTGCACGAGCAGATCCGTGTCGCCTCGGGCGGCGGCCTGTCGGTCACGCAGAACGACATCCGTTTCCACGGCCATGCCATCGAATGCCGCATCAACGCCGAGGATCCGCGCACCTTCGTGCCGTCGCCCGGCACGATCACGCATTTCCACACCCCCGGCGGCCTCGGCATCCGCGTCGATTCGGGCGTCTATTCCGGCTACCGGATCCCGCCCTACTACGACAGCCTGATCGGCAAGCTGATCGTGCACGGCCGCAACCGCGTCGAATGCATGATGCGTCTCAGGCGCGCGCTCGACGAATTCGTGGTAGATGGTATCAAGACGACGTTGCCTCTGTTCCGTGAACTCGTTGGCAACCCTGATATTGCAAATGGCGACTACGACATCCACTGGTTGGAAAAGCACCTCGCGAAAGGCGAGTAGACAGGGGGGCGAATGACGCGCCCCTATGCGCCCGGCTACAGCATACCCACGGACCTTCTGCTGAAGGCCTATGCGTCGGGCGTCTTTCCCATGGCCGAAAGCGCGTCGGATCCGGAGGTCTTCTGGGTCCGGCCCGAGACGCGCGGCATCATTCCCTTCGATGGCTTCCACGTGCCGCACAGCCTCGCCAAGACGATCCGGCAAGGCCATTTCGAGGTGCGTTTCGACAGCGACTTCGAGGCGACGATCGATGCCTGCGCCGAACGGCGCGCTGGGCGCCTGTCGACCTGGATCAACGCGCCGATCCGCGAGGCCTACACCCATCTCCACCGCATCGGCCACGCGCACTCGGTGGAAGCCTGGCGCGATGGCGAGCTTGTCGGCGGCCTCTATGGCGTGTCGCTGGGCCGTGCCTTCTTCGGCGAAAGCATGTTCTCGCGCGAGAAGGATGCGTCGAAGGTCTGTCTCGTGCGCCTGGTCGAGCGGCTCCAGGCACGCGGTTTCCTGCTGCTCGACACGCAGTTCACGACCGACCATCTCAAGCGTTTCGGCGCGGTCGACGTGCCGCGCGACAAATATGAAAAGATGCTGGCCAAGGCGCTGGTCGGCGAGGCCTCTTTCGCCCCCTGAAAGCCGTTATTTTGCAGCCTTTCCGTCCTGCGGTTCGGTCGGCGTATGGGCGTGGAACATCATCTTCCAGCCCTGGAGGCGGTGGACGTAGCCGGTGCTGACAAGCGCCGAATAAGGCTCGCCATTCTCGCGTATCGCCTTGGCGTGATAGGTCAGCATGACGATGTCGCTGCCCGGCTCGACGATGCCTTCAACCTGCATTTCCAGATTTCGCCAGCGACTGGGCTTCGTCGCGGTGGCCGCCAGTTCGGCATTGCTCATAACGCATGCCATCTCGGGGAATGCCACAAGACACTCCCTGTCGGCGTTCTCGGCAAAGAACTCCTGATCGCCGGTCCAGAATTCGCGCTCGAGTTCGAGGAGTTCGTCACGGTTGACGGTCACGGCATCATCCTCCGCTGTCGTTGCTCGTCACGACAAACGTCAGGCAGCGGATGCGGTTCCGACAAAGATCAGTTGGTCTTGGCAGCTTCCGGCGCCGGCACGTCCGACTTCTGCTTGCAGGCCTTCAGCCAGACGTCATAGACAGCGTGCTCGACGGCGTTGAGGCCCGGGCTCTCGGCGAACATCCAGCCGGTGAAGATGCGCCTGATCTTGCGGTCGAGCGTGATCTCGTCGACCTCGACGAAGGAGTCCGTCTTCGGCTCCTCGTTCTCCGGCCTGGAGTAGCAGACGCGCGGCGTCACCTGCAGCGCACCGAACTGCACGGTCTCGTCGACATAGACGTCGAAGGTGATGATGCGGCCGGTGATCTTGTCGATGCCGGCGAACTCGGCGATCGGGTTCTTGATGCGTTGCGGCTGCGCTGCGGCCTGCGGCGCCGGCTGAGCCTGGCTCGGGGCCGGCTGGCCTTCTCCGGGCAAGGGCTCGATGTCGATTGCCGGCAAGTCATCGCCCTGCTCGACCTGCTGGTCGAGTGGCAGGCGCTCGATGCTGTCCTGGGCCGTTGCCTGACCAAGGCCGGCGCACAGGGCCACAGCAGCAAGCAGGGCTTTCGCCTTCGATCGTCCGCTCGACGGAACCCGGCCAGGAAGTGTCATACAGTCGTTACCGCCGTTGCGCCCGGAGTGTTGTGCACTCGGTGATTCCCAATGCGCCAAGGCTAAACGCCTGACACCCATGGGCAAGCAGTTAGCCGCCAATTGTGGCGACAAATGTCCGCGCCGAAGAGCTGTCGCCTTACGAGCCGGGGGTCCAGGCGTCGTAGTCGCCGGTAACCTGCGGGCGATGCGTGTTGCCGAGCACCGAGCCCTTGGGACGGTAGGCGCCGGAGGTGCCGGTGAGATTGGGCTGGTGCCCCTTCTGCCACTCGCGTGGAATGTACTTGTCCTGCGACGGCGCCACGTCGACGCGGTGATGCATCCAGCCGTGCCAGCCGGGCGGAATCATCGACGCTTCCGAAACGCCGTTGTAGATCACCCAGCGGCGCGTGCGGCCCTCGGAATCCTTGCCGCCTTCGTAGTAGACGTTGCCGAATTCGTCCTGGCCCACCTTGGTGCCTTTGCGCCAGGTATGCAGGCGCGTGCCAAGGGTCTGGCCGTTCCACCAGGTGAAAAACTGGACAAGGAATTTCTTCATCGGATCCTCGCGGCAGGCGCGTCGAAAGTCTCCTGCTTATGGCGTCAGGCTCGCGCGAAGGCAAGTGTATAGAACGTGCAACTTGCCTCCTGCGACGATTGGCAGGCGATCAATCACAACCTACTGTCGTCTCAGGCGTCAGATGGGACGGCGACACATGCCCTTCATGCAAATCGTTGAATTGCTGAGCATGCTGGTGACGATCTTCGGCCTGCCGCTCGCCATCTTCATATTCGTCTACGAACAGCGCAAGGAGCGGGTCAACGAGGAGGAAGAGATCTACCAGATGCTCTCCGACGGCTACACCAGCTTCCTCACCCTGTCGCTCCAGCATTCCGACCTCAGGCTGCAGTCCGAAAAGGCCACGCTCGACCTTGACGACGAGCAGCGCGACCGCTTGCTGGCGATGTTCGCCATCCTCATCGCATTGTTCGAGCGCGCCTATCTGGTTGCCTACGAACCCGATATGCCGGAGCGCCGGAGGCGCCGCTGGAGCTCGTGGGAGGACTTCATGCGCGAATGGTGCCGGCGCGAGGATTTCCGCCACGCCCTGCCCCAGCTGCTGCCCGGCGAAGACCCGGAATTCGCCGTCTACATCCGCAGGTTGGCCCAGGAAGAAGCGGCTCGCAACCTGGCGTGACGGCGGCTTCATCTCGCACGTGCTCACACCTTGATCTCGCACTTGCAAAAATATTAGCCGGTCCGTAATGGACTCTGGCCCAATGCGGGCTCACGGACTGGCTTAGGCCGGTGCCGGCCGAGGGAGGAAAAGACATGGCTTCTGACGCGCCTGTGGCTGGCCGCCGCATCACGCCCGCCGAGTTGTCGGCCCGCAAGGGTGGCGACCCCATCGTCTGCCTCACCGCCTATACCTATCCCATCGCCCGCCTGCTCGACCCGCATGTCGACCTGCTGCTCATCGGCGACAGCGTCGCCATGGTCCTGCACGGCCATCCGAACACGCTTGGGGCGACGATGGACATGATGGTCGCCCACGGCCAGGCGGTGATGCGCGGTTCGAGCCGCGCCTGCGTCGTCGTCGACATGCCGGCCGGCAGCTACGAGGATACAGTCGAAAACGCCGTCGCCTGCGCCAGGCGCCTGGTCGACGAGACCGGCTGCGATGCGGTCAAGCTGGAAGGCGGCGTGGCCATTGCCGCGCAGATCGCGGCCATCGTCGCCGCCGGCATCCCGGTGATGGGCCATATCGGGCTGCTGCCGCAGTCGGTCGAAAAAGAAGGCGGCTACAAGATCAAGGGCCGCTCGGAGGCCAATGCCGAACTGCTCTATGCCGATGCCAGGGCTGTCGAAGCCGCCGGCGCGTTTTCGGTGGTCATCGAGGGCACGGTGGAGCCGGTGGCCACGGAGATCACCCGGCGCATCTCGATCCCGACCATCGGCATCGGCGCCAGCGACAAGTGCGACGGCCAGGTCCTGGTCATCGACGACGCCATCGGCCTCACCGTCGACCGGGTGCCCAAGTTCGTCAAGGAATATGCCCTTTTGCGCGACACGGTATCCAAGGCCGCGGCAGACTATGCGAGGGATGTCCGCAGCCGCGCCTTTCCCGGGCCGGAACACCTGTTTTCACTGAGCAAGGACAAGGCATGACTTCCGTCGTCGAAACCATCGCCGCCCTCCGCGCCCAGGTGCAGGCCTGGCGTGCCGAGGGTCTCAAGGTCGCGCTGGTGCCGACCATGGGTGCCCTGCATGACGGCCACGTCTCGCTGATGCGCGCGGCGCTTGAGCGCGCCGACCGCTGCATCGTCTCGATCTTCGTCAATCCGCGCCAGTTCGCACCGACCGAAGACCTCGACAAATATCCGCGCCAGCTGGCGCTCGACCTCGAAAAGCTCGACCACGCGGGAGTCCACCTCGCCTTCACGCCGGGCGTCGACGAGGTCTATCCGCAAGGCTTCGCCACGGCGATCTCGGTGGGCGGCCCCTCTGCCGGGCTCGAAACCGACTTCCGCCCGGCCTTCTTCGACGGCGTCGCCACAGTCGTCGGCAAGCTGTTCATCCAGGCGGCCCCAGACCTCGCCGTCTTCGGCGAGAAGGACTACCAGCAGCTTTGCGTGGTCAAGAAGCTGTGCCGCGATCTCGACCTGCCGGTCGAGGTGCTCGGTTCACCGACGATCCGCGATGCCGAAGGCCTCGCGATGTCGTCGCGCAACGCCTATCTCAGCGCAGCCGAACTCGACATGGCGCGCCAGCTCAACAAGGTGCTGCGCAAGGCTGCGACCGCCCTCGAAGACGGTGCAGACGAGGCGTCGACGATGGCCAGCGCCCGTCAGGCGATCCTTGCTGCCGGGTTCGACGTCGTCGACTATGTCGAGGCACGGGAAAGCGTGACGCTGGCACCATGGCGCAAGGACCGCGACGGCCGCGTGCTGATCGCGGCGCGGCTCGGCAAGACACGGCTGATCGACAATGTCGAGGTCGCAGCGCGGTAGGCGCTTCCACCCTCCCCCTTGAGGGGAGGGTCGCGGAACGGGAGCTGCGCAGCAGCTCGCGTGACGCGGGGTGGGGGTACCAACACGCGATAGCTGGCCGGAATATTCGATCCCACCCCGCTCCGCTTCGCGGATCGACCCTCCCCACAAAGGGAAGGGTAGAGCTGTCTCAGCCAAGCACCTTCTCGAAGATCAGCGCCGGAATGCCGGACTGTCCGGTTCCGCAGTTATCGGTGTCGCCGACGCGCTCGAAGCCATTCGCCTTGTAGAAGGCGACAGCGCCGGCATTCGCCTGTTCCACTTCAAGGCGCAAGGTCCGGGCCTCGGGAAAGCATTGCTCGACCTCGTCGAGCAGCATCCTGCCGATACCGGCGCGCTGATTGGCAGGGCGCACGTAAAGCTGGTGCAGCATCACCACCTTGGCGTCGCTTGTTGCCGCAGCATATGCCATGCCGGCGATCTTCTTGCCGTCGTCGGCAACCAGGAACTCGGAATTCGGCTTGGTCAGCCGCGCCTTGAGCGAGGCCAGCGAGTGCCATTCCGTAGTGATCTCGTCGACACGCTGGGCGCCGTAGATCGCGTCATAGGTCGCATGCCACGTCTCGGCGAGCAGCGCCTTGATCGTCTCAAGGTCGCGCTCGCTCGCCGTGCGTACGAACATCTCTATTCCTCGATGCCGAGCTTGGCCTTGACGAGGTCGTTGACGGCCTGCGGATTGGCCTTGCCGCCTGTCGCCTTCATCACCTGGCCGACGAACCAGCCGGCCATGGTCGGCTTGGCGCGAGCCTGATCGGCCTTGTCGGGGTTGGCGGCAATGACGTCGTCGACAGCCTTCTCGATGGCGCCGGTGTCGGTGACCTGCTTCATGCCGCGGCTTTCGACCAGCTCGCGCGGATCGCCGCCCTCGTTCCAGACGATCTCGAACAGGTCCTTGGCGATCTTGCCGGAAATCGTGCCTTCCTTGATCAGGTCGATGACGGCGCCGAGCTGGTCCGGCGTAACAGGGGCGTTCTCGATGTCCTTGCCGGCCTTGTTCAAGGCACCCAGCAGGTCGTTGATGACCCAGTTGGCGGCAAGCTTGCCGTCGCGGCCGGCTGCCACCTTCTCGAAATAGTCGGCAATCGACTTTTCCGAGACCAGGATCGAGGCGTCATAGACCGACAGGCCGAGCGCCTTGACCAGGCGGTCCTTCTTATCGTCGGGCAGTTCGACGAGGTCCTTGGCGAGTTCGTCGACATAGGCCTGGTCGAATTCGAGCGGCAGAAGGTCCGGATCGGGGAAGTAGCGGTAGTCGTGCGCCTCTTCCTTGGAGCGCATCGAGCGCGTCTCGCCCTTGTTGGGGTCGAACAGGCGGGTCTCCTGGTCGATCTTGCCGCCGTCCTCGATAATGGCGATCTGGCGACGCGCCTCGTATTCGATGGCCTGGCCGACGAAGCGGATCGAGTTGACGTTCTTGATCTCGCAGCGAGTGCCAAACTCGCTGCCGGGACGGCGCACCGAGACGTTGACGTCGGCGCGCATCGAGCCTTCGTCCATGTTGCCGTCGCAGGTGCCGAGATAGCGCACGATGGTGCGCAGCTTGGTGACATAGGCCTTGGCCTCGTCGGCCGAGCGCATGTCGGGCTTGGAAACGATCTCCATCAGCGCCACGCCAGAGCGGTTGAGGTCGACGTAGGACATCGTCGGGTGCTGGTCGTGGATCGACTTGCCGGCATCCTGCTCCAGATGCAGGCGCTCGATGCCGATCTCGATGTCCTCGAACTCGCCCTTGCGGTCGGGACCGACCGAAATGGTCATCGTGCCCTCGCCGACGATCGGCTGCTTGAACTGCGAGATCTGGTAGCCCTGCGGCAGGTCGGGATAGAAATAGTTCTTGCGGTCAAAGACCGACTTGAGGTTGATCTGCGCCTTCAGGCCAAGGCCGGTGCGGATCGCCTGGCGCACGCATTCCTCGTTGATGACGGGCAGCATGCCGGGCATCGCCGCATCGACAAGACTGACATTGGCGTTGGGTTCGGCGCCGAAAGCCGTCGAAGCGCCTGAGAACAGCTTTGCCTCCGACGTCACCTGGGCATGGACCTCCAGGCCGATGATGACTTCCCAGTCACCGGTGGCACCGGGAATGAGACGCTTGGCGTCGGGCGTGCGGGTGTCGATGATGCTCATGGTAATCCGAATACGTCCGTGTCTGTTTTGTCGCCTGTCGGCGAACGACAAATCGTCCCGTTTCGCTAGATCAATCGTTGCCCCGTTGCAACTGTCGCCTGCCCATAAGACGACAAAGCCGCGCCCCGGCTGGCATCCTGGGCGCAATCTGGCTATATCAGTGCCATCCCGATGGAGTTTGGATGTTCACCTCGTCTGAGTCCCGCTAAGGCCCCGACCTTCTCCTGAAGGCGGGGCGTGAAAACCAGAAACCCCGTGCCGTGAGCGATCGCGGCTGCGGCTTTTTGTTTTGGCCGTTCAGCTCAGTTGGCTGTCTGGCCAGGTTTTCCAGGACTCATCCAGACATGAACATATCGCGCATAGAGCAGCGCATCCTGCACCTGCTCGCCCAGGGCGGGCGGATCGAAATCGAAAAAGACGACAACAACAAGATCGAAGCGGTGATGTGCCTCACCCGCGATGGCTGGCAATATCCGGACTTCGATCTCGATCTCTTCAGGAAGCTGAAGCGAAGGAAGGCTGTCGCCTCGTCGCAAGGCGGGCCGTACCGCATCACCAGGGTCGGCCTGAAACTGGTGCGCCCCGAGCTCGACAACAGGTAGCGCAAAGTCGCCGGATCCGCGTCAAAAGCGGGTCCGGCGCTATTTTCGCCGCCTTCAGGCGGTGGCGATGTAGGCCTTGATCTCCTCCGCCTCGCGCTCGACATCCTCGATGCGGCGCTTGACGACGTCGCCGATGGAGACGATGCCGTAGAGATAGCCGTCGCGCTCGACGGGCAGATGGCGGAAGCGGCCAACGGTCATGATCTCCATCACCTGGTTGACCGTGTGGTTTTCGTTGCAGATCTTGACCTTGGGGGTCATCACTTCGCGCACCGTCTTTTCAAGGGCGGCACCGCCTTCCTTGCCGATGATGCGGACGACGTCGCGCTCCGAAAGGATGCCGACGATCTTGCGGTCGCCATTGGTGACGACAAGAGCGCCGATACGATGTTCGGCAAGGATACTGACCGCCTCCGACAACTGCACGTTGGGCCCAATGGTAAAAACGTCATGGCCCTTCCGCTCAAGAATAGCCTTCACTGTCATCGGGTCCTCCTGCTGCTGTCGGTCTGCGTAAACACTCCATGCGGCCCATGGAGCCAAGTGCATGGTGCTCTGCATTAGTCAGCATTTCAAGTACAACGCACTCAGGCGTATTTTGGTCCGCGGTCAAAAAACCGGATGCCCAGGAACCCCGCCAGGAACCCGCCGATATGCGCCTCCCAGGCGATCTGGCTATCGTCGCCGGGGGCAAGACCGACCAGGCCGGTGACGAGGTTGACCACCATCCAGACCGCCAGGAACGTCACCGTCGCGCGCGACCGGAACACATCGCGGATCGGCAGCGGCGCACCGGCGAAGGCCGGCTTGCCGTGCGATCGGTCGATCTGGAAGCTGAAGCGCGCGGCGGCACCCATCATGCCCGAAATGGCACCCGACGCACCGACCAGCGGCGCCTGGTCGAGGGGGTGGAGCACGTAGTGCAGCGCCACCGCAGCGAGCGTGGTCACCGCAAAGAAGATGCAGAACCGCAGGACGCCGAGCCGGTTCGCCAAAGGCGAGCCAAAGGCCGCGAGCCAGACCATGTTGATGATCAGATGAGCAAAGCCGCCATGCAAGAAGGCGTATGTCAGCGGCGTGGTGAAGGCATAGACATCGATATCGAACTGGCCGGAATAGCGGATCGGGATGAAGGCCGCGCGGATCAGCAGCCAGAGATCCTGGTCGAGGCTGAGCAGGTAGACACGCACCAGGTGGATGGCGACGCAGATGCCGATGACGGCCACGACAACCGGCGGCAGGTTGAACACCGGTTCGCGCCGCGAAGGCAGTTGCTCGTCCATGTCGCGGGTATTGTCGATGGGACTTGGCTGTTCGCTCATGCGCCTCTGATCCGGGTCTCTTCGGGCGGGTGGGCCCGGACCCCATCTAGAACAGCCGAGCTGAAAGCGCAAAAAAGAAAGCCGCCCAGGGTTTCCCCTGGACGGCTGGTCGAGCCCCCCTGCCCGTCCCCAATAAACCTTTGACTGAAGTGCTGCCGGCCGCGGCTAAGCGGCCACTTCATGGAGTGACTTGAACATCTCACGGATGGTCCCGGCCGGCAACGTAAACCCTTTGTTAACCTTACCGACCCCCAAGCGTTAACAACTGTTACTGTGACTGGCACGCGTCCTGCTCCGCGCCTCATGTAGTCCTCAAGATTGAAGCGATTCTGTCCTCGGATGGCACATCAGGCACGGAAGCGCTCGGAGCGGAGCAATATGAAACAGAAAGGATCGCTGGCACTGTTCCAATACTGGAACCGCCTTCGCGACGGCAGACCCGCACCCAAACGCACGGAGGTCGAACCGGCCGACATCAAGGGCCTGCTTGCCGACACTTTCATCCTCGAGCGCGACGCCCGCGGCGAAGCGGTCTTCCGCCTCGCCGGTACAAGGCTCTGCGCCACCTTCGGCCGCGAGCTCAAGGGCTTTTCGTTCCCCTCGCTGTGGCGCCAAAAGGACCAGCGGCTGATGGCCCGCCTCGCCTATGGCGTGTTCCAGCAGAAATCGGTGGTCGTCATCACGTTCGAGGGCTTCACCTCGAACCGGCGCGCCACGACCTTCGAGATGCTGCTTTTGCCGCTCGACGGAGGCATAGAGAACCCGCGCAGCCTGGGCGTGCTGTCCAGCGTCGAGCGGCCGTTCTGGCTCGGTTCCGACCCGCTCACCGACGCCTCGATCGAAAGCGTGCGCGTCGTCGATCCGGACCTCGAGCCGATGTTCCTCAAGAACCGCCCGGCCGTCACCGTGCCGTCGCTCGCGCCGAGCGATTCTGCCCTGGAAGGCGAGCAGAACCCGCTCGACGGTGCCCGCCGCATCCGCCATCTGTTCGTTCTCGAAGGCGGACGCGAGGAATAGCGTCAGCAACCTCACGCAACGGTAGAAAACTACGCGTTTTGTTAACCTCTCCGGCGGTATTTTTCCAGAATAGCTCCCCGAAGCTGTTCGATAGGAGCCTGCGGATATGAGGTTAGCATGAGGCCAGCGGCGATGGACTACGCGCCGTCACGGGCGGAGCGGCGGAATTTCCAGCGCGTCCGCGTGAAGATCTATGGCCGCTTCATGCTCGAGGATCGCACCGAGCATGCCGGCCAGGTGGTCGACATGTCGCCCGGCAACGTCGCCTTCCGCTCCGACCGCTCGGGCATGCCGGGCGAAAAGGTGATCGCCTATATCGACCACATCGGCCGCGTCGAAGGCGTCGTCACCCGCACCTTGTCGGACGGTTTTGCCATGACCGTTATCGCGTCGGACCGCAAGAAGGACAAGCTGGCGGCACAGCTCACCTGGCTCGCCAACAAGCATGAGCTCGACCTGCCCGAGGACCGCCGCCACGAACGCGTGGCGCCGCGCAACCCGGTCAGCGTGCTGCAGCTCATCGACGGCCGGCAATATCCCTGCCGCATCATCGACCTTTCGCTTTCAGGCGCAGCCGTCGAGATCGAGGTCAAGCCGGCGATCGGCGTCCAGGTGACGCTCGGCACCATGCGCGGCCAGATCGTCCGCCATTTCGAGGACGGCGTCGCCATCGAGTTCGCCGTCGTCCAGCGCCCGGAATCGCTGGATTCGGAATTTAACCGGCCGCGCACCTGACGGCCGGCCGCCGACCAAGGCTTTCCACACAACAGGATATCGCCCGGACTGCCCCGGCAGGCCGAGCTATTGCGCTTGGCCCGAACCGAAACCGGGCAACATGCATCCCGATGCCTTGCTCCGGCGCTTGCATGGCAGTTCCGCGAACAAGGCAGTTCCACGAGACTGAATGCAAAGGCGCGACTGCGTGGCTGTTCCACGCCAGGACAACTGAACGTTGGACCGCGGTGCCTATAGCTCGACTGCGGCATGAATCCTCGGAGCTCCGCCACGTCATCCACACGCAAACATCCCGCTCCAAACTCGACAGCCGCGCCAACTCGATAAAATTGTAATCAAATTTTCTGCAAGTTTTATTATTATTCTATTCTTTGTTTATGAGAGTTCTCTCCGGTTTTTACTCAACATCTACTTCGCTGTTTTGCGTGAAATAAATCCGCGCCTGTCATTGTCTCCTCAAACGGGGAGACTACAAAATGTTCAAGCGTCGGGGATGGCTTCTTCTTCTGGCCGCGACACTTCAGGCCGGCGCCATTGGCGGCGCGCTTGCCGCGCCGGTGGCCATGCAGACCAACGGCCGCACCACGCAGCCCGTCGGCCATTATGAGCTGTGCAAGCGCTCGCCGATCGAATGCAGCGAAAAGACCGCCAGTAGCGCCCCCGTCGAACTGACCCGCAGCCTGTGGAAAGAGATCGTCGCGATCAACGACGAGGTCAACACCGCGGTCGCTCCACGCACCGACATGGAGATGTGGGGCCAGGAGGAAGTCTGGTCCTACCCGACCACGGGCGCCGGCGACTGCGAAGACTATGTCCTGGAGAAGCGCCGCCGCCTGATGTCCCTGGGCGTTCCGGCCGGCAACCTGCTCATCACCGTCGCGCGCCAGCCGAACGGCGAGGGCCACGCCGTGCTGACAGTGCGCACCAACCTCGGCGAGTTCGTGCTCGACAATCTCGACACCCAGGTCATGGCCTGGAACGAGACGCCCTACACCTATCTCAAGCGCCAGTCCGAACGGAATTCGGGCGTCTGGATTGCCATCAACGATGGCCGCGCCGACGCGGTCGCGTCGGTTCGCTAGGTTCTGCAGCGCCGCGCGTCCCTGGGGCACATGGGACGTCGCGACACTTTGAAACGGCGCATGATCGGTTCCGATGTTTCGGGATCATGCGCAGCGAGAAACCCGGTCGCGTCCCCACCCTCCCCGTCCCCAACGACCGGGTCTAGGAGCCGGCCCAAGTCCCCGGGCCGGCTCCGCCTTTTCCGACTGAAACGGATAGTCACATGGCTCAGGCGACCGCGGTAGAACTCAGGAAACGACTTCGATCCCTCGATGAATTCCGAGCCGAGGACCGGCTTGGCAAGATCCACCGCCGCAAACCGTGGAAGATCGTGATCTTGGTAGGCCTGCTGCTCGCAATGTCCTTCGCCGCCGGCTACCTAGCCTAATCCGCGATCTTCGTGAGCCCGGCATCGAAGCGGCGCTGGTTGGCAACGTAGTCGGTGGCGGATTTCCCGAGGCGCTCCGCAGCGGCATCGTCGAGTGTACGAATGACCTTGGCGGGGGAGCCGACGATCAGCGAATTGTCCGGAAATTCCTTGCCTTCGGTCACCAGCGCACCTGCCCCCACCAGGCAGTTCCTGCCGATCTTCGCGCCATTGAGCACGATCGCGCCCATGCCGATCAGCGAATTGTCGCCGATGGTGCAGCCGTGCAGGATGGCGCGGTGGCCGATGGTGCATCCCTCGCCGATGGTCAGCGGGAAGCCCGGGTCGGTGTGCATCACCGTGTGCTCCTGAACATTGGAGCGCGCACCGATGGTGATCGTCTCGCGGTCGCCGCGAATGGCCGCGCCGAACCAGATGCCGACATCGCGCCCGATCCTGACATCGCCGACAACCGCAGCATCCGGCGCAATCCAGTTGCTGGGCCGATCCTCGAACTCCGGTTCGACCCCGTCGAGTGCGTAAAGCGGCATCGTCAAAATCCTCATCCGTTGGTGGCGCGCAACCTATTTAGGGACCGCCCGCAAGGCAAGCGCGCGACATGCGCTTAACGCGCCGTTAACCATGCTCGCGCAATGTCGGATGAATATCAGGCCCATGGATGGCAAGACTTGCGACCTGGTCGCAGCGACATCCAACCGCGCAGATCCGGATGGCCGGCACCCTGGAGACGACGAATGAAACAAGAGGCAGCTGAAAGCTCCGGTTTCGAAATCGTCGATTCGGCGCTGATGATGAAGGTCTTCTGCGGCTTGGCCGTCCTGGCTGCGCTGTCGCTGGCGATCAGCTTCGGCGGCCGCTGGTTCGGCCACACCATCGCCATGGCCGGTTACACCGACGACATGACGACGCGCGAGATCGTCATCGGCAACGACGTCATTGCGGCTCCCGCCAATACGATCCGCTTCGAAAAAGCCCGTCGCGACGGCGTGGCCAGCCGCCTCGACCTCTACCTGCGCTGGCCCGAACTGGACGGCTACAGCGAAGCTGCGCGTCCGGCCTTCAACAATCTCGACGGCAACAAGCGCATCATCTTCGTGAGCCTCGAGCCCCGCGTGATGACGCGCGACATGAGCGGGCGGCTTGCGCCGATCTACAACGCGCTCACCGTCAAGCCAGGCGTTCCCGGCCCCGAGGGCATGACGTTGTTCGGCTTCAGCGAGACGTCCGGCTATCTCAACGAGGTGCTGGCGGTTGCAGCGCGCAGCGGCGAACCGGCCTTTGTCGCCCGTTGCCTCAATGGCACCGAAGCTGACGAATCCCTGGCACCTTGCGAACGCGACGTCTTCGTCGGCAACGGCCTGAGCATGACCTACCGGTTTCCGCGGGAGCTTTTGGGAGACTGGCGTGCGCTGGATGCGACGATCGTCGCCAAGGCCAATGCCATGCTGCACGTCGAATGACGCCACGCGTCAAGCGCGCGGCGTCAGGCTTGATCAACGATCAGGCTAGGTCGATGTCGAGGATCGCCATCGAGAAATTGTAGTCGCCATCGTCTTCGTCCTTGAAGACGATGCCGAGGAATTCGTCACCAATATAGACTTCGGCCGAGTCGTCCTTGCGCGGACGCGCCTTGACCTGAAGCGTGGGGTTCTGGAACTGGCGCTTGAAATAGGCGTCGAGTTTTCGGATTTCTTCCGGCTTCAACTGGCTTCTCCGGCTTGTCGTTAAGAGACGCGCTTCTGACACGCCAAGCATGGCCCTGTAAAGGCAAGGCTTGGCTTACTCCCGCGCAAATCGCGTCCAGCGCCGTCATCAGCGCCGGCGTCCGACCTCAGATGTCGAAGCTGACGACATGGTCCATGGTCTGCGACGGCAACAGCTGGTCCATCTGGCTCGACGGCCGGTCGCAGCCGGTTTCGCCGACGACGCGCGCGGGCACGCCTGCCACCGTCTTGTTGTGCGGAACCGGCGACAGCACCACCGAGCCGGCCGCGATCTTCGAGCAATGGCCGACCTCGATATTGCCGAGGATCTTGGCGCCGGCGCCGATCAGCACGCCATAGCGGATCTTGGGATGGCGATCGCCGCCGGCCTTGCCGGTGCCGCCCAGCGTCACGCCGTGCAGGATCGAGACATCGTCCTCGATGACGGCGGTCTCGCCGACGACCAGCCCGGTGGCATGGTCGATGAAGATGCCCTTGCCCATGCGCGCCGCCGGGTTGATGTCGGTCTGGAACACCGAAGACGAGCGGCTCTGGAGGTAGAGCGCAAAATCCTTGCGGCCGCGGTTCCACAGCCAGTGCGCCAGGCGATGCGTCTGGATGGCGTGGAAACCCTTGAAATACAGCACCGGCATCAGATAGCGGTCGCAGGCCGGGTCGCGGTCGTAATAGGCCTGGATGTCGGTGCGAACGGTGTCGCTCCAGTCCGGGCTGTCCTCGAGCATGGCATCGAATGTCTGGCGAATGAGATCGGCGCCGAGATCCTGATGCGCCAGCCGCTCGGCCAGGCGATGGATCACCGCCTCCTCCAGCGTGTCCTGGTTGAGGATCGTGGCATAGAGGAACGCCGCCAGCAGCGGATCGCCCGCCACCGCGTCCGTCGCCTCGTCGCGCACCGACTTCCAGATCGGGTCAACCGGCTTCACCGAGCTCGGGCGCGCTGCGGATATGGTGTTCATCGACGTCTCCGTTCACTGCCGGCTTGTGCAATGCCGCGTCGGACATATAAGCCACATGCTAGCACGATTGAACTCAATTTTCCTTAGTGCTCGTTCAGATGGATTTGGTTCACGGATATTCAAGGCGCCATGGAAACTGAACCCTTACTGGTCACAACGAACGATGGCGTAGCGACCATCGTCATCAACCGCTCCGCGCGCAAGAATGCCGTAACCCAGGCGATGTGGGTCGATCTGGCCGCTCGCGTGAACGCATTTTCGGCCGATCCCGACGCCAGGGTCATCGTTCTGCGCGGTGCCGGCGACGATTTTTCCGCCGGCGCCGACATCGGCGAATTCGACACGCTGCGCGGCACCGCCGAAAGCGCGCGCGCCTACGAGGCGACCAATTCTGCAGCCTTCGCCGCCCTGCGCAACTGCGCCATTCCAGTCATCGCCGCGATCCGCGGCATCTGCTTCGGCGGCGGTTTCGGCCTTGCGGCCGCCTGCGACCTGCGCATCGCCACGGCTGACGCGCGGTTCGCGGTGCCGGCGGCGCGCCTGGGCCTCGCTTATCCGCAGGATGCCATGGGCGACATCGTCTGGGCCGCGGGCCCGCAAATGGCCCGCTACCTCACCTACACCGCCGGGCGCATCGACGCGCGGGCGGCACTTGGCGCGGGTTTCCTGCTTGAAATCGTCGAGGCCGACCGGTTCGACACGCGCATCAGCGAGATCGCCCGCACCATTTCCGAGAACGCGCCGCTGTCGGTACGGGCCTCCAAGGCTGCCATCCGCGCCGCACTCAGCCACGATGCCGACGAAGCCGCCCTTGCCCAGGCCGTCGGCGACACCACCTTCGTCAGTACTGACTATGCCGAGGGCCGCGCGGCCTTCCACGCCCGTCGCACGCCTGTGTTCAGAGGGCGATGACATGTCACTGATCGACGAGGGCACGAAGGCCGAACTGATCAGGCTCTACGAGGCCAAGGATCGCCACTATCACGGCATCCGCCACATCGAGGCGCTGCTCGCGCTGCTTGAGGCGCATCGTGCCGCGTTCGCCGACCCCGACGCAGTCGAGGCAGCCATCTGGTTCCACGATGCGATCTACGACAGCCGCCGCAAGGACAACGAGGCATTGAGCGCCGCCCTCGCCGCCGGCAAGCTGAAAGAGCAGGTCGACGCGCCTCGCCTCGCCCGCATCGTCACGATGATCGAAGCCACCGCCACGCATGAGGTGCCGACCTTCGAGGATACGTCCGCAAGGAACGATGCCGCCCTGCTGCTCGACATGGACCTGTCGATCCTAGGTGCACCGCCGGCAACGTTCGACGCCTACGAGGCGAACGTCAGGCGCGAGTACGCCTGGGTCAGCGAGGCCGACTGGCGCGCCGGCCGCGCTGCCGTGCTGCGCAATTTCCTGGCCCGGCCACGCATCTTCCACACCGACATTTTCGTGGCGCGCTTCGAGGCGCAGGCACGGGAAAACATGGAACGGTCGCTGGAAGCGCTAAGCGCTTAGTATCTCAGACCGGGTTTTCGGCCAGGAACTCCAGCACGCGCTTCTTGAACGCCTTGTCGCCGACGGCCAGCATGTGGTCGCGGCCCTCTATGTCGAACGCGACCGCCTTGGGCATCAGCGCGGCGAGTTCGGCTGCCGAGCCGCCGATGTCGTCGGTGGTGCCCACCGCCACCAGCGTCGGCTGGGTGATGCGGGACATGTCGGCTTCCGTCAGCAACTCGCGTGAGGTAGCGATGCAGGCGGCAAGCGCCCGCTTGTCGCTGCGCGTCTGGTCGGCGAAGGCACGAAACGACTTGCCGCGACGATGGGTGATCGTCTCCGGATCCTGTGCCAGCAGCGCCGAAGCGATCGGGTCCCAGTCGCCGACGCCGTCAACCATGCCAATGCCAAGCCCGCCGAACACCAGTGTCGCCACCCGCTCCGGTGCCTCGAGCGCCAGGAAGGCGGAGATGCGGGCGCCCATCGAATACCCCATGACATGGGCGCGCTCGATGCCGAGATGGTCGAGCAGCGCCAGCGCATCACCAGCCATCTTGCCCGGTGTGTAGTCGGCCTCGTCATAGCTCTTCGACGAGCCGCCATGGCCGCGATTGTCGAAGGCGATGGCGCGGTAGCCGGCCTCGGTCAGCGTCTTGAACCAGCCGGGCGACACCCAGTTGACGTAATGACTGGAAGCAAATCCGTGGATCATCAGCACCGGGTCGCCGCGACCGTTCGCCGGCGCCTGGTCGAGAAACGCCAGGTCGAAACCTTCGTGGGAAAAGTGATCGATTGCCATCGTTGCTCCGAATGGTCTTTGGCTGGGATCTCGCCTCAGCCGGGATTGCCAGCCGCGGCGGTGATCGCCCGATGCTTCAGCACGATGCCGTCGGCGATGCCGGTCCGTGCCGCCGTGCCGGCCTTGAGTTCAAGCACGAAACGCGCCGGTTCGTCAGGCGCGATGACGGCTTCCGAAAACGGCGTGCCCTGCTGGATGTCGAGCACCTTGCCGTCCGGGCCGACGAAAACGAGGTCGAGCGGCAGCGGCGTGTTCTTCATCCAGAAGCCGACCGGCTGGGTCTGCTCGAAGACGAACAGCATGCCCTGGTCGTCGGCAAGGTCCTTGCGGTGCATCAGCCCCATGGCGCGTTCGCCCGGTTCGTCGGCAACTTCGATGCGGAAGGAAACCTCGCCCTTGGCGGTGACCGCGACCAGCGGCTCGGGATCGGCCGGCAATGCCATCGCCTGCTGGGCAAGGACCGGCGGGGTCGAGGAGAGCGAAACGACAAAAACGGCTGCCGCAAGCCATGCGGCGCCGGTCATGCCAGCCAAAAGCGATTTACGTCTGGTCATACATTCCCCTGCGGCGGTCTCAGCCTAGTGCGAGACCGGCAAGGTTCCTAGATCGGGGTGAATTTCGGCAGCCATAAGGCCTTTGTCGCCCTTGCCGAAACGGACCAGGACAACCTGCCCCGGACGGAGCTCGGTCACGCCAAAGCGGCGCAGCGTCTCCATGTGGACGAAGATGTCCTCGGTGCCCTCGCCGCGCGTCAGGAAGCCGAACCCCTTGGTGCGGTTGAACCACTTGACCAGCGCGCGCTCCAGCCCGCTCTCGGCGGTCACGGCGACGTGGGTGCGCTGCTCCTGCATCTCGGCAGGGTGCACGGCGGTCGAATTGTCGATGGAAAGCACGCGGAAGGCCTGCAGGCCGCGGTCGCCCTGCTTGACCAGGCAAACCACGCGGGCGCCTTCGAGGGCGGTCTGGAACCCGTCGCGGCGCAGGCAGGTGACGTGCAGCAGCACATCGGTGGCACCGCCGCCATCGGGAAGAATGAAGCCGTAGCCCTTGGCCACGTCAAACCATTTTATGGCGCCGGAAACCTCGACGAGGCCGGCGCCATCAGCGATGTCATCATGCTCGAAAGCTTCGCGGCCTTCGCCGCTCCGCACCAAGAGAGAGGCCTTTTCCCCCATCAGAACGCCCCCTTTCCTTGCAAACGCCACTACTGATTCTTGAAATAAGATTAACACTTCCGCTTTGGACTTACGCAAGGGCCGTTCTGCCCTTTTTCGACTTGCCCACCAGATAGACACAAGCTTCGCGCCAGTTCCGCGGAAAAGTTGCCGCGGCGGTTGCCGAGTGCGCAGCACCCGCCCTATGTATCGGCCCGACATCCCCTGAACTTCTGAGGAACCGAGATGCGCTATCTGCACACCATGGTCCGCGTCAAAGACATCGACGCCTCGCTGGACTTCTACTGCAACAAGTTCGGCATGAAGGAGATCCGACGTTCCACCAACGAGAAGGGCCGCTACACGTTGATCTTCCTCGCCGGATCCGATGACGAAAGCGCCGGCGCCTCCCGCCAGGCCCCGCTGCTGGAGCTCACCTACAACTGGGACCCGGAAGACTATCAGGGCGGCCGCAACTTCGGCCATCTCGCCTACGAAGTCGACGACATCTACGCCACCTGCCAGGACCTGATGAACAAGGGCGTCACCATCAACCGCCCGCCGCGCGACGGCAACATGGCCTTCATCAAGTCGCCCGACGGCATCTCCATCGAACTGCTGCAGAAGGGCGAGCGGCAGACTCCGGCAGAGCCGTGGCTGTCGATGCCGAACACCGGTTCCTGGTAAAGGTTCAGGCCTTTCCGACCATGTCGAGCAAGGTCAGCACGGTGCGCCAGTTGCGCGCCGTGCCCGGCACCTTGAGCACCCGCGGCAGGACTTCGGCAAATTTCGACTTTCCGAGCCCGTCAGGGGCGTGCAGGTAAAGCACGTCGCCCTTGACCAGGAAGCGCTCCGGCCCGGTGCAGCGCTCGGCCAGCGGCGCAATTTCCTCAGGCGTCGGCGCGCGCTCCAGCGCATAGGCGTGCAGTTTGGTGTGGTCTTGCGCCGCCTCCGGATACGGGTTTTCCGCCACCAACCGCTCATACCAGGCGGCATCGCGCACCATGAGGCGGGAACGAAAGCCCCAGCGCTCCTCGAAGGCCTTTTCCAGTTGCGCGGTCAATCCGGCCGCAGCGCGATCGCCGGCCTTGAAGACGACGTTGCCGCTCTGAATATAGGTCGCGACACCGGTGAAGCCGAGCTCCTCGAAGAACGCCTTCAGCTCGGCCATCCTGACGATGCGGTTGCCGCCGACATTGATGCCGGAAAACAGCGCAACGAACACGCTCATATGATGAAGCCGCCGAGGGTCTCGTTGTCGGTGATGTCCTGATACTGCACGCCCTCGACGTCGAAGCGCGCTCGCAGCAGGTCGAAATTGCGCCGGTCCTTGGTCTCGATGCCGATCAGCACCGAGCCGAAGTTGCGCGCGGACTTCTTGAGATATTCGAAGCGGGTGATGTCGTCTTGGGGCCCCATGATCTCGAGAAAGTCGCGCAGGGCGCCGGGGCGCTGGGGAAAGCGGATGATGAAGTATTTCTTCAGCCCCTCGAAGCGCAGTGCGCGCTCCTTGACGTCGGGCAGGCGCTCGAAATCGAAATTGCCGCCCGAGACCACCGCCACAACGGTCTTTCCCTTCAGTTCCTTCTTCGAAAAATCCTTGAGCACGTCGATCGCCAGGGCGCCCGCCGGCTCGAGAACCACACCCTCGACATTGAGCATCTCGATCATCGTCGCGCAGAGCCGGTTCTCCGGCACCAGCTTGACCGCCTCGGCGGGGAATTCCTTGAGCAGGCGCAGAGGTTCGCGCCCGATTTCGGCGACGGCTGCGCCATCGACGAAATTGTCGACCTTGGCCAGCTTCACCCGCTTGCCGGTGGCGAGGCTGTCGCGCAGGCTTGGCGCACCCGCCGGCTCGCAGAAGACGAAGCGCGGCGCAGCGCCGGTCTCGGCGAAATAGCGCGTCACCCCCGCCGACAATCCGCCGCCGCCGACCGGCAGCAGCACGATGTCGGGAAGCTTGCCGCCAGGCATCTGGGCAGCAATCTCGAGCGCCACCGTCGCCTGCCCCTCGATGATGTCCTTGTGGTCGAAGGGCGGCACCATGTGGCCGCCCGAACCCTCGGCAAACTCGATCGCGGCGCGATAGCACTCGTCGAAGAAATCGCCGACCAGCCTGATCTCGACGAATTCGCCGCCGAACAGCTTGGTCTTGTCGATCTTCTGCTGCGGCGTCGTCACCGGCATGAACACCACGCCCTTCTTGCCGAAGTGGCGGCAGACGAAGGCAAAACCCTGGGCGTGATTGCCGGCCGAGGCGCAGACAAACAGCTCGGCCTGGTTGCCGGCGGCAAGCGCCTTGCGGAAGAAGTTGAGCGCGCCGCGAATCTTGTAGGAGCGGACCGGCGTCAGGTCTTCGCGCTTGAGCAGCACGCGCGCGCCAGTCTTGCGCGATAGATAGTCGTTCTCCTGCAGCGGCGTTTCTGGAAAGAGCTGCCTCACCCCCTCCGCCGCCAGCGAAACCTTTTCGGCAAAACTGGTCATGGCAACGGCACTCCTGAAACACGCGGGGCAAATGCTGTGGCCCGTCTCGATGCGCTATTGCATATTCGGCACGGCGAAGCCACAGTTCGGCTCCTGCCGTCAGGTTCGAACCGGCTCATTGGCTCGCCGCGATACATTTGGGGACACGTCTCGGTGAACAGAATAGCCGTCCGCGCCGCGATCCACATTGCGGCGGTCTTTGCCATCTACCTGTCCGTCGCAATGCTGATCCCGGCAGCCGTCGACCTCTATTACGACAATGACGACTGGCAGTCCTTCGCCTTCACTGCCATGTTCATGGGAGGCTTGGCGCTGGCGGTCGCACTCGCCACGCAGGGACGCACCCCGCCTGCCAACACCCGCTTCGGCTTCCTGCTGGTCAATTTCCTCTGGATCACGCTGGCGATCGCCGGCGCGGTGCCGTTCATGACCTCGTCGCTGGATCTCAGCGTCACCGATGCGTTCTTCGAGTCTGTCTCGGGGGTCACCACCACCGGCTCGACCGTGATCAACGGCCTGGACAGCGCTCCGCCCGGCGTCCTCATCTGGCGCTCGCTGCTGAGCTTCATGGGTGGCCTCGGCGTCATCGCGCTCGGCCTATTCCTGCTGCCGTTCCTCAACATCGGCGGCGTGTCCTACTTCAAGATCGAATCCTCCGACATCGAGGACCGGCCGTTCGAACGCTTCCAGACCTTCACTGTCAGCCTGATCGGCATCTACACGGTGCTGGTTGTCGCCTGCACCATCTCCTACGTGGCCGCCGGCATGGACGGCTTCCACGCCATCAACCATGCCATGTCGACGGTGGCGACCGGCGGCTTCTCGACCCACGACACCTCGTTCGTGCGTTATGCCGACAATCCCGCGATCCTGTGGACCGGCATCGTCTTCATGTTCATCGGCGGCCTGCCCTTCTCGATCATGATCCTGTTTGCGGTGCGCGGCCGTCTCGATGCGCTGCGCGATCCGCAGATCCGGGTCTATGCCGGCTATTGCATCGTCTTCGCCGTGGCGGTCGCAATCTACCTGCGCATCAACATGGGCATGCCGTTCTTCACGGCGCTGACCCATTCGACTTTCAACCTGATGTCGATCATCACCACGGCGGGATTTGCCAGCGACGACTACAGCCTGTGGGGGCCATTCGCCATCGGCTGCATCTTCGTCGCCACCTTCCTCGGCGGCTGCTCCGGCTCGACCACCGGCGGCATCAAGGCCTATCGCTTCCTTGTCCTGTTCGAACTCCTGTCCAACGGCTTGCGCCGCCTGATCTACCCCAACACGGTAATCCCCGTGCGCTACGGCGACCGAACCGTGCCCCCCGAGATGCAAAGTGCGGTGGTGCTGTTCATCGCCTCGTTCATGGTGCTGTGGGCCATCACCATCGTGCTGCTCAGCGCCACAGGGCTCGATTTCATCACCGCGGTCACCGGCTCGCTGACCTCGCTCACCAATGTCGGACCGGGCCTCGGCCCGATCATCGGCCCGGTCGGCAATTTCTCGTCGCTGCCCGACACTGCCAAGTGGATCTGCTCGGCGGCGATGCTGCTCGGGCGTCTCGAAATCCTCGCCGTGCTGGTCATCTTCACGCCGACTTTCTGGGGTCGCTAGATCCGTGAACTGGAATGCGGAAGCCCTTGTTTCCGCCACAATTTCGGCAATCGGGCAACAGTCGGCGAGCGACTTCCCCCCGGGCGGTCCTTTTCGACTGGACCCGACTTACTTCCGCCACTATCAGGCGGTCCCGAGGAAGGCACGCTGCACGCCTTGCCCGTCAGAGAGATCATCAAAAGTGTCACCGTCGAAGTTCTGCATAGCCCTTGCCGCCCTGTTTCTGTCCGGTTGCATCAACCAGCCGTCCGGCGAGCTTTTGACGGGCGCTGTCGTCAACGTCCCGGTTTCGGAGATCGCCGGCAACCATGCGATCTTCGTCGCATCGACGCGCGAACGCGCGAGCGACGACAAGCAGGTGTTCGATCGCGGCCGCTCGGCGACGCTCAACTTCGCACGCGTCAACGTCACCGTGCCGAAGATCCACCAGGTCGGCCAGATCGAGCGCCGCAAGAGCGGCAAGGATGCCGACCCGACCAAATACTTCACCGCCACCGACGCCGTCGGCTACGAGACGCAGCCGGAATTCTCCAAGGCGCTGAGCGCCGACATCGCCGCCCGCGGCGGCCGCGCCATGCTGTTCGTGCATGGCTACAACACCTCGTTCGACGCCGGCGTCTACCGCGCCACGCAGATCGCGCACGACTCTGGCTATACCGGCACGCCGGTGCTGTTCTCCTGGGCTTCGGGCGGCAGCACGACCGACTATGTCTACGACAAGGAAAGTGCCGCGGCGGCCCGCGACCAGCTGGAAGTGACGCTGCGAATGCTTGCTCAGTCGGGCGCGCGCCGCATCGACATCGTCGCGCATTCGATGGGCACCTGGGTCACCATGGAAGCGCTGCGCCAGCTGGCTTTGACCGGCGACCGCGACCTCGGCGGCAAGCTCGGCGACGTGGTGCTGGCCTCGCCCGACATCGACGTCGACGTGTTCAAGGCCCAGATGCGCCGCTACGGCAAGCCGACCAAGCCGTTTTTCCTGATGACCTCTGGCGACGACCGCGCACTCAAGCTGTCGGGGCTGATCGCTGGCTCCAAGCCGCGCCTCGGCGACTACAAGAATGCCGCCGACCTCGCCGAATATGGCGTCATCGTCGTCGACCTGTCCGACGCCAAGGGCGGCGACAGCTTCAACCACACCAAGTTCGCCGACAACCCGCAAATGGTGAAGCTGCTCGGCCAGCGCCTGCGCGCCGACGACGGCTTTGCCAGCGACCGCGAGGTCACCGACCGCATCAACATGCTGGGCGGCGGGCTGCAGTAGCACGCTTCGCCGACGTCTCCTTTCCCCTGTGGGGAGGGTAAGGGCGGGGGTGCCTCGCGAGCTCAGAACATCACATCGGGTGCAGGCAACTCGCCCCCACCCTTTGCCACTCCCCACAAGGGGAAGGAAATTCTGAAGCCCCGCTCAGATGAACAGATCGACCTTCTCGAAGGTCGTGACGTCGACCAGCCCGACATCCGAGATACGCAACTCGGGGATCACCACCAGCGCCAGCAGCGAGTGCTGCATGTAGGCGTTGTTGAGGCTGCAGCCCATGTCGCGCATCGCCTGGACCAGCCTGTCGGCCTTGGCGGCGACGATCTCGGCGCGTTCGTCCGACATCAGGCCGGCGATAGGCATTTCGACCAGCGCCAGTTCCTTGCCCTCCGAGAACAGCACCACGCCGCCGCCGACCTGCCCGAGCCGGTTGGCGGCCAAAGCCATGTCGGCCTTGTTGGTGCCGACAACGATCATGTGGTGGCTGTCATGGGCAACCGTCGAAGCCAGCGCGCAGTCCTTCATGTAGCCGAAGCCGGAAACGAAGGCGTTGGTCACCTGCCCGGTGGCGCGGTGGCGCTCGACGAGCGCGATCTGGCAGACGTCGTTGCGGCGGTCCATGGCTACCAGCCCGTCCTCGACGGCGAGGTCGGCCTCCAGCGCACGCGTCGGCGCCTGGTTCTCGATCACGCCGATGACACGCACGCGCACCTCGTTGGCGCCTTCCGGTGCCTTGATGTCGAAATCGGCGGCCCCGAGCTTCTTGCCCAGCTTGACCGTCTTCTTGGCCTCGGCCGGGTAGGCGTAGGCGGGAATGTCGATCTCCAGCTTGCCGGCCCTGGCGACACGCACGCCGCGGGCATAGACCTCGTCGATCTTGACTTCGGCGAGGTCGGAGACGATCAGCAGGTCGGCGAGCCGGCCCGGCGTGATCGAGCCCATCTCGCGCTCGAGGCGGAAATGCTGGGCGGTGTTGATCGTCGCCATCTGGATTGCCGTCACCGGCTTCAGCCCCTGCTGGATGGCGTGGCGCACGACGCGGTCCATGTGCCCCTCATGCACCAGCGTGCCGGAATGGCTGTCGTCGGTGCACAGGATGAAGCTGCGCGGGTCGATGCCCATCTCGGTCACGGCCTTGATCTGGCTGGCGACATCATACCAGGCCGAGCCCAGCCGCAGCATCGCCTTCATGCCCTGGCGGACGCGGGCAATCGCGTCCTCGGCGCGCGTGCCTTCGTGGTCGTCCTCGGGGCCGCCGGCGACGTAGCCGTGGAACGCCAGACCGAGGTCACGCGAGGCATAGTGGCCGCCGACCGTCTTGCCAGCCTTGACCGTCTCGGCGATCTCGCCCGACATGACCGGGTTGTTGGCGGCAACGCCAGGGAAGTTCATCACCTCGCCCAGGCCGATGATGTTCTCCCAGGTCATCGCCTCGGCAACGTCCGCGACAGTCAGCGCAGCACCCGCATTCTCCAGCCCCGGTGCGGACGGCACGCAGGACGGCATCTGCACATGCACGTTGATTGGCATGGCGAGTGCCTCGTCATGCATCAGCCTGACGCCCGGCAGGCCGAGCACGTTGGCGATCTCGTGCGGGTCGATGAACATTGAGGTCGTGCCGTGCGGGATCACCGCGCGGCAGAACTCGGTCACCGTCACCATGCCGCTTTCGACATGCATGTGCGCGTCGCACAGGCCGGGCACCAGATAGCGGCCGCCGGCATCGACCACCTTGGTGCCCTGGCCGATGGCGTGGCTGGCGTTGGGTCCGCAATAGGCGAAGCGGCCGGCGACGATGGCAATGTCGGTGCCGGCAATGATCTCGCCCGAATGCACATTCACCCAGCGGCCGTTGCGGATGACGAGATCGGCCGGCAGACGGCCCATGGCGACGTCGACCAGCACCGGAGCGGTCTCGGTCCAGGGGCGCGGCTTGGCGAAGGCGGATTTGTTGGGCATTGCTGGGATTCCTGACTGCTTTGCCCGACTGTAACGAAAGCCACGGCGGAAAACAGGGCCTTGGTTGTTTGGCCACGCCCGCCCGCTATACTCGTCACGCCAAACAGGTCCGGTCAGCTTCGATGCCGCCATTTCTCAAATCACGCCGCTGGTTGTGGCCGGGACTCGCCGCGGCGGTGCTGGCGGCGGCGATCGTGTTTTTCGGCGGCGCCTTCGCCAACCGGATCTACCTCGACGAAGCGGCGTCGCGCGGCGAGACCACGCTGCGCCTGGCGGTGGCGGCGCTGTCCGGCCAGATGAACCGCTTCGAGCCATTGCCCGAACTGATCGCCGACCACGACGACATCAAGGAGCTGGTCAGCGACCCCGACAACCCCGTCCTGCGCGCGCGCGCCAACGATTACCTCAAGGAAATCAACGCGCTACTCAAGTCCTCTGACATCTATGTGTTGATCCCCGGAGGCGAGACGATCGCGGCGAGCAACTACGACCTGCCGCTCAGCTTCGTCGGTGAGAACTTCTCCTACCGGCCCTACTACCAGGATGCCATTCGCGGCAATCTCGGGCGTTTCTTCGCGCTCGGCACCACCTCCCTCAAGCGCGGCTACTATTTCTCCTCGCCTGTCCGCATCGGCATGGAGATCCGCGGCGTCGTGGTCTTCAAGGTCGACATCGACGCCATCGAGGCGTCGTGGAAGGGCGGCGACCACGAGATCATCGTCACCGACCCCGAAGGCATCATCTTCATGAGCGGGCGGCCCAACTGGCTCTATGCCAGCCTCAATCCGCTGACCGACGAGCGGCGCGCCCGAACCGAGGCGTCGCGCCGCTATGCCGATGCCATGCTGCGCGACCTGCCGGTGGCACGAAATACGGCCGAAGACGGCCGTGCCCTCCTTCGCATCACCGAGGACGGCAAGTCGCGTGAATTCCTCGAACTGGCCGAGGAAATGCCCGAGGCGCGCTGGACAGTGCGCGTGCTGGCCGACACCGCCTCCGCCCATGCGCAGGCGCTGACGGCCGTGGTCTCGGCGCTGCTCGCGCTCAGCCTCGCGGGCCTGGGTGGCGCCATCATCCTGCAGCGCCGCGCCCGCCTCGCCGAGCGCATGCAGCTCCAGCAAAGCGCCCAAGTCGAGCTCGAACGACGGGTCGAGGAACGCACCGCCGACCTCGCCCAGGTCAACAGCCGGCTGGAGACGGAAGTCGCCGAGCGCCGCACCGCCGAACAGCAGCTCAGGCAGACGCAAGCCGACCTGATCCAGGCCGGTAAGCTCGCCGCGCTCGGCCAGATGTCGGCGGCCCTTTCGCACGAGTTCAACCAGCCGCTGGCGGCGGTGAAAACCTACGCCGACAATGCCGCCACGCTGATCGACCGCGCGCGCATCGACGAGGCCCGCGACAATGTCTCGCGCATTTCGAGCCTCGCCGACCGGATGGCCTCGATCAGCCGGCACCTCAGGAATTTCGCCCGCAAGCCCAACCAGAAGCTCGGCCCGGTCGCGCTCGACGAGGTGGTGCGCGACACCGGCGAGATCGTGGCCTGGCGCCTCAAGGCCGCCGATGCGGCGCTGACGGTGGATCTCGGACCGGCGCCGCTCGCCGTCAAGGCCGGCTCCGTCCGGCTGCAGCAGGTGCTGGTCAACATCATCACCAACGCCGCCGATGCCATCGAAGGCCTTGCCGACCGGCGCATCGAGCTTGCCGCGCGGCGCAAGGGCTCAAGGGTCGCCATCACCATCCGCGACCACGGGCCCGGCGTGCCGGCAGCGATTGCCGAACGCATCTTCGACCCGTTCTTCTCGACCAAGGGCGTGGGCAAGGGCCTCGGACTGGGACTTTCCATTTCCTACAATATAGTCAAAGACTTCGGCGGAACCCTTGCGGTTTTGAATCATCCTGAGGGGGGCGCCTTGTTCACCATCGAGCTCGACGCGGCACGCGCTGCGGTGCGTGAGGCAGCCGAATGAAACCGCCCATCGTCCTGCTGGTCGACGACGAGGACGAGTTGCGCCGCTCGACGGCCCAGTCGCTCGACCTCGCCGGCTTCACCGTCCAGGACGTCTCGTCGGCCGAACGCGCGCTCGACTTCATCACGCAAGGGTTCAACGGCGTCGTCATCACCGACGTGCGCATGCCGGCCATGGACGGCATGACGCTGATGGGCCGCATCCGCGAGATCGACGCCGACATCCCGGTCATACTGGTCACCGGCCACGGCGACGTGCAGCTCGCCGTGCGCGCCATGCGCGAAGGCGCTTATGATTTTCTGGAAAAGCCCTTCGTCACCCAGCACCTCACAGAGATGGCGGCGCGCGCCATCGACAGGCGCAGCCTCGTGCTGGAAAACCGCGAGTTGCGCGCAGTGGCGGGAAAGCGCGACGACATCGAGGCGCGCCTGCCGGGGCGCAGCCAGGCCATGGTCGACCTGCGCTACAGGCTCCGCGCCATTGCCGCCACCGACGCCGACGTGCTGATCATCGGCGACACCGGCACCGGCAAGGAGGTGACCGCACGCGCCCTGCACGACATCAGTGCCCGGGCGACGAAGCCGTTCGTCGCCATCAATTGCGCCGCGCTGCCCGAAACGCTGATCGAGAGCGAACTGTTCGGCCACGAGGCCGGCGCCTTTCCCGGCGCGCTGCGCCCGCGCTTCGGCAAATTCGAGCACGCCCGCGGCGGGACGGTGCTTCTCGACGAGATCGGCTCGATGCCCGCCGACCTCCAGGTCAAGCTGCTGCGCGTCATCCAGGAGCGCGTCATCACCCGCCTCGGCTCAAACGAGCCGATCGCGCTCGACGTCCGCTTCATCGCCACCAGCAAGGTCGACCTCGACGCCGAGGTCGCTGCCGGCCGCTTCCGCGCCGACCTGCTCTACCGGCTCAACGTGGTGACGCTGCGCATGCCGGCATTGTCGTCGCGGCGCGAGGACGTGCCGCTGTTGTTCCTGCAATTGGCGCGCGAGGCAGCGGCGCGCTACCGCCGCGACGACGTCGACGTGCCGCCCCGGGCCATCGCCGAAGTCGCCCGGCGCGACTGGCCGGGCAATGTGCGCGAACTGCGCAACGCCGCCGACCGCTTCGTGCTCGGCCTCGGGCTGCAGCTGCCCGACGGCCCGGCCGAGGCCAATGGCAACGGCGACCGCCTTGCCGACCGTGTTGCCGACTTCGAGAAGAACGCGATCTCGGCCGCGCTGACCGCCCATGGCGGCAGCCTCAAGCCGGTCTACGAGCAGCTCGGAATCTCGCGCAAGACGCTCTACGAAAAGATGCAACGCTACGGCCTCGACAAGAATCGCCTGGGCGCTGCGGATGGTCTGGACGAGTGAACGCGCTTCCGATGTGTGGAAACGCACACACGTAAGCGCAGCGATGTTACCTTTTTCACCCATTCGCACGATGTTTGATGATTATTGCCGGCTCGAATTCACTGCATGCATTGCAGTGCGTCCGCGCCAGCGGTCCTAATTGCCCATCCACCGCCGGCGCAGGGAGGCACCAGGCGCGGGTGGAACCACAGACCAGAAAATATCCCGGGAGGATTTCATGAAGAGACTGCTCGCCTCGCTCACGGCCGCCGCAACCCTTGCCGTGTTCCCGCTCGCCGCCAACGCGCAGACCTATCCCGAACGCACCATCACCGTCGTTGTGCCGTTCTCGGCCGGCGGCCCGACCGATACGGTGACGCGCCTTGTCGCCGAATCGATGTCCAAGGATCTCGGCCAGCAGGTCATCGTCGAAAACGTCGGCGGTGCCGGTGGCACGCTTGGTGCCGGCCGCGTCGCTTCGGCCGATCCGGATGGCTACACGCTGCTGCTCCACCACATCGGCATGGCCACATCAGCCACGCTCTACCGCAAGCTCGCCTATGACACGCTGAACGCCTTCGAATATGTCGGCCTGGTCACCGAGGTGCCGATGACCATCGTCGCCAAGAAGGATCTGGCGCCGACCGACCTCAAGGGCCTGGTCGAGTATGCCAAGGCCAACAAGGACACCGTCACCGTCGCCAATGCCGGCATCGGTGCTGCCTCGCACCTGTGCGGCATGTTGTTCATGAGCGCCATCGGCACGCCGCTGGTCACCGTTCCCTACAAGGGCACCGGCCCGGCCATGACCGACCTGCTCGGCGGCCAGGTCGACATCATGTGCGACCAGACCACCAACACCACCAAGCAGATCCAGGCCGGCACGATCAAGGCCTATGCCGTGACCTCGCCTGCCCGCCTCGACGTCCTGAAGGATGTTCCCACCACCAAGGAAGGCGGTCTCGACGGCATGGAAGTCGGCATCTGGCACGGCGTCTACGCCCCCAAGGGCACCCCTGCCGAAGTGACCGAGCGCCTGTCGCAGTCGCTGCAGAAGGCGCTCAAGGATCCGAACGTCGTTGCCCGCTTCGCCGAGCTCGGCACTGCGCCGTCGTCGGATGCCGACGCCACCCCGGCAGCGCTGAAGGCAAAGCTCGAAGGCGAGATCGCGCGCTGGAAGCCGATCATCGAGGCCGCCGGCCAGTTCGCCGACTAAGCTGAAGGGTCCAACGGGGCTGGGTTGAGAGACCCGGCCCCTCACCCGGCCTCCGCTACGCTCGGCCGCCTCTCCCCGTTGGGAGAGGAGACTGTCGGCGCAGGCGCCTTCCTCTTCTCCTCAAGTGGGAGAAAGTGGCCGCAAAGCGGCCAACCGTGGGGGCGCTTCCTGATGGATCCCCAGAGAGGGCAACCATGAACAAGCTTTCCATCGATCCCACCAACGGCGCCTGCGGTGCGATTTTCGTCGCCACCGGTGCCTTCTTCGCCATCCAGGCGCTGGGCCTCGAGCTCGGCACCACCTTCCGCATGGGACCGGGCTACTTCCCGCTCGTGCTCGCGCTGGTGCTGATCCTGCTCGGGCTCATCGTCGTCGTCCAGGCCACCCGCGTCGCCGGCGAGCCGATCGGCCCGATCGCCTGGCGCGGCATGGCCTTCATCCTGCCGGCGCCGGTCTTCTTCGGCCTCACCGTACGCGGCCTCGGCTTCGTGCCGTCGATCTTCCTCACCTGCCTGATCGCCGCCTTCGCCTCGACCCGGATGAAGCCGCTCGCCGCCGTGCTGCTTGCCGCCGGCGTGACGCTGTTTTCGGTCGTCGTATTCAGCTACGCGCTCGGCCTGCCGTTCCAGCGCTTCGGCCCCTGGCTGCCGTTCTGAGGGGGATGAGATGGAACTCTTCGACAATCTCGCGCTCGGCTTCTCGACCGCCTCGACGCTTTACAATCTCGGCTTCTGCCTGATCGGCGTGCTGCTCGGGACGCTCATCGGCGTGCTGCCCGGCATCGGCGCCACGGCAACGATCGCCATGCTGTTGCCGATCACCTTCCAGATCGGCGATCCGGTCTCGTCGCTGATCATGCTCGCCGGCATCTACTACGGCGCGCAATATGGCGGTTCGACCACCGCCATCCTGATCAACATGCCGGGCGAATCCTCGTCCGCAGTGACCGCCATCGACGGCTACCAGATGGCCCGAAAGGGCCGCGCCGGGGCAGCACTTGCCATCGCGGCCATCGGCTCCTTCTTCGCCGGCACGGTCTCGACCTTCCTCGTCGCGATCTTCGCCCCGCCGCTGACGGCCATCGCCCTGCAGTTCGGAGCGGCCGAATATTTCTCGCTGATGGTCGTCGGCCTCGTATCGTCGATCGCACTCGCCCATGGCTCGGTCATCAAGGCCCTGGCCATGGTGGTTCTGGGCCTGCTGCTCGGCCTCGTCGGCACCGACATCTACACCGGCACGCCGCGCTTCACGCTCGGCATCCGCGAATATGCCGACGGGCTCAACTTCGTCGCGGTCGCGGTCGGCGTCTTCGGCGTCGCCGAAATCCTGCGCAACCTCGAAAGCGAAAAGACCCGCGAAGTGCTGATGGCCAAGGTCTCGGGCCTGATGCCGACGCGCCAGGATTTCCGCGAAATGGCAGCGCCCATCCTGCGCGGCACGGCCATCGGCTCGGCGCTGGGCATCCTGCCGGGCGGCGGCGCGATCCTCGCGGCCTTCGCCTCCTACACCGTGGAAAAGCGCGTTTCCAAGCACCCCGAAGAGTTCGGCAAGGGTGCAGTCGCCGGTGTTGCCGGTCCGGAATCGGCCAACAATGCCGGTGCGCAAACGTCGTTCATCCCGATGCTGACGCTCGGCATCCCGGCCAACCCGGTCATGGCGCTGATGATCGGCGCGATGATCATCCAGGGCATCGTGCCCGGCCCCAACGTCGCGACCGAACAGCCGGCGCTGTTCTGGGGCATCATCGCCTCGATGTGGATCGGCAATTTGATGCTGATCGTGCTCAACCTGCCGCTGATCGGGCTGTGGGTGAAGCTTCTGACCGTGCCCTACTACGTGCTGTTCCCGATCATCATGGCGTTCTGTGCCATCGGCGTCTACAGCGTCAACTCCAACGTCTTCGACCTCTATGCCGTCGCCTTCTTCGGCCTGATCGGCTACGCGCTGGTCAAGCTGCGCTGCGAGCCCGCGCCACTGCTGCTCGGCTTCGTGCTCGGCCCGCTGCTTGAGGAGAACCTGCGCCGCGCCATGATCCTGTCGCGTGGCGATCCGACCACCTTCGTCACCCGCCCGATCAGCGCCATCCTGCTGGCGCTCGCAGCCGCCGTGCTGATCGTCGTGCTGTTGCCGGCGGTGCGCAAGAAGCGCGACGAAGTCTTCGTCGAAGAGGAATAGGCGCTCCACGCATACTTTCGCGAAAGAACAACGGGCGGACTTTCCGCCCGTTGACTTTTTCGGAGCAAAGGCAGTGACTTGGCGCGCTCGTCCAACGGAGGCGGTGATGCGTACTTTGTGGTCTGCATTGATTGTTGCCTTTTTCGCCCTGTCAGCCTGGCCTGCCGGCGCAGAAGAACGATGGCTGGCCTTGCCGGACCCGGCTCCGATGCCAAAGGCCGACGAAAGCGGCTATGCCAAGGTCAACGGCATCGAGATGTACTACGCCGTGTATGGCGCCGGCGATCCAGTCCTGCTCATCCATGGCGGCCTCGGCCATGCCGACATCTGGTCGAGCCAGGTCGCGGAACTTGCCAAGAGCCACAAGGTGATCGTCGCCGACAGCCGCGGCCATGGCCGCTCGACACGCGACGCCCAACCCTTCGGCTACGAACTGATGGCCTCCGACTATCTGGCCCTGCTCGACCACCTCAAGATCGACAAGACGGCACTCGTTGGCTGGAGCGACGGCGGCATCATCGGCCTCGACATCGCCATGAAGCACCCGGAACGACTGACCAGGCTCTATGCCCACGCGGCAAACGTCACCACCGACGGTGTCGACCCAGGCGTCGAAACCAACAAGACCTTCGGCGCCTATATCGAGCGCTCCGGCAATGACTATCGCCGCTTGTCGAAGACGCCGGACCAGTACGACGCATTCGTCGCGCAGATCAGCGAGATGTGGAAAACGCAGCCCAACTGGACCAAGGAACAACTCGGCAAGATCACCGTGCCAACGGCCATTGTCACCGGCGATCATGACGAGGCGATCAAGCGCCAGCACACCGACGACATGGCATCCGCCATACCCGGCGCCAAGCTGATCATCCTGCCGGATGCCAGCCATTTCGCCATGCTGCAGGCGCCTGACGAGTACAACAAGTCGGTGCTGGCCTTCATCGACCAGAAATAGGATTTCCGCACGGCTCGCCGGCAAGTCTCACGCACCAGCAGCGTGCGGCTTGCTGCCGTGCGTCGGCATCACCAGCGCGCTTCCCGCCCCCAGGCCGTCAAATGGTGTATGGAGAGCCGAAGCCGCCGACTCGCGCGGCCAGGCAACGGCGGATATCCAGCATGGCAATCAAGTTCACGGCAAAGGCGGCCCCGGTCGCGGCGAAACCTGCGCCTGCCAAGGCAGCACCGTCAGCCCCTTTGGCAGCGCAGGAAGCAGGGGAAGCCGCCGCGCCAAAAGCCACCAGGAAACCGGCCCGCAAGGCGCCGAAAACAAAAGCGGCGACGCAATCGCCGCCGCTCGATTTCAACGATACAAAATAACCGCAAGCGCTTGCCGGGCTTGCAAGATCGCCCGGCTCGCGACTGCGCGTCGTTACGATCCGACGGTGACCACGAAGTGCTTCGTCACCGGCTCGATGATCTTCCAGGTGCCCTTGAAATCCGCTTCGACGACGAATGCGTCGCCCGGACCGACCTCGACCGGCTCGCCGCCGTCCGGCGTGATAATGATGCGGCCCGAGATCATGTGGACGAACTCATAGTCCGTGTAGCTGGCATGGTAGGTGCCTGGGGTCGCCTGCCATGTTCCCGACAGGACCTTGCCGTCCTGGGTCTTGTGCTGGACGGCGGTCTTCATCGTCGGCTTTCCTTCGACCACCACCCAACCCGGCAGATCATTGGCATCGGCATTTTCCACTTTGCCGAACTTCAGGACAGTCTTGCGTGTCATGGTAAAGGTCTCCCGTTCTAATCAGACAGTTCTGAATAGCCGACAGATCAACAAGAGGCAACTTAGTTTCCTGATACTAAATTTTTGCCGGATTTTTTTCCCGCTCGACCACTGAAACGGCCAAGCTGATCTTCAGTTGAGTGAGTGTTCCCTCCGGCTGCTGCGAATGACAACGGACCGCGATTTGCACAACCGATTTTCGGGCCCGCACAACGCCAGTTGACGAAATCGCCTAAGTAGTTGAAACGACTAGCAAGCGGACGTGGCGGAACTGGTAGACGCAAGGGACTTAAAATCCCTCAGCCTAGGCTATGCGGGTTCGATCCCCGCCGTCCGCACCAGCAAAATGCCCCGCAATTTCACCTTTCCAGGCGTGCATCCGGCGCCGGCGCGACTGGCAGCCGAGGTTCCGTGACATAATTGCCACGGCCACGTGCTTTCGTAACGTCAACACCACACCGAAAAATTGCAGAATATTTCACACTGAAATACAACTTCACCGGGTGGGAGTGAGTGGGGAGTTGCGTAATGCACTACAATTGGGAACGCGCACCATACTTTTGGGAAAAGCATCGTAACGCCTGTTTCGGCCTTGCAGCCGCCATCTGCGGCGCCTGGGTGATACTGGCGATCGTGCCGCTCTGACAGCCTAAATCGCCGGCAGAGCCACAAGCCGCAACGCGGCATGCAACCAAATGCGATGGCCAACGTTTGAGCCGGCATGGCCGCCTCGACATCCTTTGCGCGCCCGGTCGTCGTTGAACTCGGCCGCGCCGGAAACTACCGCCACATCACGGGTGCGCGCGACGCGGCCGAATGCCTGGTGACTGCCTGGCCGCTGAGCCGGGGCCCGCGTCACCGCAACGCCGTCCTGACATGCCTGAAGGTGCTCGAGGGGCAACGCCCGTCCGAGGATGCGCGGCGGGCCTTCGTCGAGGCGGCGATGGAAGCAGAGGTGCCGATAGCGGCATCGTCATGCAGCGAGGAACAATAATGGCAAAGCTCGTCTATGAAGTCGTCCAGCACGACGGTGGCTGGGCCTACAAGGTCGGCGACACCTTTTCGGAAACCTTCCCGACGCACGAACACGCCCTCCGCGCCGCAGAGACGGCGGCGGCAGAGCAGCGTGTCGCCGGCTCCACGGACGGCATCCAGTACGAGGATCGGGACGGCCGCTGGCATGACGAGCTCGCCAAGGGCGACGACAGGCCGGACACCGAGGTTTCCGACTAGCTGCCAGCACCATCGCTGGCGTGCCCCCAATGAGCAGCACTATCCCGTAGCTTTGTCGACCGGAGCGGCAAACGCCTTGGCCGCGATGCGCCGGATCAGCCCCGCGACCCGCTTCGGCTCGACGAATTGCGGCATGTGCCCCATGCCCTCGACCAGGTCGAGTTCGAGGTTGTCGATGCGCTCGGCCAGCGGCGCGCCATGAAGCCGGTGGTCGAGCACGCGGTCGGCGGTGCCGAACATCACGCCGACGGGCAGCTTCAGTTCGGCATATCTGGCCTCGACCGCGCCGAGATCGCTCTCGATCGCCACCATGTCGGCCGACGTGGCGTAGAAATGGCTCGGCCTGAGCCCGGCAAAACCACCGCCTGCCGTGCCGTAGTCCTTTGGCGCCGCCTGCGGCGAAAACAGGAAGGCCAGCGTCTGCGACGCATATTTCAGGCTCGCCGGTATCGCCACGGTCTCGGCAATGATCCGGCGCCGCAGAGCCGACTTGATGTAGAGCGACCTGAATTCAGGCCGCAGCTCATCTTCGAGATGCGTCAGCGGTGACAGCAGCACCAGTCCGGAAACTGACTCGGGGTGGTTCTCCGCCAGTGCCAGTGCCACGGCACCGCCGAGCGAATGGCCGACGACCAGTGGCTGCTCCAGCCCGAGTTCGGCGATGAAGCGCGCGATCAGCGCGGCCTGCTCGGTCAGGCTGCCCGAAAATCCGCCAGGACGCGAGGAGTAACCCGAACCCGGCCGGTCGAGCGCGATCAGCCGGAAACCGGCCAATTCCGGAAACAGCGGCTGGCGGAAGTGGTGCAGTTGGGCGCCGAGCCCGTGGACGAACAGGATCGGCCTGCCCTCGCCCTGTTCGACATAGTGGATGCGGTGGGCCCCAAGCGGCAGAAACTTGCCGATGGCCGGCACTGCGCGCGCGGCCTGGGTGGAGATCTTGCGCGTCGCCAGCACGAAATAGCCACCGACAAGAGCCACCGCCAGGAAGGCGAGGCTGGCGATCCAGCCGAAAATCGTCGTCGCGGTCGCCATCGAACCTCCTGCAGGCAATGCCCGCAACTTAGCGGCGCGCGAGGCAGGCTCAAGCCCGTGACATGCAAAACGGGCGGCCTTGCAACCGCCCGTTCACAAAAATCAGTGCAATTCGAAGCTGTTAGGCAACTTCCTTAACAGCGTTCGAGCCCTTGCCGTGCAGGCGGATGGCGATCTCGGCCACGCGCTTGCCCTGGAAGTGGGCACCTTCGAGCTCCTGCGCCGAAGGCTGGCGCGAGCCGTCGCCGTCGGAGGTGGTGGTCATGCCGTAAGGCGCGCCGCCACGGACCACGTCGTTGCCCATCTGACCCTGGTAGGCATAGGACAGCGGCACGATGACCATGCCGTGGTGCTGCAGGTGGATCTGGGCGTTGATCAGCGCGAGTTCCGCGCCGCCATGCTGGGTCGCGGTCGAAACCATCACCGAGCCGACCTTGTCGAGCAGCGCGCCCTTGGCCCAGAGCGGGCCGGTCTGGTCGAGGAAGTTCTTCATCTGCGAGGCCATGGTGCCGTAGCGGGTAGCGGTGCCGATGATGATGCCGTCATAGTCGGCCAGTTCGAGCGGATCGGCGATCGCGGCTTCCTGGTCGAGCTTGTAGTAGGCAGCCTTGGCCACGGCCTCGGGAACCAGTTCGGGAACGCGCTTGATGGTCACGTCGGCGCCGGCAGCACGCGCGCCTTCGGCAGCGGCCTTGGCCATCTGCTCCATGTGGCCCCAGCTCGAATAATAGAGAACAAGAATCTTAGCCATTTCATCGCTCCAAAATCTCGGGAAAATCTCGCGGCGCCACTTGGGTTGGCGTCTGGGGAGAGATGTAATGCAAAGCCCGTTCAATGAAAGCAGGCCAATGCGTGACGCATCGTTCACAAAATGGCGACTATTGCCCGCTTGCGCGAGCGGCTGTATCTGACATCGGTCCAAAAGGAGCCCCTGAAATGGCCGACATCGTCACCGCAGCAATGGTCGTCATCGGCGACGAGATCTTGTCCGGCCGCACCAAGGACAAGAACATCGGCCATCTCGCCGACATGATGACGGCAGTCGGCATCGACCTGCGGGAAGTCCGCATCGTAGCTGACGACGAGGACGAGATCGTCGCGGCCGTCAATGCCGTGCGTGCGCGCTACGATTATGTCTTCACGACAGGCGGCATCGGCCCGACGCATGACGACATCACCGCCGACTCGATCTCCAGGGCCTTTGGCCTGCCGTGCGAATACGAGCCCCGCGCCTATGCCCTGCTGGAGGCCAACTATGCCTCGCGCGGCCTGGAATTCTCCGAAGCGCGCAAGCGCATGGCGCGCATGCCGCGCGGCTCCGCGCTGATCGAGAACCCGGTCTCGGTGGCGCCCGGCTTTCGCATCGGCAACGTCCATGTCATGGCCGGCGTGCCCTCGATCTTCCAGGCCATGCTCGACAACGTCATGCCGACGCTCAAGACCGGGGCAAAGCTCCTGTCGACCACGGTTCAGTGCCCCTATGGCGAAGGCACGATCGGCGGCCCGCTCGGCGAGATCCAGAAGGCGCACCCCGACACCATCATCGGCTCTTACCCGAAATATCTCGACGGCAAATTCTGGACCGAGCTCGTCGTCCGCTCGCGCTCCGAGGAAGCGATGCTTCGCGCCCGCCATGCCATCGAGGCCATGCTTGAGGGCATAGCAAAAGCGGCCTGAACGACTTGATGCCGAACACTTGATCCAAGTCACATTGGAACAAGTACCGGCATGATAGTGTTTCTTTGCTGAGCAGATTTCTGCCCGTGCAAAGGAGGGTGCCATGCCGTTCAAGACAATCGTTGCCATCATCCAGAGCGAGCGCGACGTCGCCCGCGTCCTCGACGTGGCCATTCCGTTTGCCGACCGGCATGAAAGCCATCTCATCGGGGTTCATGCCGAAGCGCTGGCCATGCCCTACACCACGGCCGTCGGCTTTCCCGATACCGAGTTCATCCAGGCCAATTCCGATCTCTGCAAGGAACGCGCCGAAAAGGTGCAGAAGGCGTTCCTCGGCCGGATCGAAACGGCCGGCGTCTCGTTCGAGTGGCGCAGCTTCGAGAGTTTTTCGGGCGACAGCGCCCTTTCGGGGGTCGAAAGCGCGCGCTGCGCCGATCTGGTCATCGTCGCGCAGAGCACGCCCGAGGCCAAGGACTCGGTTGCCGCTGACATCGATTCCCTGATCTACGAGGCGGGCCGGCCGGTGCTGGTGGTGCCGCATTCGGCGCCATTGATCTCGACCTTCCGGCGCGTCCTGGTGGCCTGGAACGGCAGCCGCGAAGCGGCGCGTGCCGCCTTCGACGCCCTGCCCTTCATCCTCGAGGCGGACCAGACCGAAATCCTGGTCGTCGACCCCATCGAGACGGCAGCCCAGAGCATCGACGCCGCCGGCGCGGAAATCGCCTCCGCCTTCGCCCGCCACGGCGCCAAGGTTTCGGTCAGCATCGAGGCGTCACGCGGCCACACCATCGACGCCGTCATCCACAACAAGGTCGTCCAGACCGGCGCCGACCTGCTGGTGATGGGCGCCTACAGCCATTCGTGGCTGCGCGAATTCCTGTTTGGCGGGGTCACGCGCAGCGTCCTGCAATCCGGCGACACGGCGATCTTGCTGTCGCGGTAAGATTACCGCACGACTGTGCAGCCCCGCCCTTGCCAAGAGCGGGGCTTTCCGGCTAATTCCGCCTGCATTCCCCTATTTTCGCGCCAGCTGGCGCGCCGAGCCGGAGTGCGCGTCGAATGTCCCTTCCCGAAAAAGCCTTTCCCGTATCCTGGGATCAGTTTCACCGCGATGCGCGCGCGCTCGCCTGGCGCCTCGCCGGCGTCAATCCGCAGTGGAAGGCGATCGTCTGCATCACCCGCGGCGGCCTGGTTCCTGCCGCCATCATTTCGCGCGAACTCGGCATCCGCCTGATCGAGACGATCTGCATCGCCTCCTACCACGACTACACCTCGCAGGGTCAGTTGCAGGTGCTGAAGGAGATCACGCCGTCGCTGCTCGAAGGCGAAGGCGAAAACGTGCTGATCGTCGACGACCTCACCGACACCGGCAAGACCGCAGCCATCGTGCGCGCCATGATGCCGAAGGCGCATTTCGCCACGGTCTACGCCAAGCCCAAGGGCCGGCCGCTGGTCGACACCTTCGTCACCGAAGTGTCGCAGGACACCTGGATCTATTTCCCCTGGGACCTCGGCTTCACCTACCAGAAGCCGATCGCCGAAGATCACATGGGCTGATCGCAGCCTCCAACCGACTCGACCTATTGAACGCCCGGCCCCCGCGCCGGGCGTTTTCATTATCAATCTATTTACTTTTGTTACGGAGGATTAACCGTACAATTCGTAACACGGCGACTGAGTCTGCTTCTGGGTGGGACTGCCGATGCTGATGAAGCCTGTCTATCACAGCCACCTCGTCGAGCGCATACGGCGGCTGTTCGGCGCTCCCGCATGCCGGCTTCAGGTCGCCGCCCTGCCCTGGCATCGCACCGCCTCCCGCGCCATCGAGATCATGCTGATCACCAGTCGCGACACCGGGCGCTGGGTCCTGCCCAAGGGCTGGCCGGAAGATTCCGAGCGGCTGTGCGAGACCGCCGCGCGCGAAGCGAGCGAGGAGGCCGGCCTCAGCGGCTCGGTCGATACCCACGAAGCCGGCCGCTATTTCTACACCAAGGAGCTCGGGAGCGGCGAACGGGTCGCCTGCGAAGTGCTGGTCTACCCGCTCGAGGTGCGCAAGGTCGCCGAGAAGTGGAAGGAACGGCGCCAGCGCACGCGCAAATGGGTCTCGCCCGCCGAAGCCGCACGCATGGTCAACGAGCCCGACCTGTGCCGGCTGATCTCGTCCTTCGGCGCGGCGCACGGAAAAGTCGCCGCCTGAGGCGCAAGATTCTGCCGTTGCGAGGCGTCGGCCGCGGCCTTCGCGGGGTCTTCGCGAGCAATGATGCCGGCTTCGCTGATGGACGGTTCTCCCCGTTATCCACACAAGTGACACACAAGATGTTGGGGTCACAAAAACTGCATAAACGAATTCTTGACGTTGCCCCCCGAGTCGCTTTTTATGACTCAAGCGCGCTTGTTGAGTGCGTGACCGGAAAGTTCAGAGCCCGGTCCTTTCTCCAGATTTAGTGAGTTCCCGCTCGCATTTGCACCCGCACAGGCGGGGTGCTGTCGCGCGCGGTTTCGGTATGTCCGAGGGGTCAACGGGTAAAAATTGGGGACTGGCAGAAATCTTCTGTTAACACTATATTTAGTGTTTGCAGGCAGCCTGGACGCTAGATAGTGTGAGTTCTCCCTCAACGAGGGAATCGCAACAAAGTTTCAGTTTCAAGGACCCGAGGCGGTCCGCAGGCTGGCGGGAAGGCGCTCCGCAAGGAGGATTTCCGGTCTGGCGGCGGCCCGTTCGGGAAATGGTGACCGGTCGTTCGGGCGGCCGGCAAGATCGGCTTTGCGTCTTTCGTATCGCAAGGGGAAATTTCCCGCGAAGGACGCTATATATAGACAAAAGGAAATCGACCGATGCGCATCGAGCGGCGTTTCACCAAGGATGGACAATCGGCCTATGCGGAGATCGAATTCCGCAAGGCGCTCTCCGAGATCAAGAATCCGGACGGTTCGGTGGTGTTCCGCCTCGATGACATCGATGTGCCGGCGCAATTCTCCCAGGTGGCTGCCGACATCCTGGCGCAGAAGTATTTCCGCAAGGCAGGCGTGCCCGCCCGCCTGAAGAAGGTCGAGGAGAACGACGTCCCCTCCTTCCTGTGGCGCTCGGTTCCCGACGAGACCGAACTGGCCACGCTGCCCGAAAACGAACGCTACGGCTCCGAGACCGATGCTCGACAGGTCTTCGACCGCCTCGCCGGCACCTGGACCTACTGGGGCTGGAAGGGCGGCTACTTCAAGAGCGAAGACGACGCCCGCGCCTTCAAGGACGAGCTGTCCTACATGCTCGCCACCCAGCGCGTGGCGCCGAACTCGCCGCAGTGGTTCAACACCGGCCTGCATTGGGCCTATGGCATCGACGGCCCCGGCCAGGGCCACTTCTATGTCGACCCCTTCACCGGCAAGCTGACCAAGTCGAAGTCGGCCTATGAGCACCCGCAGCCGCACGCCTGCTTCATCCAGTCGGTCGCCGACGACCTCGTCAACGAGGGCGGCATCATGGACCTGTGGGTGCGCGAGGCGCGCCTGTTCAAATATGGCTCGGGCACCGGCTCGAACTTCTCGCATTTGCGCGGCGAAGGCGAAAAGCTGTCGGGCGGCGGCCGTTCGTCCGGCCTGATGAGCTTCCTCAAGATCGGCGACCGTGCCGCCGGTGCCATCAAGTCGGGCGGCACCACGCGCCGCGCCGCCAAGATGGTCGTCGTCGACGCCGACCACCCCGACATCGAGGCCTATATCGACTGGAAGGTGAAGGAAGAGCAGAAGGTGGCGGCGCTCGTCACCGGCTCCAAGATCGTGCGCCAGCACCTCAGCAAGATCATGGCGGCCTGCGTCAACTGCGAAGGCCAGGATGACGACTGCTTCGACCCGGCCGTCAACACCGCGCTCAAGCGCGAGATCAAGGCCGCCAAGAAGAACGCGGTGCCGGAGAACTACATCTACCGCGTCATCCAGTTCGCCAAGCAGGGCTACAGCTCGATCGAATTCAAGACCTACGACACCGACTGGGATTCGGAAGCCTACCTCACCGTTTCCGGCCAGAACTCCAACAATTCGGTCTCGCTCAAGGACGACTTCCTGCGCGCCGTCGAAGGTGACGGCGAGTGGCACCTGACCGCCCGCAAGGACGGCAAGGTGCTGAAGACGCTCAAGGCCCGCGACCTGTGGGAAAAGATCGGCTACGCAGCCTGGGCCTCGGCCGATCCGGGCCTGCACTTCAACACCACGATGAACGACTGGCACACCTGCGCTTCCGCGGGCGCCATCCGTGCGTCGAACCCGTGCTCGGAATACATGTTCCTCGACGACACGGCCTGCAACCTCGCCTCGATCAACCTCCTGCCCTACCGCATGGAGAACGGCGAGATCGACATCGCGGCCTACGAACACACCGTGCGCCTGTGGACCGTCGTGCTCGAAATCTCGGTCATGATGGCGCAGTTCCCGTCCAAGGAAATCGCCAAGCTGTCCTACGAGTACCGCACGCTCGGCCTCGGCTACGCCAATATCGGCGGCCTGCTGATGACGTCCGGCATTCCCTATGACTCCGACGAAGGCCGCGCCATCGGCGGCGCGCTGACGGCGATCATGACCGGCATCGCCTACGCCACCTCGGCCGAAATGGCCTCCGAGCTCGGCGCCTTCCCCGACTACGACCGCAACGCCCAAAACATGCTGCGCGTCATGCGCAACCACCGCCGCGCCGCCTATGGCGACAAGGACGGCTACGAGAAGCTGTCGGTGCATCCGGTGCCGCTGGTCGCGTCCGACCTCAAGCAGCCCGAACTGGTGAGCCACGCCCGCGCCGCCTGGGACCGCGCCATCGAGCTCGGCGAGGAGCATGGCTACCGCAACGCCCAGGCAACCGTGATCGCTCCCACCGGCACGATCGGCCTGGTGATGGATTGCGACACCACCGGCATCGAGCCCGACTTCGCGCTGGTCAAGTTCAAGAAGCTCGCCGGCGGCGGCTACTTCAAGATCATCAACCGCGCCGTGCCCGAAGCCCTGCGCACGCTCGGTTACTCGGAAAGCCAGATCGCCGAGATCGAGGCCTATGCCGTCGGCCACGGCAATCTCAACCAGGCGCCGGGCATCAACCCCGGTTCGCTCCGGGCGAAGGGTTTCAGCGACGAGAAGATCGAGGCGCTGAACGCAGCCCTCAAGAGCGCCTTCGACATCAAGTTCGTGTTCAACAAGTGGACGCTGGGCGAAGACTTCTGCAAGAACGTGCTCGGCCTCACCGACGCGCAGCTCAACGACTTCTCGTTCGAGATGCTGCCCGCACTTGGCTTCTCCAAGCGCGACATCGAAGCCGCCAACATCCATGTCTGCGGTGCGATGACCCTCGAGGGTGCACCATTCCTGAAAGAAGAGCACCTGCCCGTCTTCGACTGCGCCAACCCCTGCGGCAAGATCGGCAAGCGCTATCTCTCGGTCGAGAGCCACATCCGCATGATGGCCGCCGCCCAGCCCTTCATCTCGGGCGCCATCTCCAAGACCATCAACATGCCCAACGAGGCGACGGTCGAGGACTGCAAGAGCGCCTACATGCTGTCGTGGAAGCTGGCGCTCAAGGCCAATGCGCTCTACCGCGACGGCTCCAAGCTGTCGCAGCCGCTGAACGCCTCGCTCATCGCCGACGAGGACGAGGACGAGGACGACGCCGTCGAGGCGCTGATCGCAGCACCCGCCGCCGCCAAGGCGGTGCAGGTCACCGAAAAGATCGTCGAGCGCGTCATCGAGCGGCTCTACCGCGAGCGCGAAAAGCTGCCGAACCGCCGCAAGGGCTACACCCAGAAGGCCGTCGTCGGCGGCCACAAGGTCTATCTGCGCACCGGCGAGTTCGACGACGGCCGCCTCGGCGAAATCTTCATCGACATGCACAAGGAAGGCGCTGCCTTCCGCGCGATGATGAACAACTTCGCCATCTCGATCTCGCTCGGCCTGCAATACGGCGTGCCGCTCGACGAATATGTCGAGGCCTTCACCTTCACCAAGTTCGAGCCGGCCGGCATGGTCGTCGGCAACGACGCCATCAAGAACGCCACCTCGATCCTCGACTACGTCTTCCGCGAGCTCGCCGTCAGCTATCTTGGCCGCCACGACCTCGCCCATGTCGACCAGTCGGATTTCGACAAGACCGCGCTCGGCAAGGGCATCACCGAAGGCAAAGCCCTGCCCTTCTCCAAGGGCCTGACCCGCGGCGCCCCGCTCAAGGTCGTCTCCGGCGTCGCCGGTTCCGACCCCAAGGGTTCGGCGGCCGCAAGCCCGGCGCGTACCACGCCCGTGACCGCCTTCTCCGGCTCCAACGTGCTGGCGCTCGCCCCCAAGGCCGCGATCTCGGCGGAGGAATCCACCGCCTACAAGCGTGACTACGAGGAGCGCGCCAAGGAACTGGCCGACGACGCCGCCTTCGAGGAAGAGGAAGCTTCGGCCGCGAACGCGCTGTTCACCGACGCCGCGGCCCAGGAAGCGGCGGACGCCAAGAAGCTCGCCGCCGACCGCCGCGCCAAGTCGATGCTGCAGGGCTACACCGGCAATTCCTGCTCGGAGTGCCAGAACTTCACCATGGTCCGCAACGGCACCTGCGAGAAGTGCGACACCTGCGGGGCGACGAGCGGCTGTAGCTGAGGTAAAGGGGGGGCGTAAGAAGCGCTGCCAGCCTCCCAGCCCAATGAAACAACAGATAGGCCGCCTCAGTGCGGCCTATTGTTTTGAGCGGCGCACCTCAGCGCTTCGTCATCTCAGGGAAGCAGGAGCGTAGCGACATCGCGGCTGTGTTCCAACGGCACAGAGCGGCCGCCGCTTCTCCATTCGAACGGATGCTTCAGCCTCTCTGCTTCGTCATCCTCGGATCAAGCTCGAGGATGACGAAGCGGAGAGGCCGCTCGCAGCAATCGGGCTCACTGCGCCGACAGCACGCTCAGGAAGCGCCGGATGCTTGATCTCCCAGGGGGCGATCCAATCTCCGGCGACCCTCAACTCCACCTTGGCGTCGTCCTCGATCACCTTGCACACGGTCATCTCGCCCGCATCCTTGCCATAGCGCGAGGCGGCTTCCCTGAAGCGGTCGTGCGTTGCGCGGGTGAGTTCGCTGCGCGTACCGGTCTCGTTCATCAGCTCCGCGATCAGGCCCAGATCCTTGAGACAGAGCGCCAGGGGAAAGGAGGGATCGTAGTGTCCGGCGAAGATGGAGGGAACGTCATGCTGCATGACGAAGCTGTCAGCCGCGCCGCCCTTCATGGCAGCCCACCAGACGTCAGGCTCGAGACCTGCAACCTTGGCCGTCACCATCGCCTCGCCAATGGCCGCGGCATGGATCTTCCAGAGCTGGTTGTTGACGAGCTTGGCGACATAGCCGTTGCCATGCCTGCCGACCTTGCGGATCTCGCCCATCGCCTCGATCACCGGACGAACCCGCTCGATGTCGGCATCCTCGCCGCCGACGAACATGATCATGTCGCCGCGAATGGCCGAGTCCACGGAACCGGTGACGGGCGCGTCGACGGCTGCGCCGCCTCTTTTCCGGAATTCGGCGCCGAGGTCGCGCATCAGCTGAGGGCTGCTGGTGGTGAGGTCAATCCAGTATTTGCCGTCACAGTCGGTCGTCAAGAAACCATCCTTGCCGCGAACGACGGCCTCGATTTCCTTTGGGCCGAACACCATGGTCACCACGACTTCAACCTGGTCGAGCAAGTCTGCCGGACTGCTGGCAGCCCTTGCGCCCTTTTCGACCAGGGGCCCCAAGGCTTCAGGCCGGACGTCGAAGACGACCATTTCGTAGCCTTTCCTGAGCACGTTCAGCGCGGCGTTCCTGCCCATCGTGCCGAGTCCAATGAAACCGACCTTCATCTCAACACTCCCTTGGATTTCCTGACCCTGGCTGCTGCCGCCTCACTGTTCCCACGGCGGCACCCAATCACCTTCAAGCCGCATGGAAATGCCAGCGTCGTCCTCGATGCGCCTGGCGACATGCAGTTCCGCCGCCTGCGCACCGTAGCGGCTGGCGGCAAGGGCGAACGCGCCTTCGGCCGCTGTCGTCATCGGCAGTGCGGCACGTACGTTGCGGTTCAGCTCCTGGATGAGACGCAGGTCCTTGAGACAGAGGTCGAGCGAGAAGGAAGGGTCGTAATGCCCGGCGAAGATCGAGGGAGCGTCATGCTGCGCGACGAAGCTGTCGCCGACGCTGCTGCGGATCGCGTGCCACAATGTGCCCAACTCCACACCGTTCGCCATGCCCGTGGCGAAGCCTTCGCCGATGGCTGCAGCACCAATGAACCACAGCTGATTGGTCACCAGCTTGACGACGTTACCAGTGCCGAGGGCACCGCAATGAATGACCAGCCCGAGATGGCCGAGGACCTCGGCGGCGCGGTCAAACGACACCTGGTCGCCGCCGGCGAACAGGGTAAGCTTGCCGTTCCTCGCTCCATCCACTGCCCCCGTTACGGGAGAGTCGACCACCGCCACACCTTGCGGCGCTTGCGACGCGAGGCGGAACACGAGTTCGTTGCGGTTCGTGGTGAGATCGACCCAAAGGCTTCCCGACTTCAGATGCGCCAAGGCTCCATTGTCCCCGGCCATGACGGCTTCCACATGATCCGGCCTCGGAAGGGATGTGAGGAAGATATCGGCTTGGGCCGCGCAGGCTGCTGCGGAAGTGGCCGCCACAGCACCGACAGCCACGACCCTTTCGAGGGCATCCGGATTGAGATCGAAGGCGCTCACCGGATATCCGGCTCCCACAAGCCGCTGGCACATGGGGCCGCCCATGTTGCCCAGTCCGACAAAACCAATCCGCGGCAAAGAGGTCATCTTGCAGTCTCCGGTGGCAATGGAGCGCCTCCGACAGGGGCGCCTAGACGGGACAATGCACCCGCCTCCCCGGCTGACAAACGTTGAAAAAACTCCGCAATCCTAATAACCAGTGGTTATGAGGAAATATCGGACTGCGCTGCCGCCGCTGGACCTCCTGATCTTCTTCGAGGCCGCCCATCGCGTGGGAAGCTTCACCGGCTGCGCCAGCGAACTCCATGTCTCGCAGGCCGCGGTCAGCAAGCGCATCCATCAACTCGAGGAATGGATCGGCGAACCGCTCTTCATGCGCAACGGCAAGCGACTGGCACCTACCGAGAGCGGCGAACGCCTCTATCACACCGTCGGGATGGCGCTCGAATTCCTCCGACAGGGGCTGGGCACATTGCGCGAGCATGCCATGCGGCCGCTCTCCATCGGCGCCCACACCGTCGTGGGCATGTTCTGGCTGACAGCCCAGCTGCAGGCCTTCGGGCTGTCCGGCGATGCCTGCCCGACTCGGCTGGTCACCTCCGACAACACGGGCGACCTTCTCTCCGGCAAGAGCGACCTGCTGGTGGTCTACAGCAACGGCCTGGTTCCGGGGTGCCGCACGACACGGCTGCTCGACGAGGAAATGGTGCCGATGGCGTCGCCTGCGCTGGCCGCCGCCTTGGGCGCCGACGGCAGCGGCCCGTTCCAGCATTGCCGTCGAACCGACGGTCCGCCGCTGCTCAATTATCTGCGTTCGGCACCCGACTGGGTCGACTGGCGCGTGTGGTTCGACGGCCTGTCGCTTGAGGGGCCCGAGGGCTGGCACGTCAAGACCATGAGCACCTATTCCCAGACCATCGGCGAGGCGATCCGCGGCAATGGCATTGCACTGGGCAGCGTAGCCTTGCTGCAGTCGGAACTGGCGGCCGGGCGACTGGTGCCTCTTACCCAGGACGTCCTGCGCACCGACAGGGGCTACTATCTCTGCCACAGCGAAAGCGCGCCACTGGCTGGCGAGGCTCAAAGGCTGGCGGACTTCTTGGTGGCGGCTGCCCACAGCCAGAACGCCTTTGCACGATGACAAGACCGCAGGCGTTCCTGTGGCCGAAGCCCGAGCTGACGGCTCGGGCCCGGCCCCTTTCGACTGCCGCCGCGGCGCCGCAGATCAGCCGCCATGCACCACGCGGTGGAGGCTCTTCAGCAGTTCGGCCGGTTGCGCCGCCTGGAAGATGCTGCGGCCGATGACGAGGCCGGTGGCGCCACGGGCGACGTAGGCCTCGACATCGCGGAGCGTGTCGGTGACCTTGTCCCTGGGGGTGCCGCCGCGGATGAAGACCGGCCGGCCGACCGCATCGACGATGTCGCCGAGATCGGCGACATCGTGAGGGGCGTCGATCTTCAGCAGGTCGGCGCCCAGTTCGGCCGCCAGCCGCGCCGCATGCAGGATCTGCGATGTCTCGCGCACCGTGTTGCCGTCATCGTCCACCGCTAGCGCCTCCACCATCACCGGATGGCCGATGCGGCGACACATGGCGGCGATTCCGGCCAGGTGGCCGCGGTGGTCGGCGACCCGCCGGTGGCCCTGGGCGTTGACGAGGAAGAAACAGGCCACGACATCGGCACCGGAGCGGGCGATGTCGTCGGCCGAAGCGACCAACGTCGCCTCGATGTCCGAGCCGCCGTGCTGGCGAAAGGCGCCGGTGGTGTCGAGGCGCATGGCGTGGCATGTCGCCAGCCGCTTCATCGAGGACATCGCCTGCATCGTCGCCGGGCTGACCAGCAGCCCGTCCAGGGCGTTCTCCGGCAGGGTCGACAGCAGCCGGGGAATGTTCTCCAGGCCCGACACATGGCCCTCGAACAAGGGATGGTCGACGCCGAGAATGAGGCTCCGGCCGTCGGCATGCGAAAACAGGCGCTCCATCCTGAGCTCAAATCCAGGCCCTCGGTTGCCGCCCGCCACCGATGGTCGCTGCCGCCCGGAATCCTCTCGCGATAGAGCGTTCATGTCTCGTCCTTTGCTTTACAGTTTGGTTGCAGCGCCAGTCGCTGGGCTGCTCGTTCGAATTCATCATCCAGGGCAGACCGGGGCCGCTGGCTAGAGCGCGTGCCGGATCGCCTCCAGCGCCTGGCCCCGGGCATAAGAAACCGAGGTGCCGCGCCGGGTGACGCTGTCGGCTGAAACGGCGATGGCCAGCCGGACGCTGGCCGCGGTTCCCATCTTGGCGGCGAGGCCATAGGCGAAGGCACCGGCAAACGCATCGCCCGCGCCGGTGGTGTCGGCGACGCTCACCTTCGGGGCGGCAAACAAGACGGCGTCATCGGCGGCGGCGGGGTCGACATAGGCCGCCCCGCGGTCGCCAAGGGTGACGACCAGCCTGATGCCGCTCTTGCGGGCGAACGCCTTGGCCAGGGCCACGTCGTCGTCATGCTCCAGGCCAAACATCTCGCGGGCAAGCAGGCGCAGCTCGGTCTCGTTCGGCAGCAGCCAATCGGTCAGCCCCAAAAGGTCCTGGCCAAGCGCCGACGCCGGCCCCGGATTGAGAACGGTTGCCGCGCCGCGAGCACGCGCATGGACAAAGCCCCGCACGATCGCCGGCTGCGGGATCTCCAGCTGCGACAGCACGACGTTGGTTGCGTCGATGTCGTCGAACGCCTTGTCCACAAGGCCCGGCGAGACATGATCGTTGGCGCCGCCACTCAGCACGATCCTGTTGTCTCCCGCCGGCTCGACCCAGATCGCGGCAACGCCGCTGTAGATGCCGGCGATGGTCGAGATGTGGCCGGTGCCGACGCCGCAGGCCTTGAAATGGTCGAACCATTTCGGCCCGAACAGGTCGTCGCCGACACATGTCACGATGTCTACCTGACCGCCGAGAAGGGCCGCCATCACCGCCTGGTTGGCGCCCTTGCCGCCGAAGCCCTGGTCGAACGACCGTCCAAAGACCGTCTCGCCGCGTTCGGGGACCCGGTCCAGATAGCTCACGAGGTCGATCATGTTCGAGCCGACGACGGTAATCCTGCAGTTCCCACTCATTGCCATGTCCATCATCCTGGATTCGTTGAATTCTTCGTGGACCGGTCCGCGCCGGTCGTCATGTTTCGGTTCGCGGCGGAGTTCAGGCCGCCGCGGGCGGCTTTGCCGGCCGGTTGTGGTCCGTGCTCATCACCGCGCGGATGAGATCTTCTTCCCCAACCTCGCCGCCCTTGAACTCGCCGGTCAGCCGGCCGTGGTGCATGGTGACGATGCGGTCGCTGAGCCCCAGCACCTCGGGCATTTCGGACGAGATCAACAGTACCGCCATTCCATTTGCCGCCAGTTCCCGGATGATCTTGTAGACCTCGTCCTTGGCGCCGACGTCGATGCCACGTGTCGGCTCGTCGAGGATAAGCAACCTCGGGTCGGTGGCCAGCCATTTCGCCAGCACGACCTTCTGCTGGTTGCCGCCGCTCAGCGTGACCACCGCAGTCGTCGGCGACGGGCTGCGCAGGCGGAGCCGCTCGGTAAATTCCGAATAGAGCGCCGCCGCCCTGGTCCTGCGCAGCAGGCCCCAGGCCGAAAGCCTGGCCAAATTGGCAAGGATGACGTTTTCGCGCCCCCCGGCCCCGAGCACGAGCCCCTGCTTCTTGCGGTCCTCCGGCACCAGGCCGATGCCCAGCGCCACGGCGTCTCGCGGATGCCTGACGGTGACCGGACGGCCCCGCCAAAGCAAGGTCCCACTGGCCGGGCGCAGGCCGAAGATGGCTTCGGCGAGTTCCGAACGGCCGGCGCCGACGAGGCCGTAGAGGCCGAGGATTTCGCCTTCGGAGATGCTGAAGCCGACATCCTCGAATGCCCCCGGCGACGACAGTCCCGACACCGTCAGCACCTCGTTTCCGGCAAATTTCCACGTCGACGCCTGCCGGCGATCCAGCGTCCGGCCGATCATCAGGCTCATGACCTGAGCCTCGTCCGCATCCGCCGTGCGCAGCGTCGCCTGCGTCTCGCCGTCGCGAAGCACCGAAATCCGGTCCGACAGGCGGAAGATCTCCTTCATCTTGTGCGAGATGTAGATGATGGCGACGTTGTTCTTGCGCAGCCGTTCGATGGTGCGGAAAAGTGATTCCGCCTCGGCTTCGGTCAAGGTCGCCGTCGGTTCGTCGAAGATCACGACCGAGCACGGAAATGCCGCCGCGCGCGCGATCTCGACCATCTGCTGGCGGGCGATCGGCAGGTCGCCGACCCGTGCCGCCGGATCGATGTCATAGCCGCACGCCTTGAGCGCGCGCTCGGCATCGTCGTTCAGCTTCCGCCGGTCGATCATGCCGTTCCATTTGCACGGAAGGCTGCCGAGGAAGATGTTTTCGGCCACCGACAGATCCGGGGCCAGCGACATCTCCTGGTGGATCAGCACGACACCGCCGTTGCGCGCGTCGCGGGGATTCTTCGGCTCGTAGGCTGCGCCCGAGTGCAGGATCTCGCCCGCATCCGGCCGGATGCCGCCAGCCAGGATCTTCATCAGGGTCGACTTGCCGGCGCCATTTTCGCCGCACAGCGCATGGACTTCGCCGGCGAAGACGTCGAGATTCACTCCGGCCAGCGCGCGAACGCCCGGGAAAGCCTTGGCGATACCCCTGATGCGCATCAGGGGTTCACCTGCAGCCGCGAAACCCTCGCGGCTGCGATCTTCATCAACCTTGCGGTCAAGCATTGCTCACTCCCTGAAGAGGCCTACCGGTTCAGAAGTTGGGCCGCGAGATGGTGTCCACATTCGCCTTGGTGACGCCAGGCGTCTCGAGGTACTCGAACTGCTTGAGCTTCTCGCCGGCCGCCAGCTTGAGGGCGCTGCGCAAGGCAAGGCGGGCATCTTCCTCCGGCGACTGGTAGACCGACCCGTAATATTCACCGGTCTTGATCAGGTCCCAGACGAAACCATACATGGTGGCATCGACGAACTTGATCTTGCCGGCCTCGAGCGTGCCTTCCTGGATGGCGGCGCGCGCCGCCGTCAGGGCGCCGAAGCCGACGCCGGAATCGACCGAATAGACGCCGTCGATCTGCTTGCCGAAGCGGGTGATGAAGTTCTCCATCAAGGTCTGGCCCTTGGCCTGCGACATGTCTGCGGGCTGCGAATCCAGCACCTTGATGTCGGGATACTTCGAGATGACCTCCATGAAGCCGTCGTAGCGCAGTTGCGCCATGCGATAGCCGGGCGTGCCGTTGAGCAGGACGATGTTGCCCTTGCCGTTCAACGCAGCCGCCATGATCTTGCCCGCCTCCTGGGCCTCGGCATAGTCGTCGGGACCGGTGTAGCTGGTCATCGCCTCCATGCCCGACTCGTCGATCATCGAATTGGAGATGATCAGCGGGATGCCTGCCTGCGCCACCTGCCGCGCCGCCGGCACGATGGCCTTGCCGTTGACCGGCCAGACGATCATGACGTCGACCTGCTGGGCGATCAGGTCGCGGACCTGGTCGGCCTGGCGGGCCGGATCAAGGGCGGCGTCGGTCATGATCGGCTTGACGCCCAGTTCCGCCGCATATTCGTTGAATGCCTTGAAGTAGGCTGCCGCATAGCCGTTGAGGCTGGGCCCGAGATTGGCGAAGCCGACGACGATCTCCTCGAACGGCTTCTTGCTCTCCTTGGGAAACCAGTCCGGCGGCGCCGCCACGGCGTTGCCGATGAGCGCAAGGCCAATCGCAGCACTCGCTATCAATGTTTTGAACGACATGTATTCCTCCCTTTGTTGAACTTTTGTGCGCTTCATTCGCCGTGGCGCATCGCCTGGCCGTTGACCTGGCGGTCGAGGACGAGAGCTATGATCAGCACCACGCCGACGATGACGGGGATGTAGAAGGGCGAGACCCGAAGCAGGTTGAGGCCGTTGCGCAGGATGGCCAGCGCGAGAACGGCGCCCAGCGTGCCGGTCACGCCGCCCTTGCCGCCTTGCAGCCGCGTGCCGCCGAGCACGACCGCGGTGATGGCGAGCAGTTCGTAGTCGCGGCCGAACGACGGGGCTGCGGCGCCGAGATTGGCGGCCATGGCGATGCCGCAGATGGCGGCCATCAGCCCGCACAGGGCAAAATTCGCGATGACATGGCGCGAGACCGCGATGCCGGCGTCGACCGCCGCACTCCTGTTGCCGCCGATGGCAAAGGTGTTGCGACCATGCGGCGTGAAGCGAAGCACGAAGCCGACGACTGCAGCCAGGCCGGCGAACAGGACGACGACGATCGAGATCGGGCCAATGGCCAGCATGGCGAAGGCGTTCAGCCGATCGTCGGTCGACGACAGCGAAATGTCGCCGATGGCCAGGAAGGTGAGCCCCCTGATCCCGCTCATCATCGCCAGTGTGACGATGAAGGAGCTGATCCCCATCTTCTCGACGATCAGGCCGTTGACCAGCCCGACGAGCACGCCGGCGGCAAGGGCTGCGAGCACCGCCACGCCTAGCCCGTAAGGCTGAAGCGCGACGACGATGCAAGCGGTCAGGCCGACGACGGCGCCCACCGAGAGATCGATGTTGCCGCTGATCACCACGGGCGTCATGCCGATGGCCAGCAGGCCGACGAAGACGCATTGCGTCAGCACGTTCGAGATGTTGAACGGCGTCAAAAAGAACGCGCTCTGCAGGCTGAAGAAGACTGCGAGTGCAAGCGCAAGCAGCCAGACCGAATTGCTGCGGATGAAGGTCTTCAGGCCGTCGAACGACGTGGCGGACGGCTGGAGGCGATCGGTGGCAAGGCTCATGCGACCTCCCTCCCCGTGCGAGAAATGACGTTCATCCAGGCAGCGGCGATCAGCACCACGGCGACCGCGATCCACTGCATGTAGAAGGGGAAGCCGAGAAGCAGCAGCGCGCTCTGCATCGCGCCGATGACGACGATGCCGAGGATCGAGCGCAGCACGCTGCCCGATCCGCCGATGAGGCTCGTGCCGCCCAGGATCACCGCCGACAGCACCAGGAGTTCCAGGCCGACGCCGGAGTCGTGGCGGGCGGTCATGACCCTGGATGCGTAGACAACCCCGGCGATGGCGGCAAAACCGTCGGCGATGACATAGGTGGCAAACAGCGTCCGGCGGACATCGATCGACGAATAGGCGCTGGCGATGGAGTTTCCGCCGACGGCGAAGACCTTGCGCCCAAAGGTGCTGGCATGCAGCAGCACGCCGCACAACACCGCAAGAACCAGCGTCAGGACGACGGGCGACGGAATGCCGAGAACGTAGCCCCGGCTGATCGAAGTGAACCAGGTCGACGCTTCGAGGTCGCTCATCACGACATTGGCGCCCCCGGTGTAGATCAGCGCCATGCCTTGGACGATGGAGAGCGTTCCGAGCGTTGCGATCAGCGAATTGAGGCGGAGGTAAGCGACCAGGAAACCGTTGAGACAGCCGACGAGCACGCCGATCGCCAGGGCGACAGCTATGGCCGCAACAGGCCCGACCTCGTTGAGCAGCGTGATCGTGGCGATCGCGGAGCACGACAACACCGAGCCGACCGACAGATCGAGGCGGCCGGCGATGACGACGAAGGTCACCCCCAGCGCCATGATCGCGGGCACAGCCATCTGGCGCAGGACCTGGTTGACGTTCTGCAGGTCGAGAAGTTGCGGGATGAAAAGCCATGCCGCCAACAATGTCAGCGCTGCGGCGATAACCGGCGCATGCCGCGCGCCGCTGGTCATGATCATAGCTGGCATGTCACTCCTCCCTTAGTGCAGAAGGAGTATGCCGAGCGCCTTCAGGCTTGCGAAGGCTTGCACGCTTGTCGCCGCAATAACTTCAAGTTATCACTGGTACTGATAGCTTGCGTCGTTTCCGGCAAGGAGCTGAGATGAAAAAGACCACGCAGCATGTGACCGACCACTACCTGCGCTCCTTCATCCGGATCGCGCGCGCCGGCAGCCTTCACAAGGCCGCAGCCATCGTCGGCATTTCGCAGCCGGCACTCAGCAAGCAGATGAATTCACTCGAGGAAACGCTTGGCGTCAGCCTGTTCCGACGGACGACGCGCGGCGTGACGCTCACCGCCCACGGCGAATTCCTGCTCAACCGCGTCCAGTCGCATTTTGACGACATCGATGCCTCGATCATGGAGCTGGACAGCCGCTCGCCAAAGCTGAAGGGCCAGATCGTCTTCGGCGCGATCGAGACCTGCAGTTTCATCGACACGCTGTGGGATCTCGTCGGCACGTTCTCGCTGGAGAACCCGGAGCTGTCGGTCAACATCCGCACATACAACAGCGCCGAGATCGTCAGGCAGGTCTCGACGGGCGAATTCGACTTCGGGATCGTGCATGACAATTCGCTGTTTCCAGGCGACATGATCAAGACCCAGCTCGTTCGCGAACGGCTTTCGATCGTCTACTCGCGCAAGCATTTCGACGACGAGGCCATCGCAAGGTACCCCGACCTCGACAAGGACGTTTCGCTCATTTCGTTCGATGTCACGTCCGCCTTGGGCCGGCTGGTCCAGAACCACAACCGCCGCTACGGGATCCCGATACGCATCGAAACCAACTCGGTGCGCTACCTGCTCGATGCCACAGCCCGCGGCCTCGGCATCACCATCCTTCCGGAACGCTTTCCCCTGTCGTCGCTGCAGGACGCCGGGCTCGTGCGGCTCAACTCGCCGGCGCTGGACACGGTACGCGGCAACGTCATCATCCAAAGGCGCCGGCCGAGCCTGTCCAACCAGGCGGAAAGGTTCGTCAGCGAACTGCTGCGCCGGATCGCCAGTTAAGGCGCCGATGGAGCGCAGCCATCGCGGCATCTCAAGGGATCGCTCGAGGCGTCACGGGGACGCGGGCTTGCTCTCCAGCTTGCAGGCATAGAATTTTCGCGGGTCCCCGGCTCGCTTGCCCGGACCTTCAACGCGTCCGAGCCGCAGTGTCACGACCTGTCTGGGTTCGCCGCCCTGGTCGGCCCGCACCTCGCTCCATGTCATGTCCAGGCAGTGCGGATACGCCTGCTCGAACTGTTCGAGCACGTTTCCCCTCAGCTTTTGCACCGACAGGGCCTTCGGATAGAGAATGGCGGTGCTGTCCTTGACAATCGGCGGGTCCCAGTTGACCTCCATGCCCAGGGCATTCCGCGCATAGTCGACCATCGGCATGAAATGATAGGGACCGTTGGGGTTCTTGGCTGCATTCTCGTCATATGCCGGCGGATATTCCGGCTCCACGCCGAAGTATCCCGCGATGAACGACCAGCCGAAATAGGTGACCACAGCGAGCAACAGACCTGCGGCACCCACTGCGATGAGCCCTTCAATTGTCGAATTGAACGCCCCGGCCACCCTTTCCTTCACCCATTCGATGAAACCCGCAACGATACCCTTGCGCGCAGGTTTCAGGCCCTGCCCTGGCTGTACATTGCCTGCAGGGGTGGCGACCGTGGTCTTCTCGTCGGCCACCCTGTCGCCGGCAGCCGGCTTGCCCTGATCCTGGTCCGGGGCCATTTCCGCCGTCGGCTTGCCGTCGACGGCCGGTTTGCCCTGCTTCGGAATCGCCGGCTGAGGCGCTTTCGTGCCGCCCAGCTTTTTGGCGGCGCGCGGCTTCCTGCTGTCCTGCTTGCCGTCCCTGGCCACGGTCAGACCCCTGGCAGCGCCATGAACAGATACTCCCGCCCGCCTTCGCGATCGTTGCGGATGATGAGGTAGGGCGAGGTGAGCTCGACGAAGGTGATGCCGCTTTCGACCTCCCGCGAAAACAGATCCTTGAGCTCCGAAAGCATCCCTGTCCGGCCTTCGGCGCCGGTCGCCAGACGTGGATCCGCGACTGCGCACCAAAAGCCGTCGAGGGTCGCATTGGCATCGCTGTAGGCCCGCACCGGACGCCTGTCGGCGTCGGGATAGTTGGCCAGGCAGGCGCCGATGGCATCGGAGTAAGGCGGCTGCTGAAGGCGCGGATCGCCGCTGTCGAAGGGAGAGGCCGCCGCCAACAGGAAGCCGATCGCCGGGGCAAGGCCATTGTCCTTGGCACCGCGCGTGTTGATGAAGTCGGCCAGATTGGAAGCGATATGTCGTTGTGCCGCCTGCAAGGCGTCGCGTGGCGGGCTGCCTGCGCTCCAGCCGTCGACCGAGAAGCGGCACGTATGCGCTCCGGGGTCCTCATACATCACCACAGTGGCACCCGGCGGAAAACCAATGATGGCTGAATTGGTCACGGGGTCGTCGCAAATCAGCTCTTCTGCGCCGACGTGAGCCCCTGAAGACAACAGGAAAGCGCAAGCCATGAACCAGTATCGCATGGTGGAACCCCCTCCCACATCCGAACAGACTTCAATGCCAGTACTAGCTGCCTGGGAGACTTGGCTGCATGTCGTCTCTTCGGTCACGGCATCATATCAGAATAGCCTGAAAAGATCAGAACAACCTGAAAAGATCGCCATTTCCGTGGTTGTCTGGGCGTTCGCGCCGACAGCACTTGGGAGGAATGCCCGCTCCCCTATCCCTCTTCCGCATTCGCCGCGGCGCGGAAGCGCGCTTCGAACTCCCGCCGCAGTTCGCGGCGCAGTTCGGCGGCGCGGTGGCGGCGGCGGTCGATGTCGGTCGACGGCACGAAAGGCGGGATTTCGGTGGGGCGGCCGTCATCATCGACCGCCACCATGGTGAAATAGCACGAGTTGGTGTGGCGCCGCTGGCCGGAGCGGATGTTCTCGGCCTCGACGTGGATGCCGATTTCCATCGAGGTGCGGCCGGCGAAATTGACCGACGCCCGGAAGGTGACCAGCTCGCCGACATTGATCGGCTCCCGGAACACCACCTGGTCGACCGACAGCGTGACGGCGTATTTGTTGGAATAGCGCGAGGCGCATGAAAAGGCGACGCGGTCGAGCAGGTTGAGCAAGGCACCGCCATGCACCTTGCCGCTGAAATTCGCCATTTCGGGCGTCATCAGCACGACCATTTCCAGCCGGCGCGTATCCCTGTCTTCCACGTATGACCCTTTCCCTGCACGTCGCACCCTAACGATTCGACGCTATCCAAGATGCGGCTGAAATACCAGTTTCAGCCCGGTCCGGGTGCGGAAAACAAACCGGCTCGGTGCCCTTGTGGCGCGAGAGAATTCAAGCCCGCCACGCAGCCGCGGCCCTCGTCAGCGCATGAAGATCAGCGCCATGCCCGCGACCACCAGCGCTGCCCCGACCCAGGCGCCGCCGGCCGGGCGTTCGCCGGTCCGCGCCCACAGCATCGGCAGGATGATCACCGGCGAGGTTGCCGAAAGCGTCGAGACGATGCCCACCTTGCCGCCCGAAAGCGCAAACAGCAGCAGCGTCATGCCGATGGCGAGCGCGATGATGCCGGTCAGTGCCGTCAACGCGGCGATCTTCCATGTCAGCGGCGCCCTCGGCTTGACCGCCGGTATCGGCAACTGGATCAGCACGCTCAGGCACAGGGCTGCGACGCCGACGCGCAGCATCGAGGCGACGAACGGGTCGATGCCCGTCGCCATCACCGGGCGCGCGATGATGGAGCCGATGGCCTGGCCGGCAGCCGCCCCCAGTCCAAGCGCCACACCGATCCACAACGGCCCCTTCACCGTTTCCCACGCATGCAATTGCGCCCGGCGCTTGCCAAACAGGATTGCCAGCAACACGCCGGCAACCGTCAGGCCGATGCCCGCGGCAGCCATTGGCGCAAGATCCTCGCCCAGCAACAGCCAGCCGAGCACGGCGGCAATCGGTGCGTTCAACGCAAACAGGATGCCGGAGCGCCGGGGTCCGAGCCGGTTCAACGCCGCAAACAGCAGCGTGTCGCCGGCGAATATGCCGATCAGGCCGGACAGCAGCAGCGGTCCCGCACTGCCGGCGTCGAGTTCGCGCCATGTGCCGGTGAACACGACATAGATTGCCAGCAGCCCCGTCACGAAGATCTGCCGCAGGCGGTTGAATGCCGGCGCGCCGAGATAGCCGGCGGGGCCGGCCGAGATCAATCCCGTTACGGCCCAGCATGTCGCGGCCCCGATTGCTGCGATCTCGTGAACAGGCATCGATGTTCCAACTGGCAAGAGTACGTACGAAGAGGCGGTACATTCGCATCTTCTGATTCACCGCTATAGATGCGCCCGATGTTTCGTCGAGTGGCACGGCACCGCGGCGACAGGGCCACCGCGAAACCAATCGACTGTCTCGAACGATTCAAGCGTTATTACGCGTTGGATTGATCAAAAGCGCGACCATAGCTTGTGCCCGAAAGGACCAAGCCATGAATGCCCACAGTCGATTCGACCCGAACACCGTCACCGTCAGCCCACAACAGGCGCGCCACCAAAGCCGTTCCGGCCTCCTGGCCGGCGTTGCGCTGACGGTAGCCATCGCCGGCATCGCGTTTGCGCTGCGGCTGGTTCCTGGCATATCGAGCTTCAGCCCGATGATCATCGCCATCGTCATCGGCATGGCGGTGCACAATCTGTGGGGCACTCCGGTTGCAGCCAAGGCGGGCGTGGCCTTTTCCATGCGCAAGCTGCTGCGCTTCGCCATCATCCTGCTCGGCCTGCAACTGACAGCGAGCCAGGTCGCCGAGGTGGGTGCCACCGGCATCGCCATCATTGCTGCGACGCTCGTCGGCACCTTCAGCTTCACGCTGTGGCTGGGAAAGGCGATCGGCGTCGACCGCAAGCTGGCCGAACTGATCGCCGCCGGCACCTCGATCTGCGGCGCCTCGGCGGTCATCGCCACCAATACGGTGACCCGCGCGCCGGACGAGGACGTTGCCTATGCGGTCGCCTGCGTCACCGTCTTCGGCTCGGTGGCGATGTTCGCCTATCCGCTGCTGCCCGGTCTGCTCCACCTCGACGCCCATGCCTATGGCCTGTGGGCCGGCGCCTCCATCCACGAGATCGCCCAGGTGGTCGCGGCAAGCTTCCAGGCTGGCCAGCAGGCCGGCGAGTTCGGCACGGTGGCAAAGCTCACCCGCGTCATGATGCTGGCGCCTGTGGTGATCGCGCTCGGTGTCCTTGCCAGGAGCCACGCCAGGTCGGCAGGCTCGGCCCGGGACGGCGCCCCTGCCCCGATGCCGTGGTTCGTGCTCGGCTTCATCGCCATGGTCGGCTTCAACAGCCTGGTCGAGATCCCTGCCGAGGCAAAGACGTGGATCGTCACGCTGACCACGTTCCTTCTGGCCACCGCGCTTGCCGCCATGGGCCTCGAAACCGACGTCGCCAAGCTCCGCGCCCGTGGCGCCCGTCCACTGCTGCTTGGTCTTGGCGCATTCCTTTTCATTGCGCTTTTCAGTCTAATGCTGGTCAAGCTTGCCGGCTGACGACTGAAAGGAATGCCGTGACCCTCGAACAGCTCAGGATCTTCGTGGCGGTGGCCGAGCGCGAGCACGTCACCCGTGCCGCCGAAGCGCTCAACCTGACGCAGTCGGCGACCAGTGCCGCGGTGTCGGTGCTCGAAGCGCGCTACCAGACCCAGCTCTTCGACCGCGTCGGCCGCCGCATCGTTCTGACCGATGCGGGCCGCATCTTCCTGTCGGAGGCGCGTGCGGTGCTCGCCCGCGCCCAGTCGGCGGAGATCGTACTTGCCGACCTCGCCGGCCTCAAGCGCGGCGCGCTCAAGCTCGCCGGTAGCCAGACGGTCGCCAACTACTGGCTGCCACGCATCGCCCATCGTTTCCGGTCCAGCTATCCCGGCATCGACCTCGACGTCACCATCGGCAACACAGAAACGGTCGCAGCACTGGTCCGCGACGGCGTTGCCGATCTCGGCTTCGTCGAGGGCGAAGTCGACGATCCGGCCCTGGCCATCGAGCCGGTCGATGAAGACGAACTGGTTCTCGTCGCAGCTCCCGGCCATCCCTGGACCGGCAATGCCCCCGGCAGCCAGCGCGACCTCCAGGCCGCGCGCTGGGTCCTGCGCGAACCGGGTTCGGGCACGCGGGCGCATTTCGAGGCCGTCCGCACCGCCCGCGGCCTCGAACAGGGCAGCCTCGACATCGCTCTGGAACTGCCGTCGAACGAGGCCGTCCGGGCCGCGGTCGAGGCCGGCGCCGGCGTCGCGGTCATGTCGCGGCTCGTCGCCGAAGCCTCGCTCAAGGCCGGCACGCTCGTTGCCATCGATTTCGAACTGCCCAGGCGCCGCTTCTTCTCGCTCCGCCACAAGGAGCGTTATGCGACGCGGGCGGCACGCGAATTCCTCGGACTTGTCGGCGCCGGTCCGCGACGCGCCTGACGGAACGACAAATCTCGCCGGTGGCGATCAGTTGGGCGACACTGTTTCCTGAGGCGGGCGCGCCTCGGCAGCAAGGTGGAAGAAGCTGAGCGCGAACACACCGCCGGCGAATAGCGCAAGGATCGTCAGAATGATCCAGTTCGAACGTGCTCTTCGGCGCTGGATCATCTGGCTTTCTTCGGCGCTCAGGTGTCTCATCGTGCCAGGTGCAGCTTGCATGGGGATGCCTCGGTGTCGCTTCGCCTTTTCTAACCCAAGGAGTGGCGACTGGATGCTGCCGGTGGCTGCGCCACATTGCCGCTCACGCCGGCGGAAACATTGCCTTAACCATGATGGGTCGAAACTGTGTCGACCACGCCGGGCAATTCGGCCGGCACAACATGGTATCTACGAATGCGAAATGCGCTGAGAACGGCTGCGGTTGCAGCCCTTGCAGTCTTGCTGAGCAGTTACGTCTCGAGCGTGCTCGAGGTGGATGGCAAGGCGACCCGGCCAGTGCCGGCCGCCCTCAAGGCGGAAATGTCGCGCAAGGCGATGTCGCCGGCGGCGCCCATTCTCATCCGGATCTTCAAGCAGGAAAGCGAACTCGAGGTCTGGAAGCGTGACCGGAGCGGCAAGTTCGCGCTGCTCAAGACCTATCCGATGTGCCGATGGTCAGGCAAGCTCGGGCCCAAGACACGCACCGGCGACAGGCAGGCGCCCGAAGGTTTCTACCATGTCTCCGCCGGGATGCTGAACCCCAACTCGCAATACTACCTGTCGTTCAACCTGGGCTACCCAAACAGGCTCGAGTCGGCTCTCGGCTATACCGGCGAAGCCCTCATGGTGCATGGCGCATGCTCGTCGTCCGGCTGTTTCGCCCTCACGGATCAAGGCGTCGCCGAAATCTATGCGGTGGCGCGCGAGGCGCTTGCCGGCGGCCAGGGCTCGTTCCAGGTCCAGGCATTTCCGTTTCGCATGACACCCGGAAACATGGCGAAAAACGGTTCCGATCCCAATTTCGCGTTCTGGTCCGACCTGAAGCGAGGCTACGATATTTTCGAGGTAACCCGCCGGCAGCCCAAGGTGTCCGCCTGCGGCGGGCGTTATGTCTTCGACAGGGAGTTCGAGGGCGGTGAACCGCGCGACGTGCTTGCAGCCTGCCCGCCAGCCCTGAATGGCGACGATCCGAAGATTGCCGCCAAGACGCAGGCAGATACAGTTACGGCAGGCAACCTCATCTCGACCGGGACCGCGCTCTCGGCCCATGCCTATGCCGATGGTGGCATGCACCCCAGCTTCCGCAAGCTGCTCAAGCGCGACGGCCAGGCCGACCTGGCCAAGAGGACGTCAATGACTTCGGTTCCGATCAGCCGGCCTGATGCCGCCCTGGCCGACCCGCACTCCCCGGACGAATGAGCCGGTGCATCGGCGACCATGGCCGCCGATGCTGTCCGATGCCTAGAAGCTGACCGCCAGCTTGGCATCGATGCCATGGTCGGAAGCCTTGCTGCTGACCTGGCCGGTGTAGCTGATGCCGAGCCTGGTCTTCGGCGCGATCGCGAAGTCGATGCCGGCGCCGAGCACGGCCGCATCCCTGGCGATGGCCGCACCGCTGACGTCGAAGCCGCCGCTGCCGTCGAAGGCGAAGGACGAGGTCGGCGCGACGTCGCCGAAGGCATGGCGCCAGCCCAGCGTGCCGTGGAGCGTGGCCTCGCTCGCGCCCAGCGAAACGTCTGTCGAGCCGCGCACGCCAAGCGTGGTGAAGGTCACGTCGCTGCTCGATGCCGCGCTCGACAGTGCCGCCGCCCCGCCCTTCTCGGTGAAGGCGTCCGTCCGCAGGTTGACATAGGTCAGGTTGGAGAAGCCCTCGACCGTGAAGCGCCCAGCATCGACCTTGTAGCTCGCCTCGCCGAACACCTGTGCCGTGCCGCCGCTGTAGCTCGCCGACAGCGCGTCGGCAAAGCCGGCGAAGGCAACCTGGCGTGCGGTATCGAAGCGGTGCCAGGTGTAGCCGGCGCCGACGGTCAGGCCGAACGGCCCCGCCCGCGTGCCGGCGTTGACGCCGAGATGGTAGTTGTCGCTGCTGCCGCTCGAGCCGCCATTGGCGGTGTCGAACGACGAGCGGCTGTAGCCGGCAATGACGCCGGCGCGCCAGGCATCGCCCACCAGCGCGTCGCCGCCGGCCAGCAGGCCGCCGGTGCTGCGGTCGAAGCCGACATTGGCGGTATCCGCCTTGCTGTCGCCCCACGAACCGAACGCGCGCGTCCACAACGCGAAACGGTCGGTGTCGGCCGCCACCAGTTCGAGGCCGTCGTCGCCATAGGCCATGACCGGCATGCTCGCGGCAGGCACCTCGCCGAAGGCCTGGTCGATGCGGCTGGTGGCGGCGTCGAGCATGACGCCGCCGTCCTGCATCATCATGCCCCTGGCAGAGGAATGCACCTCGCCCGACATCTGCTCGAACGCATCCTGCGCGCCGGCCTCGTCGAGATTGGCGACGGCAGCATAGGCGGCATTGCCGAAGCCGAGGCTTTCAAGGGCGGCGGCTGTCGCCTTCTGGTTTCCGTTGGCGCCGACGTCGGCAAAGCTGATGTCGTTGCGGTTCAGCGTCAGCGTCACATCGTTGGCGCCATAGGCCAGCGTCGGGTCGAGGAAGACGAGGTTCGAGCTCACATCGGCGAAGGCGCCGGTCACGCCACCGGCGGCGGTGACGATCGTGTAGCGGGTCTGCGGCGCGTAGTTGTTGCCCGAGGCTAGCGTCAGCACCGAGCCGCCCTGAAGCACCGCCTTGCCCGACGCCGCGACCTTGTCGCTCTCGCCCCTGTCGTTGGCTTCGACCTCGAAGACCGAACCCGCCTCGAAGGTGATGTCGCCAGCGACATTGATCGTGCCGATCGAATTGCCCGGCGCGAGCACGCCGCCCGCGGCAACCACGGTGTTGCCGAGCGTGCCGATGCCGCCCAGCGCGCCGCCGGCGCCGACCGTCGTCAGCGCCGAGGCAGCAATCGAGCCCTGGAGCGAGAGCGCACCGGCCTTGACGATGGTCTCGCCGGTGTAACTGTGCGTGCCCTCGAGCACGAGCCCGCCGAGACCGAGCTTGGTCAGGCTGCCTTCGCCCGAGATCTCCTTGGCGATGCCGAGCACATTGCCGGCGTCGGCGATGTCGAGCGCCCCACCGCCTGCCTCCATCACGAGGTTGCGGGCAAGCACGTTCATGCCGGTGCCGACAACCTTGAGGCTGCCGCCATCGAGCCGGAGCCTGGCCTGGTCCGTGCCGAGCGCCGCATCCTCCTCGACGACGACGGTGCCGCCATCGGCCACCTTGAGCTCGCCGATGAAGCTGTGATCGTCGATGCAATAGTCGGCGATCGCCTGCTGGAAGCGCGCATCGGTGCTCTTGCAGTCAAGCAAAGTCTTCTTCTCGGCCTCCGTCAGGCCGGCCAGGATCGGCAGGCCGTTTTCGTCCGAGATCTGGCCGAGATAGACGTCGTCGCGCATATTGTTGCGGGTGAGGAAAAACTCCTTGCCGCGCTCGGAGAAAGTCGAGGCATCCTTGCCCCAGACGACGCGGGTCTTCTGCGTGCCATTGTCATCATAGGTTTCGAGCTGCGGCCCGACCCAGCGCACATTGTGCGCCACGGGCTCATGGTCGGAGAGCGGCGTCTTCGTACCGTTGGCGTTGGTCACATAGCTGACGTCGGTGATGACGCCGAGATAGGGATCGTCCTTGTCATCGTCGATCTGCCACCACTTGCCGAAGGGCCGCGAGGCCAGGAAGTGGTCGATCTTGACGCGGTGCCAGCTGCCCCAGGTGTTGGTCGCGTCCTCGCCATGCGAGGGCCAGGTCACCGAACCGTCGTTCAGCGCATGCGGCGAGAACTGCTCGCGCTCCTCCGGCAGTTGCAGCACCTGATACTGCTTCTTCAGGATGTTCATGGTCTGCGGCAGATTGCCGGCGACCGGATACATCTCGTCGGCGAACAGATCCGGAGGGATCGGAGCCGCATCGATCGCCGCATTGCCCTTGCCCTTCCACTGGGCGATGAAGGCGTCGAGCTGCGCCTGGTCCTTGGCATATTGCTTGAGCAGGCTGAGATAGAAGGCGTTGGTCGGCGCCTTGGTGTAGATCCTGAGCAGCCGTTCCTGCTGGCTAATCGAGTGCAGGCCGCGCTCCGACACGTCGCCGGCATTGAAGTCGCCCGTCATGATGATCGGGGCCGTTGCCGAGGCCGCCCACTGGTTCAGCCCCTTGGCTTCGCCGATGCGGTTGGTCGAGGGATCGTAATAATTCAGGTGGGTGGTTGCCACGTAGCTCTGCGGCCGGCTCGAAGTGGCATCGAGCAATGTGTAGGTGGCGGTATCGCCCAGCTTGTTGGCGCCGAAGCTCCCAGGCAGGCGCGAGATCACGCCGACGTCGCCGTCCTGCCGCTTGCCGAACGTGCCAAGCCCGGCCCCGCTCAGGATTCCGGGAATGTCGCGTGTGTAGGTGCTGTTGGTCTGCAGTTCCTGGAAGGTCAGGACATCGTAATTGCCCTTGGTGAGGAATTCGGACATCACGCTCGGATTGGCCTTGAACCGGTCGAGCCAGGTGTTGAGCGTCAGGATCCGGATCGAATCTTCGGCCGCCTGGGCCGAAACCGCCTGGAGCGCCAGAGCGGTGCCGCACAGCAGCGCGGCCGCAGCGGTGCGCATGCGCCTGTTGTGGCGGGCCTGGCCAGGCGCGTCGTCGGCGCCATGTTGGAAAGTCGTCATCGCGTAACTCCTGTGTGCGAGGCGACCGCGCATTGTCACAAAACCGCCAGGGCTGGCGTGCGAATGACATGTTGCGGTCACTGAAAAGTACGGATTCGGACATTAGTTTTGTTAGATGTCACTTTTACAACATTATTGGGTACGATCCCGAAACTCCGCACATCGCCGGAGGAGCCGGGTGAACCCGGCACGGGAATTTGCTAGCTAGGATTGTGGAGACCGGATCGCAGATGCCCAGAACACACGGACCCGGCATGGACCAGGACGACAAGAAGTCGAGGCGCCAGGCGCAGCTCCTGAGCTATCTGGAGAAAAACCACTACGTCTCGATCGAGGAGATCACTACGCTTTACGGGGTGACGACACAGACGGCGCGTCGCGACATCATGGCGCTCGAACAGGACGGCAAGGTGCGCCGTCTGCATGGCGGAGCCACCATATCGACGCCGGTCGAGCCGGCGGTGCTGCGCCAGCGCCGCGTCGACAATGCCGCCCAGAAAGAGAAGATCGGCCGCCTCGCCGCCGAACTCATCCCCGACGGCGCCGCCGTGTTCATCGACACCGGCACCACCTGCGAGGCGGTGGCGCGGGCGCTGGTCCGGCACCGCGATCTGCGCGTCGTCACCTACTCGCTGCGGGTCGCCACGACGCTCAGTGAAAGCACCAACTTCGCCGTTGCCGTCCCCGGCGGCTTCGTCCGCCAGGTCGACGGCGGCGTGTTCCGGGAGGAGACGGCAGACTACATCAGGCGCTTCAAGTTCGACATTGCCGTCATCTCGGTCAGCGGCGTCGACCATGACGGCGACATCGGCGACGACGACCATGCTGAGGTCGCCGCCGTCTCCGCTGCGATGGGCCAGGCCGCGCGCACCATCATGGCCGTCGACAGCTCGAAGTTCGGCCGCCGCGCGCTCGTCCGCCTCGGATCGTTGTGCGACATCCACACGCTCGTCACCGATGCGCCGCCGGAAGAGCGTCTGCTCGCCAGGCTGCGCGACAGTGGCGTCGAGATCCGCGTCTAGAAGTTCAGGCGGACCTTTCTGCCGTCAGAAATGTCGGGAGAGTGTTGCTGTGCCCTAAGGGCACAGCGTCGGGGTGGCGCAGGTCGAAGGCACGGGGTGAAACAGCCTGCTTCGCCGGCGGGCGCTGACCCTGGACGACACGCTTTCCCACCCTTGGGTACCTGCCATGGCATGGCGCGCGAGCATGCGGATGTCGTCGGCGCTGTATCCGTCGCGCTCCATGAGCTTCAGGATGATCGGGTCGTGCAACAGTTCCTCAAGCGTCAGTTCCGGCTGATCGCCCATAGTCGCCTCCGTTCGTGACCATTAGACTAGACACAACATAATCCCGAACCATGACCGGCAAATGGCGGTTGCGTGACACGAAACGGGCTTTTCGTCGACTGGCGGCCGTTGGCGCTCGGCCGCCTTGCCAAAATTGCGTATCGCCGCTGCTACCAGCTGATACGGGCCTGCGGCATGCCATACATCAGGCGCGAAAACTCGTCGCCGGAGACATGGACCAGCGTGCGGTGGTCGCCGCCCTCGAAATAGACGTCGCTGCCGCGGCGCAGCTGCTCGTCGACCACGCAAGCCACCCTGTAGGGCACGCCGAGGATAGGCACGGCGCCTTCGTCGCAGTCGGGAAACAGCGAGCTTGCCTCCTCTTCGGTTGCCAGCCGCACCTTGTCGCCGATGATCTCGCGCATCCTGGCGAGGTCGACATGACGCGAGGCCGGCAGCACGGCAAGCACATAGCCGTCCTCCCATCTCAGCACCACGCCCTTGGCAAGGGCATTGCCGGGCACGTGGCTCGCCTCGGCAGTCATCATCGAGCAGCCGGTCCGCGCATGTTTTGCGGCGTCGTAGCGGATGTGATTGTCCTCTAGATATTCTTGCATCGTCAATGAGATAGCCATGACCGTTCCTCCGGTGGGCGTACATCGGACGCTGTTGACCGGAACAGGCGGAGCAGGCGGCTGGCACCCAAGCGATGGTATCGGACTGTCCGATCCCGCCATGGCCAACTCATTGCCAGTTTGCCGGTATGCCGAAGTTTCGAGGCCCCAACTGGGGTATTTCGAACGCGCGGGAAAGATACACTGAGCGACCGCGGACGGCAACAAAAAGACCGCCGCGCGCCCGATTTCGGAGCGCGCGACGGCTGTCCCGGCCAAGCCTGCGGCGCCCGCGCCTATTGCGCTGCCTTGACCTGCTCGTCCCAGGTTTTCACCTTGGTCTCGCCGTTGAGGAAGGGCAGCGCCATCGCGGCCAGTTCGGGCGCGAAGAAGACGTCGTAATGGGTCCTGTTGGGGATGATCGCCAAGCGGTTCTGCGACATCGTCTCGCGCATCCAGCCGGCGTCCCTCAGGCCGCCGCCGAGCAGCTGGTAGAACTTCACGATGTGCTCGGGCCGGTACATGTCGCTGTCGCCATAGGCCAGCATGACCGGCATCTTCAGCGTCTTGACGTCATCGGCCCAGTCATAGGGGGTGCGCATCATCTCGCCCATCCTGTCGAGCAGCTTGGGGAAGTCCTCGACCTTCGGCGCCACTGCCGCATAGGCCTGGTACATCGGCGTCGGCTTCATCATCTCGGCCATGCCGGCGCCGACCTGGGCCTGCATCGGCAGCATCTCGGGATAGAAGCCGTCCTGGGCATAGCCAGCCGACACCAGCACCAGGCGCCGCACCATTCCGGGATGCTGCACGGCCAGCCGGAAGGCGACGCCGCCGCCCATCGAATAGCCCATGACGTCGACCTTGTCGTAGCCGAGCGTCTTCAGCAGCCCGGCCATGTCGTCGCCCATGTCGACGAGGCTCATCTTGCGCTCGGTCAGCGCGGTGCGGCCATGGCCGTAGAGATCGACCGCAATCACCTGCCGTCCCTTCGACAGGGCTGGCAGCACTGGTCCGAACATGTCGATCGAACCCAATCCGCCATGCAGCAGCAGCAGCGGCTCGCCCTCGCCGCGGATCTCGTAATAATAACTCACGCCGTTGACCTCGGCATGGCCGGTCCTGACGTCGGCCGGCTTCGATTTCGTCGTCTCGGCCATGGCCATCCCTCCCGTTGCAACTGCAAATGCCGCCGCCGCCAGCATGGCGATGAAACTGCGCTTGTTCATGTCCTCGTCCCTTTTCTCGATCCCGGCCTCGCGACCCTCTTGCCTCTAGGACGAACCAAACGACGGGACGCCGACACCGGTGGAGAGTTTTTCCACGCCTCGCGTTTTTTTCTGAGGCCATACGGAGACTTGCGAGATCTCCTCAATCGCGCTTCATCCCCTCTGGCCTGCCAGCAGGCCAGAGGGGATGAAGGATCACAGCCTTGCCGGAACAGTTGGTTTGCGGAGCCGTCACGGCATGGATCCCCGGGTCTGCGCAGTTCGCTTCGCTCCTGCTCCGCCCGAGGATGACGACGGCAAAGAGGTTTGCCGCTAATCTCCTTCGTCTGTATCTTGGCATGATGACTGTCGAAAACAGCGACTTCCGCCACTGCCGTTGACGGTTGGCAGCGAGTCTCCTGCCTCCGTCATCCTCGGGCGGAGCAGGAGCGAAGCGAACTGCGGAGACCCGGGGATCCATGCCGTGACGGCTGGAGCTTACACCACGGTCCCATGCCATTCGTACATGCACGCGGATTGTCACCATCTGTCAGCATCCCGCGTGGATAGCCGCCCACCTTTTTCCACGCCCTCCCAACCTCCCGTATCATTCACCTCGCGATCTTCCACGGGACTCCGGTGCGCACCGGGCWACGGGGGGAAGCGCCGGTGCCGGGCTGGCAGGAGGTCGGATCTTCTGCTGGGTGATGAGCCCCCAAGCCTGGGCCTTGCTGGCGGCCTGCGGAAACCCCGCCGCCGCGAAGAGCGGGGCAAGAACACCGGGCGGGGCGCGRACGTCGCGCCAAACATAAAACTATCGGAAGGCACGGCCTCGCGCCCCGCTTCCCGAACCTTTTCTCAAGCAATGGCCAGGCGCGAAGGCGAGCGTGGCAAGGCAGGCACTTGCCTTCTCCCCTTGCGGGAGAAGGTGGCCGAGCAAAGCGAGGTCGGATGAGGGGTGTTGGAAGGAATGAGAGTCTGCAGGAAGAATCTCGGAGGCGGAACCTGAAATGCCCTGCTCCGTCCAGCACTATTCATCCGTCTTGGCGCTGCGCGCCAATCCGCCCGGCCCTCCGCTATGGCTCCGGGCGTTCGTCGTTGGAAAAGCCAAATCGTTGGCTTTTCCTGGCCTTCGGCCACCACCTCACCGCACAATGCGAAAAGGGAAAAACTACGCTCCGCCGACCTTCTCGCCGAAGGTGGAGAAAAACTGGCCGGCGAGTTTCTTCGACGTCGAGGTGATCAGGCGGCTGCCGAGCTGGGCGATCTTGCCGCCGACGTCGGCCTTGGCGGCGTATTTGAGGATCGTCGCATCGGGGCCGTCCTCGGTCAGCGTCACGTCCGCGCCGCCCTTGGCGAAGCCGGCGATGCCGCCCTTGCCCTCGCCCTCGATGGTGTAGGAACGCGGCGGCTTGAGGTTTTTCAGCGTGACCTCGCCGGCGAAGGTCGCCTTGATCGGGCCGATCTTGAGCACCACCTTGGCCGCCATCTCGGTCGGCGACGACATCTCCAGGCTCTCGCAGCCGGGGATACTCTCCTTCAGGATCGCCGGGTCGTTCAGCGCCTTCCAGACCACGTCGATGGGGGCTGCGATCTTCTCCTCGCCTTCAATCACCAGAGCCACGGCAAATCCCTCCCTAGAGAACTCACCCGACGAGGGGTAACGCAGCAAATCGGGCTTGTCCATCGTGCCGGCGGCGCGCCAAGCGGCGCATTCGGACGCCAGTCACCGCCGTCGCGCCGGCATCGCGCTTGTGGCGTTTTCGCGCTTGGAATAACGATGCAGGTCGGACTACGGAGAAATTTCATGACCGGCCAGAAGACGACGAAGAAGCTCCGTTCGCAGGAGTGGTTCGACAACCCCGACAATCCCGGCATGACCGCGCTCTATCTCGAGCGCTACCTGAATTTCGGCCTGACGCGCGAGGAGCTGCAGTCGGGCAAGCCGCTGATCGGCATCGCCCAGACCGGCTCGGACCTGTCGCCCTGCAACCGCCACCACATCGAACTCGCCAAGCGGGTGCGCGACGGCATCGTGGCTGCCGGCGGCGTGCCGTTCGAGTTCCCGTGCCACCCGATCCAGGAAACGGGAAAACGCCCGACAGCCGCGCTCGACCGCAACCTCGCCTATCTCAGCCTTGTCGAGGTGCTCTACGGCTACCCGCTCGACGGCGTGGTGCTGACCATCGGCTGCGACAAGACCACGCCGGCGCTGTTGATGGCGGCAGCCACCGTCAACATTCCGGCGATCGCGCTGTCGGTCGGGCCGATGCTCAATGGCTGGCACAAGGGCAAGCGCACCGGCTCGGGCACGGTGGTGTGGGAATCGCGCGAGCGGCTGTCGGCCGGCGAGATCGACTACGACCAGTTCATGGACATCGTCGCCTCTTCGGCGCCCTCGGTCGGCTATTGCAACACCATGGGCACGGCAACGACCATGAACAGCCTGGCCGAAGCACTAGGCATGCAGCTGCCGGGGTCGGCGGCGATCCCCGCGCCCTATCGCGAGCGTGGGCAGATTTCGTACGACACCGGCAGACGCATCGTCGACATGGTGCGCGAGGACCTGAAGCCCTCGGACATCATGACCCGCGAAGCCTTCGAGAACGCAATCGTCGTCAACTCGGCCATCGGCGGCTCGACCAATGCGCCGATCCACCTCAACGCCATTGCCCGCCATCTCGGCGTGCCGCTCGACAATGACGACTGGCAGCATGTCGGTCACCATGTGCCGCTGCTGGTCAATCTGCAGCCGGCCGGCGAATATCTCGGCGAGGACTACCACCATGCCGGCGGCGTGCCGGCCGTCGTCGCCGAATTGATGAAGGCCGGCCTGCTGCCGCATCCCGACGCGATCACCGCAAATGGCCGGACCATGGGCGAGAACTGTGCCGCGACCGAGACCATGGACACCAAGGTCATCCGCCCGGTCGCCGAGCCGCTGAAGGAGGATGCCGGCTTCATCAATCTCAGGGGCAATTTGTTCGACAGCGCCATCATGAAGACCAGCGTGATCTCGAAGGAGTTCCGCGACCGCTACCTGTCGAACCCCGCCGATCCCGAAGCCTTCGAAGGCACCGCAAAAGTGTTCGACGGGCCGGAGGACTACCACGCCCGCATCGACGACCCGGCGGAGAGCATCGACGAGAACACGGTTTTGTTCATGCGCGGTGCGGGGCCGGTCGGCTATCCCGGCGGCGCGGAAGTGGTGAACATGCAGCCGCCGGCCTACCTCATCAAGCGCGGCATTCACTCGCTGCCCTGCATCGGCGACGGGCGCCAGTCGGGCACGTCGGGCTCGCCGTCGATCCTCAACGCCTCGCCGGAAGCCGCCGTTGGCGGCGGGCTGGCGCTGCTGAAGTCGGGCGACCGGGTGCGCATCGACCTGAGGAAGGGCACCGCCGACATTCTCGTCGGCGACGACGAGATCGCGCGCCGCCGCGCCGAATTGCAGGCCGATGGCGGCTACCATTTCCCTGGTCACCAGACGCCGTGGCAGGAAATCCAGCGCGGCATGGTCGACCAGCTGGCGCAGGGCATGGTGCTGAAGCCGGCGGTGAAATACCAGCGCGTCGCCCAGACCAAGGGCATCCCGCGCGACAATCACTAGCCGGGCTGAGTTGCCGGGATCTCTCCCGAGCAGATCGGCTGCGCCAGGATCTCGGCAAGGATGCTGCGCCGGTTAGTATCGGCGCGTTCGAGATAGTGCCTGGCATGCTGGCCGGCAGCGACGGTGCCGATGCCAAGCGCAACAGCCAGGACGGCCATCGCGCCCCATCGCAGTGCCCGGTGCCAGCCTGACGCCAGGCCGGCCAGCCGCCGCCAGGCGGCGACGATCGCAAGCATCAGGCCGGCCAGCGCGCAGCACATCTTTGGCTCAGCCGTGCTTGCCGCAGCCACAATCGGCCGGGTGATAGCGCCCCGTCATCTCGACGGTGCCGCCCTTGCCGTACATGTCGTGCGGCCGCACCCAGTCGGCGAGGAGGTAGAACGGTCCGTTTTCGTCGCGGCCCTTCGGCATCACGTCGAGAAAGCCATAGGCGCCGAGGAACTGCTCGCCGCCGCGGCCGAAGGTCGAGTAGGTGTGGTAGATCTGGCCGTCGTCGTCCTTGTAGAAGACGCTGTCGCCGGAAAGGTCCTCGATCGGGAAATCGAGCGGCGCGAAATTGTAGACCGCCTTCTTCGCCGCGAGCTGCTCGGGCGTGTAGGAGACGTTGAAATCGTAGTTGAAGTCGCTGGCAAACGACGAGACGAAACGCGCGCGCCAACCCATGCGCGCCTTCAGCACCTCGATCTCGGCAAGCGGCGCACGCGCCACGGCGACATAAGTGACGTCGTGGTTTTCGAGATGGACCAGCACGCTGTCGGCATTGTCGAGCTCGAACGAGCAGCCGACGCAATGATGGACCTGGCCGGGGCCCATCATGAAATGCTTGATGAACAACTGGCTGCGGCCATCGAACAGGTCGGACAGCGACAGCCGGCCTTCGGGAGCGTCGAAGAAATACGGCTTGTCGATGCGAACCCAAGGCAGTTCGCGGCGCTCGGCACTGAGCTGGTCGCGCGCTTTGGTCATCGCCTTTTCCTTGGCAAGCAGCGCACGCCGCGCCACCGCCCATTCTTCCCTGGACACGATTTCATGCTGCATTTCACTCTCCATCGTTTGGACACAGGTTTCCCTTCGGCCGCCGGATAGCGGCCGTCATGCACGGCTCGAACTTTCGATGCTTGCGACTAGAGGTAGGCCGTCACCGGCGGTGGGCGGTCCCAGGCGTCATGCCTGCCATCCTCGTAGATGATCGGCACGGCGGCCAACTCCTCCGGCGTGACGTCGTCGAGGCAGGCGAGGTTCACGGCATAAAAATCGCCGCCCATCATCTCGAAGCTCGCCGAGGCGAATGGATGGACGCCGCAGCGGCTGCAGAAGGTGTGGCGGATGGCGGACTCGCCGAAGCGATACTCGGTCAGCGTGTCGGCGCCCGAAGTGACGCGGAAGCCGGCGGGGCGGGCGAAGTTCTTCCAGAAACGGGTCTTGGCGCACCAGGAACAATTGCAGCGGAAGCTCGACGTCCACCAGACGCCGTCGAGCTCCGGCTTCGAGCGCTCACCCATGGGTGCGAGATCGAGCTGGCATTCGAAATGCACGGCCCCGCAATGGCAACTGCCGCGATAGGATTTCAGCATGGTCGTTCTCCTCGCATGGCGCGTCGTTCCGATGATCGACAACGATCATCGGCGACAGCGGTTTCAATCGGGCGGTCGGCGCGCCGGCAGCGTCAGCCGGTGCGCGAGAACTCAGACGACGGGTCGGCCGGCGAGCGCATCGGCGAGGCGATCGAGGCATTCGCCCCAGCCACCCAGATGCGAGTCGCGGGTTTCGACGTCGAGGAACGGCTCCTGGCGGAAGGTCAGGCGCGTGCCGTCGCCTTCAGCCTTCAGCGTGACCGTCACCAGCGTCTGCCAGTCGGGATCGTGATCCCAGGCGAAAGTGAAGACGATCTTCTCGTTGTCCACGATCTCGCGGAAGGTGCCGGTCATGCCGTTGTCGTCGTCGCCGTGGATGAGTAAATGATAGCGCCCACCCTTGCGGAACTCGTGCGTCCGGCATGTCGAGGTAAAGCCCTTCGGCCCCCACCAGCGGGTCAGGTGCTCGGGGCTCGACCACATGCGGAAGACGAGCGCCGGAGGTGCATCGAAGACGCGTGAGAATTCGAGCGAAAGCGACCTTGCAGCGACGGTGTCAGTTCTTGCGGTCATCGGGATCTCCCTTGGGCGTCTGCAGTTCCTTGAGATAATCGGCCATGCGGTCGAAGCTGGCGTCCCAGAAGCGGCGGTAGTGTTCGACCCAGCCGGCGATGTCCTTGAGCGGCCCGGCCTCGAGCCGGCACGGGCGCCACTGTGCCTCGCGGCCACGGCTGATCAGCCCGGCGCGCTCCAGAACCTTGAGGTGGCGCGAGATCGCCGGCAGGCTCATCGCGAAGGGCTCGGCCAGTTCGTTGACAGTCGCCTCGCCCTGCGCGAGTCGAGCAAGGATCGCCCGCCTTGTGGGGTCGGCGAGGCTGGCGAACGTGGCGTCGAGGCGATCTTCGGTCATTTATTTAGCACGATTGTTAATTAACATATCCGTTAAATACAACCGAAACCGAGTTGAGTCAAGCCACGCGGAAGCGGCGCCGCGACATGGCGACGGAGATAGCCCGCACGATGGAATAGAGGCCCGCTTCGCCCGTTTTCCCTGACAACCAATCAGGAGATGCCAGATGTTCCTCTCGCCCAAGCCGCGCTCGATACGCTTCCTCTGCCGCCCCGAGGACGAAGGGGTGATCCCGCCCCCGGTGCCGGCCAAGACCTTTCTACCCGACTGGTTCCGCAAGCTGCCGGCGGTCGATCCCGAGAAGCTGTCGACCGACGACAGCGGGCTGACGGTCAAGCGCTGCATGCCGTTTCTCGACGCGATGACGGCAGGCTGGATCATCCGGCTGCCGGCGACCGTGCGCATGGAGATATCGGATGGCGGCAAGACGGTGAACAGCGCCTGGGACTTCGACCGCACGCTGGTCAGCAACCACGGTGCCCACCAGGTCGCCGGCAATCCGCGCGCCCCGCTTCCGCCGTGCAAGTTCCACAACTACTGGACAGTCAGGACGCCGCCGGGCTGGAGCTGCCTGTTCGTGCAGCCGTTGAACCGGCCGAACGGCATCTTCGAGATCGTCTCGGGCGTGGTCGACACCGACAGCTACACTGCCGAGATCCATTTCCCATTCTTTGCCACCGGCGCCGACGGGCTGCACATCATCGAAAAGGGTGCGCCGATCGCGCAGGTCATCCCCTTCGAGCGCAAGGCGCTCGATCTTGTCGCCGACATCCGCGCCGAGCGCGAGAACGAAGAACAGGACCGCACCCGCGTGTTCCGCAACACCATCGCCGCCGACGGCTGGTACAGGAAAGTCGCACGGGCGGCGCGCTGAACGCTACCGTCCGGGCATAACGAAAAGGGCCGGTGGATTTCTCCACCGGCCCTTTCGCCTGGCGCCTTGCTACAGCGATCAATCGTCGTCGGACGAAGAGTTCGAGCTCGAATTCGAGCTGGAGTTAGACGACGAGTTCGAGCTGGAATTGCTCGACGAATTGGAAGAGCTGTTGGAGCTCGAATTGTTCGACGAATTCGACGAGCGGTTGGAGTTCGAGTTGCTCGACGAATTGGACGAACGGTTGCTGCTCGAATTCGACCAGCTCTTGCCGCCGCTCGCATTCTTGCCACCCGAGATGATGGACTTGAAGAACTTCGAGACATCGTCGTCGGCCTGTGCGGGCGTGGAAACCACCGGTGCGGCGAGGGTCAATGCGCCAAGGATGGCGAGGATCTTTTTCATCTCTAATCTCCTGTTCGACAATCTTGGTGATTGCCCGGGAGGAACGGGAGACGTCGCGGTCTATTCCGTGAGCGACCCAAAATTCATGGGCGGTCGGCTGCGATCAGCCCTCGCATTCCGCCTCTCGACCACCTACGTGGTCGACAAACGGATACGGACATCATGGCCAGGCGGCGCTCTTCCCTCGGTTTTCTCGGCATCTTCGGCCGCTCGGGCGACCTGCGCCAGCTTGACGCCGCATTGCGCAGTGTCGACCTGCATCCCGCGCTGGTGCCCGAGGGCGTCAAGCTCACCATCGTCAACCTGATGAAGGACCACTGGCCCGACGAGCCGCCGGCGCAGGCTTATCCACCGGTGGCGCAATTGTTCGGCTACTGCATCGCCGGGCCGCAGGTGTTCGAGCAGGCCAACGGGCGCGACCAGATGCTGGAAGCGGAGCGGCGCATCGAGGCCGCACTCGAAGCCGGCAGCGGCTTCGACGCCGAAATCGTGCTGCTGGCGCTGCATGCCAAGCTGATCAGCCCGACTGTCGTCGATCGCTTCGAGCTGACGGCCGATTGAGCCGCCCAAGAGGGCCGCGCGTCCGCGGGCGCATCGTGCCTTCCCAAAGCTGATTCCGGTTTTCGAGCGAGGTGCTAGCCGCCCATGCCGCTGCGCGGCAGCTTGATCATCTCGCCGAAGCGCGTACGCAGCTTGTCGTCGGTCGCCTTGGGAATATGACGCGGGAAGCGCTCGGCGAGGATGCGCTTCTTCTCGGCGATGGCGCGGCCCAATATGTCGGGCTTGCCCTTTTCATTCCACTCCTTGGGCGAGAAGCGGTCGGCGATGGCAGGATAGAAGTACTCGGTCTGCATCAGCCTCAGCGTCTGCTCGTTGCCGAGATAGTGGCCGGGGCCGTTGAGGCAGACCTCTGAGATGGTGGCGATGGACAGGGCCTCGTCGGTGACCTCGATGCCGCGCACGCAGCGCAGGCATTGGCCCAGCATGTCATTGTCGATGATCAGGCTTTCCAGACAGAAGCCGAGGAGAGAGGCGTGCATGCCGGCGGACTCATAGACCAGATTGAGCCCCGACAGCCCGGCCATGACATTGGTGATGCCCTTTTCGTAGCCGGACTGGATGTCGGGCAGCTTGGAGTCGGCCATGCCGGCGGCCGAGCCGCCCGGAAGATCGTAAAACTGCGCCATCTGGGCGCAGGCGGCGGTGAGCAGCGCCTGCTCGGCCGAACCGCCCGACATCGCGCCGGTGCGCAGGTCGGAGACGAAGGGCCAGGTGCCGAAGATCGCGGGATGGCCGGGCTTGAGCGCGTTGACGTAGACGAGGCCAGCGAGCACCTCGGCCACCGCCTGGACCACGGCCCCGGCAATCGCAGCCGGCGCGGTGGCGCCCGCCTGCCCTGCCGACAACAACAGGATCGGGATGCCGCCTTCGACGCAGGCCTCGAGCACGCCGCAGGCGTCCTCGGCGAATTTCATCGGCGGCACGACGAAGCAGTTGGAATTCGACACGAACGGCCGGGCGCGGAAATTCTCCTCACCGCCGGCGATCTCGTAGAGCATCTCGAGCGCCGGAGCGACGTTCTCGCGCACGGTGAAGCTGGTGCCGACATGCTTGGTCGTTCCGCTGACACAGGCGTAGAGCGTGTTGAAGTCCATCTCCAGCGGGTCGGGAATGTCGCGCGGCACCATGGGGCGCTGGAAGAAATGGATGTTGTCGAGCCCGTCGACGATGCGGGCGGCGTCGTAGATGTCCTGCAACAGGCTCTCGCGATACTCGCGCTTCTCGACGTCGACGAGGTGCACCGCCGCCCCCGCCGTGCCGTAGTGCACACGCTTGCCCTGGATCACCATGTCGTGGCGGGGATCCTGGCCACAGAGGGTGAAATTGCGGGCGGCGTTCCTGATTGTCGACAGTACCAGCTCACGGGGGAAGCGGATGCGGCCGTCGTCGCCATAGCTGGCGCCGACGCGCTTCAGCGCCTCGATGCAGCTCGGGATGGCGTTGGCAAAGCCAACCGTTTCGAGCAGCGCCAGCACCGCCTCGTGGATGCGTTCCAGGTCGTCCTGTCCGAGCGGGCCGAAGCGGCCGCCTTCGAGGCCGGCGCGGATGGGACGAATATCGTCGGCCAAAGGTGCTGCGCGCATCGCCCGCCTCGCCTCCCGGCCGCCGGACCGGCGCGAGCGCTGCTCCGCCGACAGGTCATGGCTTTCGATGGCAACCGACATGCAGGTCCTCCGAATTCTATGAGGCTGGCCCGCAGTGATTATGCCACCGTCGTGTCGCCTCGTTCCCTTTGTGCGACTATGCAGCGTCCATTGGCCCAGACCATGGGCCAGCATATGCCGCCGGATATGCCAGATCGCTGATATGAGCCGGCGGCACGGAGACGCCGCCGGACAGGGATCATGCAGCCGCGGGACGACGTCCGGCGGCAGTCGCCAGTTCGCGGATTCCGGGCTCGATGTGCTGCAGCGCGATCGAGGAAATCCCCAAGCGCATGAAGCGCGTAGGCTTGTCGCCATGCTCGAAGAAGCGCTCGCCCGGCTCGATGATGACGCTGCGCGCGGCAGCGGCCGCGGCAAGCCCGCGCGAGTCGGTTCCACGCGGGCCCTCGAGCCACAGCGACGTGCCGCCGGCCGAGTCGGTGGACTGCCAGTCCGGCAGGAATGCCGATATTGCCTGGACCAATCGCTTGCGCCTCTCGCCGAAGGCCGTCGACAGGCGTCGCACCAGCGCCTCGTGATGGCCGAGCGACAGGAACAGCGCGACGGCGCGCTGGTTGTTGGCCGGCGGGTGGCGCAGCATGAAGCGGCGCAAAGCGCGCAATTCGGCGATCAACCCGGCGGAAGCGACGATGTAGCCAAGCCGCAGGCCCGGAGCCAAGGTCTTCGACATCGAACCGACATAGACGACGCGGCCGGAGCGATCGAGGCTCTTCAGCGCCTGCTGCGGCGCCTCGTCGAGCAACTGGCTGTCGTAGCCGTCCTCGATGATGATCTGGTTGTTGCGGGTCGCACGCGCGAGCAGATCCTGGCGGCGCTCGGCGCTGAGCGGCACCATGGTCGGGCACTGGTGGCTCGGCGTGACGAAGACGAAGCCGGCATCCGACGGGATGGCCGAGGTGACGATGCCCTGCTGGTCGACCGGCACGGGCTCGATGTCGGCACCGGCGAGGCGGAAGATCGAACGCGCGTCCGGGTAGCCCGGATCTTCCATCGCCACCTTGGAGCCCTTGGACATCAGCAGCGACGCCAGCATGTAGAGCGCGTTCTGGGCGCCCAGCGTGACGATGATCTCGTCGGGATTGGCGAAGATGCCGCGGCGCGGCAGCAGGCGCGCCTGGATCTGCTCGATCAGCAGCGGATCGTCGCGGTCGACCATGTCTGCCGCCCAGTTGCGGATCTCCAGCACGGCCAGCGCCATGCGGTTGCATTCGCGCCATTCGGCGGTCGGGAACAGCGTCGGATCGAACTGGCCGTAGACGAAGGGATAGGACGACTTGATCCAGTTCTCGAGCTTGGCCGGCGGCGGCATGTCCGAGGCCGCGATCTGGCGGCGCGCCTTCCAATCGATTTCATTGGCCTGGTCGGGGGCCTTCTGCTGCGGCTTGGCCGGGGTCGCCAGCACTTCGGGATTGACGAAGTGGCCGCGGCGCTCACGCGCCACGAGGAAGCCCTGGTCGACCAGCTGCTGGAAGGCCAGAACCACGGTGCCGCGGGCAACGCCGAGCTTTTCGGCGAGGATTCGGCAGGACGGCAGCGGCATCGAGGCCGCAATCTGCCGGTCGAGAATGGCGGCGACGATCGCCTGCCGGATCTGCGCCTGGAGGGTCTGGCCTGATTCCGCCGAAATCCGGAACAGGCCGGACCAGATCGCCGTGTCGTTTCGCTGTGGCATAGTGACGTTTCCTGCATGTCCAGTCTTTTTGACTTTGCTGGACCATAGAAAGCTATCCTTGGTACAAGCGGTTGCACCAATCAATTTTTCTAATCCTATGGATTTATGCCAGTGAACCTTTCCATCGACGGTTGCCGACACGCCCAGTTGAATCGATTGAAATTTGCCGCGATAGTCCGCCGCGACACTCTCTCAATGAGCCAAGAGGTCTGCTAGGATGACACGGCAGGCGAACGGGGCAGCCCAAACTTCCGGAGTTCCATGGTGACCGAACAACCCTTCCAGGCGGCTCTTGCCGCGCTTCGCAACCATCATCAGGAAGCGCCGAAGAACATGCGGGCGGCGTTCGCGTCCGATCCGAAGCGCTTCAAGAATTTTTCGGTCACCGACGACGACCTGCTGTTCGACTGGTCGAAATGCGCCGTCGACGCCACGACCATGGGCTTGCTCGAAAAGCTGGCGCGGGTGGTCGACCTCGAGGGCAAGCGCGCGGCGATGTTTGCCGGCCAGCGCATCAACATCACCGAAGACCGGGCAGTGCTGCACACGGCGCTGCGCAGCCCGCGCGGCGAAGCAATCATGCTCGACGGCCACGACGTGTCGGCGGACGTGCACGGCGTGCTCGACGCCATGGCGGCCTTCGCCGAGGACATCCGCTCGGGCAAGGCAGCCGGCGCCACCGGCAAGAAGATCACCGACGTCGTCAACATCGGCATCGGCGGCTCCGATCTCGGCCCGGCCATGGCGACGCTGGCGCTGGCGCCCTATCACGACGGGCCGCGCGCCCATTTCGTCTCCAACATCGACGGCGCCCACATCCACGACACGCTGAAGGGGCTCGACGCGGGGACGACGCTGTTCATCATCGCGTCCAAGACCTTCACCACCGTCGAGACGATGACCAATGCCGCGACGGCCCGGCGCTGGGTCGAGAACGCGCTCGGCGCCAAGGCGGTGAGCAGCCATTTCGCCGCGGTGTCGACCGCGCTCGACAAGGTCGCGGCCTTCGGCATCGACCCGTCCCGCGTGTTCGGCTTCTGGGACTGGGTCGGGGGACGCTATTCGCTTTGGTCGGCGATCGGCCTGCCGATCATGATGGCGATCGGGCCACGGAATTTCCGCGACTTCCTCGCCGGCGCCCACGCCATGGACCGGCATTTCGCGACGACGCCGCTGCTCAAGAACATCCCGGTGCTGATGGGGCTGGTCGGCTTCTGGCACCGCGCGGTGTGCAATTATCCGGCGCGCGCGGTGATCCCCTATGACCAGCGGCTTTCGCGCCTGCCGGCCTACCTGCAGCAGCTCGACATGGAATCGAATGGCAAGAGCGTGACGATCGCCGGCGGCGCCGCGGTGACCCCGACGGGTCCGCTGGTCTGGGGCGAGCCCGGCACCAACGGACAGCACGCCTTCTTCCAGCTCCTGCACCAGGGCACCGATTTCATTCCGGTGGAGTTCCTGGCGGCGGCGGAAGGGCACGAGCCCGACCTCAAGGAGCATCACGACCTGCTGCTCGCCAACTGCCTGGCGCAGTCGGAAGCGCTGATGAAGGGCCGCACGCTGGAAGAGGCGCGGCGGCAGATGCTGACCAAGGGCATGAAGCCGGAAGAGGTCGACAAGATCGCGCCGCACCGCGTCTTCTCGGGCAACCGCCCTTCCGTGACGCTGCTCTACCGCAAGCTCGACCCGCACATGCTCGGCCGGCTGATCGCGCTCTACGAGCACCGCGTCTTCGTCGAGGCGCAGCTGTTCGGCATCAATGCCTTCGACCAGTGGGGCGTGGAACTGGGCAAGGAACTGGCGACCGGACTGCTGCCTGTCGTGGAAGGGCGGGAAAATGCCGCGCGAAGCGACGCCTCGACAGCCGGGCTGGTGGAGCATATTCACCGGCTAAGGACACCGGGCGGCCAGCCGGCCGCCTGAAGGACGCATCAGGTTTGAGGTCCGCATCGTGCATTCTGAAAATCCCGAATGGATTTTCGGGGCCGATGCGCAGGGAGTAGGTGAATTGCGGGGCATCAAGGGCATACTTTTCGACAAGGACGGCACCCTCGTCGATTTTCAGGCAACGTGGTTCGCCATCGGCGAGATGATGGCGCTGAAGGCGGCGGACGGCGACCGGGAGCAGGCGACCGTCCTGATGGAAGCCGCCGGCTACGATTTCGGCGCCCATTGCTTCAAGGCCGATTCGGTGTTTGCCGCCGGCACCAACGCCGACATCGTGGCGCTGTGGTATCCCGATGCCAGCGATGCCGAGCAGGCGAAGCTGGTCAAGATGTTCGACGAGGTTTCGGCCGAGCAGGGCTCGGCGCAGGCCGTGCCGCTGCCCGGCAGCAAGGACGCGCTGGCCAGCCTGCACAGCGCCGGCTTCAGGCTTGGCGTCGCCACCAACGATTCGACCAGCGGGGCGGAAAAGACGCTGCTTTCGCTCGGCGTCGCCCAGATGTTCGATGCCGCCTACGGCTATGACGCGGTGGCCAACCCAAAGCCCGCACCCGATTCGATCCACGCCTTCTCCGACCTCACCGGACTGAAGCCGTCGGAGATCGCCATGGTCGGCGACAACCGGCACGACCTCGAAATGGCCAAGGCCGGCGGCGCCGGCCTTGCGATCGCTGTGCTTTCGGGCACCGGCACGCGCGAGTCGCTGACGCCGATGGCCGACGTCGTGCTCGATTCGATCGCCGACCTGCCAGCGTTCCTCGCCCGCGAGGCATGAGCGGGGCCCTACCCGCCCGCATTCGACGAGGAAGGTCCATGGCCGCCGAGTTCACCATCCGTCGGGCACGGCGCGCCCTGCCCGAACTGGTGCAACTCTATCGCCATCTTACGAGGGAAAGCCACTGCAAACGAAGCCCCGGCCGGGAAGCCGGGGCTCTTTTGTGAAGGCCGAAATCAGAACTTGTAAGCAATGCCGAGGCGGAGGTCGTGGGTCTTCAAATCGACATTCAAACCGTCGCCCCAGTTCTCGTCGTCCCACGTCTCGTTGCCATAGTCGGTGTAGCGATACTCCGCCCTCACCATCAGGTTGTCGGTCGCCGCGTATTCGATACCGCCGCCCAGGGTCCAGCCAGGGACGGCGGTGCTGCGTTCAAAGTGAGAGAAATCATCGTGCATCAAAGCGATGTCGTACTTCGCGAAGGCAACACCTGCCGCAACATAGGGCAAGAAGCGATCAACGGCATAACCAAGCCGCGCCCGGATGGTGCCGTTCCATTTCATCTCGGCGGTACCGTAGTGAACGTCGCTTGAACCGCCGCCTTCGTACTCTTCAGGCGCACGGCCTCTTTCAATGCCAGAGAAGTTCAAGTCGGCTTCGGCACCGATGACCAAGTTGCCGAACTGGTGATTGTAGCCCGCATATGCGCCGCCAATCACTCCTTTGGGGTCGTAGTTGATGAACGAGCCGAAGCCATCGTCGTAGTACGAATCACCCCAAGCGTGTCCGACCTGAAGACCGACATATCCTCCGGTCCAGACAAAGCCGGCAGTCGCCGCCGATGCCACATCTGAAGCCGCGGAGGGCATGCTCGCCGCCACTGATATCGAAGCCACTAGCAGCGTTGCCAAAGACGCGCTGCGGACAGAACTGGTTGTGCTGAATTTCATCGGATGCCCCGTAGTTTGCTCTCGTTGAGCGAACAGGGCAGCGTTCGCGATAGCTGCAGCTACAGCAACCTGCGCAAGAAAGCAAGCCGATCGCTCTCGATGATTGCAACCCATGGCTGCGGCTGTCTGCCTGCCCCGGCTGCCGCGCCGAGTCGCATGGTCCTTCGCCCGAATGGCCGAAGACGTCGGCGCGGTTGCCCGTGTCAGGATTACGGCGGACCGAATTGGCGAAACAGAACGGCATCAGTTTTAGTCACTTTGTGGCTAAAATCCCAACCATCTGATCCGAAAGACGTTTTGCCTTCCATATCGGTTTTCGAGAAGGTGGACTCCGGTGCGTGCGCTTCAGAAATTAACCTTTCGTTAACCATTTGCTCGCTACACCGAAGCAACCGAAAATTTACCAAGATGACCGAAGTGTTAACTCAACCCCGGCCTATCCGCCTCAAGGGGCGATCCTTCCTTGCGCTCGCGCTGACCCCGGAACTCCCTTTCGAGGACTGGCTGGCGCGGCTCGACGACCTGGCCGCGCGCTCGGCCGGCTTCTTCCTGCGCCGCCCGATCGTGCTCGACGTCGGCGGGCTGCCGATCGACCGCGTGCAGCTTCGCGAACTCGTCCATCAGCTCGGCACACGCAACGTGCGGATCATGGGCATCGAAGGCGCACAGCCCTCAATGCTCGGTTCCGACCTGCCGCCGGCGATGGCCGACGGGCGCCCGGCCTCGGACTTCGAGGCGCCGACGGCGGATGAGGACGACGACGCAGGCGCCGCCGAATATACCGCGCCCTCCGACCCGACTCAGACCGCCAACGCCAAGGCCACGCCGTCGCTCGTCATCACCCAGCCGGTGCGCTCCGGGCAGTCGCTCTTCTTCCCCGAAGGCGACGTGACCATCGTCGGATCGGTTGCTTCCGGTGCCGAGGTCGTGGCCGGCGGATCGATCCACGTCTACGGCACCCTGCGCGGTCGGGCGATGGCCGGCACGACCGGCAACGCGTCGGCGCGCATCTTTTGCAGCAAGCTGGAAGCGGAACTGATCGCCATCGACGGTTTCTACAAGACGGCCGAAGACCTGGAGCCCGGTCTGCGCGGCAAGGCCATCCAGATCTGGCTCGAAGGCGACGCACTCAAGGCGGTACCCCTCGGCTGAGCCGAAGGCGTGCCTAAACGAACAACAGGAGAGAGCTCTATGGGCAAGGTGGTCGTGGTCACATCGGGTAAGGGCGGCGTCGGCAAGACGACGTCTTCCGCCGCACTGGGCGCGGCCCTTGCGCAGAGCGGCGACAAGGTCGTCGTCGTGGACTTCGACGTCGGCCTGCGCAATCTCGACCTCGTCATGGGCGCTGAACGGCGTGTGGTCTACGACCTCGTCAACGTGATCCAGGGCGAAGCCAAGCTGGCACAGGCGCTGATCCGCGACAAACGCCTGGAGACGCTCTACCTGCTGGCGGCATCGCAGACGCGCGACAAGGACAACCTGACGGCGGAAGGCGTCGAGAAGGTCATTGCCGCGCTGAAGAAGACCTTCGACTGGGTCATCTGCGACAGCCCGGCCGGCATCGAACGCGGCGCGACGCTTGCCATGCGCCATGCGGACGTCGCCATCGTCGTGACCAATCCGGAAGTTTCCTCGGTGCGCGATTCCGACCGCATCATCGGCCTGCTCGATTCCAAGACGCTCAAAGCCGAGAGCGGCGAGCGCATGGAGAAACACCTGCTTCTCACCCGCTACGACCCGGCGCGGGCCGAGCGCGGCGACATGCTGAAGGTGGACGACGTGCTCGAGATCCTGTCGATCCCGCTGCTCGGCATCATTCCGGAGAGCATGGACGTGCTGCGCGCCTCCAATGTCGGCTCGCCGGTCACCCTGGCGGACGGCCGCAGCGCTCCGGCGATCGCCTATTTCAATGCGGCGCGCCGGCTCAAGGGCGAAGAGCTGCCGGTCACCATCCCGGGCGAAAAGCGGGGCTTCTTCGGCAAGATCTTCGGAAGGAAAGCGGCATGAAATTCTTCCAGCTCTTTTCCCGCCCCCAATCGGCCCCAGCCGCGCGCGAGCGCCTGCAGGTGCTGCTGGCCCACGAGCGTGCTTCGGCAGGCGATTCGGACCTCATCGCCAAACTGCGCGACGAAATCCTGCGTGCCATCTCCAAGCACATGCAGATCGACGACGACAAGGTCAGCGTCAAGATGGAGCGCGGCGCCAAGGTCTCGACGCTCGCCGTCGACATCGAGATCCCGTTCGACGCGGGCAGGAAGGCGGCCTGACGGCCGCCAACCCGCCAGTTCGCCGGACGTCCCGCAGCATCCGCGCGGGATACTCCGAACGACCACTCCCCTATCGGCAAAGGAGGGAAACCATGACCCGACTCGCACTTCTGGAAAGGCTGAAGGAAGTCCAGCAGATGCCCAAGCACCAGGGCCGCGATATCACCACCATCAGCGCAGTGCTGTCCAACCAGGCTCTGGCCAGGCATGTGGAACTCTGCGAGGAAGCCGCCGGCGCCACGCCGCGCTTCGCAGGACAGGCCGGCAATGCGGCCGGACAGACGCAGGCCAACAGGGCCTGACGTACCGACCGGCGCAGCCAGCGGCTGCGCCACGCCCTGGCGACGGTCACGACAGGACGCGTTTCGGCTTCTCCAGCGAATTCGGCGCGTCCTGGACACATTCGCTGCGAACGACGCTCTTCCGCGAGACTTCCCACAGGCCTGATTGGCAGGCCGAATGCGCCGCCGCGTTCAGCCGAGCTCGTGACACCGCCCCTGGCGTGAGCCGCTGCGCCAAATCACCTGCCCGCAACCATGGATCTTCCAGCGCATCAAACCGGTCGCGCCCGGCGACGCCGTCGACAAAAACCGTGTGGAAGATACCCACGGCACGCGCTATGGTGAACTGGATTTCCATTCGCCTGTCACCCAACGGCTGAACAATCGAATTGGAGTGATGCCTATGCTGAACGGCACGCCTGTCGATGCGCCGACGGCTTTGCGCGGCCCTTCCTAGCCACTGACAAACATATCACGGATCTGCTGGCCGGCCCCCTGGCCATCGGCACACCGTGCGTCGAGATTTTTCAGGCATCCAGCACCATCCTCGGGAACGGAACCGCTCGCCCGCTCCCGGCGGCAAGGCGGCACGCCTTTGCCGAATGCCGGCGGGCTCCGAAGAGACGAAAGGACATGCCATGACAAGCGAAACAATCCGCGATCCTGTCAAGGATCGTCTGCTGACACCCAAGAACGCGGCTTTCGTGATCATCGACTATCAGCCGGTCCAGGTGAACTCGATCGCATCGATGGACCGGCAATTGCTGCTCAACAACATCGTGGGAACCGCCAAGGCCGCCGTCGCCTATGGCCTGCCGATCGTCCACTCCACCGTGAACGTGAAGACGGGATTGAACAAGCCGCCGGTGCCGCAACTAAGGAGGGTGCTCAGCGACTTTCCGACCTATGACCGGACGACGATCAATTCGTGGGAAGACGTCGAGTTTCGCCGGGCGGTCGAGGAGACCGGTCGCAAGAAACTGATCATGGCGGCACTGTGGACCGAGGCTTGCCTGACCTTCCCGGCCATCGACGCGCTTGCCGAAGGCTACGAGGTCTATGTCGTGGCCGATGCCGTGGGCGGCACATCGGTCGCTGCACACGAAGCCGGACTGCGGCGCATCGAGCAGGCCGGCGGCAAGATGATCAGCGTGCCGCAGCTGTTCTGCGAACTGCAACGCGACTGGTCGCGCAAGGAAACCGTGCCTGCCTTCATGAACCTGTTCATCGAGACCGGCGGCACGGCCGGAATCCAGTTCTCTTACGACCGCACCGATTAGTCGTCCTGGAGATGGCGGCTTCTCATGCCGCCATCTCCACAGGCCGGAGAAGACTGATGGCTGAAGTTCATGTCCTTGCGATCCTGTATGCAAAGGAAGGCAAGGAGGAGGAATTGCGCAGCGACCTGACCGTTGTCACCGAGAGCTCGCGCAACGAAGACGGCAGCATCCGCTATGAGCTGTTTGCAGACCAGAACGACCGCCGCCGCTTCGTGATCGTCGAGCATTGGCGCGACGCGGCAGCGCAGGAAAGGCATCACAACCTGTCGGACCATATCCGTGCGTTCCACGAGAATGGCGACAGGAATGTCGAGCGGCGCGAACTGGTGTGCTTCATGAGCCGGGTGACATGACCCGGGCGGCATGACCCGGGCCAAGGCGACGCCGTATCGTATCTGCGCCGATGATCAGCCCGGCTTGCGTCCGTCGACCTGCGGCGCCAGCAGGTGGCGGACCTTGGGTGGACCGTCGCCATTGTGGAAGCTGGCAACAGCCGACTGCAGTTCCTTGTCGGCAACCGTGACCCGGTCGTGCTGGCGCAGATGGTCGAGCCAGCTGCCGACCAGGAAATACTCGGTGAAGTGCCCCGGCACCTCGACATCCTCAAAGACATTCCAGTCATAGGCGCCGTCCCGGTAGCGCTCCTCGCGAAAGGCATAGATCGCCTTCAGGAAGCCGGGGCGATCGGCGGTATCGACGTGATAGGTGATCTCGACCATCACCGGACCGCGATCCCGGTCGAACTCGAGCTGCGGCAAGACCTGCGGCCAGTGGGCAGATGCGGCAAGATCGGGAGCCTTGTCGTCGGGAAGACCGAAGCGGGTGGCCCACAGGCCGACCAGGACGAGCACGGCTGCCGAGGCGAGCAGGGCGTTGGCGACGCCGATGTGGGCAGCCACCTGGCCCCAGGCCAGCGATCCGGCTGCCATCGCGCCGTAATAGACGGTGATGAAGACCGCGAGCCCGCGCGCGCGAACCCAATCCGGCAGCGACGACTGGACCGATACGTTGAGCGTGGACAGTACGGCGAGCCACGACGCACCGGCGATCAGCGCGCCGATGACGCCCAGGCTCACATGCTGGCCAAGGCCAAACAGGGTCATGGCGACCGCCGTGCCGACCGAGCCCGCGAGAACGAGACCACTCGGCTTCAATTTCCGCCGCATCGCGGGCAGCGCAAAGGCTCCAATGACGGCGCCGAGGCCGATCATCGCCATCAGCAGGCCATATGTCGCCGGACCGCCACGCAACTGTTCGCGGGCGATCAACGGCAACATCGCCCAGTACAGGCTGGCGAACAGGAAGAAGCAGAGCGCACGCGCCAACGTGGCCTTAAGCGGCGTGCTGCGGGCAGCGTAGCGCAAGCCGGTGAACACAGCCTGGCCGATCGGCTCCGGCGGCAGAGCGTTCGCCGACCCCTTGGCCGGCGACCACCAGCACAGTGCGGCCAGGATGCCGATACGGCTGACGGCGTTCAACGCAAACAGCGTGGCAATGCCCAACGGAACGATGATCATGCCGGCAAGCGCGGGGCCGATGGCACGCGCGACGTTGATGCCCATCGAGTTCAACGCGACGGCGGCCGGCAGGTCGGCGCGCGGCACAAGCCGTGGAACGATCGCCTGCCAGGCCGGCGCCATGAAGGCGGCGCCGGTGCCGAGCAGGAACGTGAAGACCAGCAGCACTTCGATGGTCACCTTGTCGGCCAGCACCAGCGCGGTGAACGCCGCCGCGCACAGCAAGGTGAGCGCGTTGATCACCAGCAGCATCCGGCGGCGATCCACCAAATCGGCGATCGCCCCGGCCAGCAGCGCGAAAAGGAAAACCGGCAGGGTCGTCGCGGCCTGAACCAGCGCGACCATCTGCGGCGACGGGTTGAGCTCGGTCATCAGCCAGCCGGCGCCGACGTCGTTCATCCACATGCCCATGTTGGAAACGACGGTGGCGCCCCACAGCGTCGCGAAGGGCGCATGCCGGAACGGCGCCCATGACGAAGCTGCGGCTGGCGCGGGCGGGGTGGGCTGTCCTGGCTCGTCCGGCGATGATGTCATGCGAATGTCCCCTCGAATCCCGCGAAGATAACCGACAGAAACCGCCCTCGCCCGCCAGCCACCAAGCCCCGGGTGCCGCTCGTCAAAGCGGCACCCGGGCTGGTTTCAGGCGCTAGCGCAGCGCCTTGGCGTCGTAGACGACCTTGCCGCCGAGCAGCGTCAGCACCGAGCGGATGGTATGGACCTGCTCGACCGGCACGGTCATGTAAGGCTTGTCGAGCACGGCGAGGTCGGCAAGCTTGCCTGCGGCAAGCGCGCCCCTTTCATCCTCGTCGAAGGCGATCCAGGCGGCGTTCGAGGTGTAGAGCCTGAGGGCCTCCTCGCGGTTCAGCAGCAGGTCCGGGCGCCTCTGCACGGTGCCGCCGAGCGACGTTCCGGTCAGCTGGTACTCGATCGCGCGCCAGACGCCGAACACGCCGATGCGAGTCGAGTCGGTGCCGCCGGCAACCATCAGGCCCTTGTCGAGCGCCAGCCGGGTGGGCGGCGATGCCTCGGCGACCTCGGCGCCGCTGGCCTCCTTGATGGCCGGCGCCTCGAAGAACGGCCCCATCTGCACGGTGTAGGCGAGGCCGAGCTTCTTCATCCGGTCGAGCGTCTCGGCCGAACCGGTGTTGAGATGGGCGATCGACCAGCGCAGATCATCCAGCGGGAACGACTTCGACACTGTCTCGAACGCGTCGAGAATGGCCTTGGCGGCATCGTCGGTGTAGGCGTGGATTTCCACCGGTATGCGCTTCTGCGCGGCGAAGGTCGCCACCTTGACGAGTTCGTCGCGCGCCGCCTGCGGGGGGTTGAAGCCCGGCCCCATCTGCACGCCGTCGTTCATGCCGAACACCAGCGCCTCGCCGAGGCCGAGGAAGCTGACCATGCCGTCGCTGTAATGCGGCTGGCGGAACGCCATCATGCCTGCGAACCATTCGGCCTCGTTGCCGGGGCGCTGCGCGGGAATGCGGTAGCCGGCCCGGACCGTCAGCTTGCCGGCGTCGCGCAAGGCGAACAAGGGCTCGTAGCTTGCCGGCGGTCCGGCGGACGGATCGACGAAGCCGGTCACGCCGGCCTCGTTGAGCTTGGTGAAGAACGTCTCGAGGCTGGCCTTCTTCTGCTCGTCGCCGCTGGCGCTGATGCGCGCGAACAGGACGTTGAAGGGTCCGATGCCGCCGGACAGCTTGCCGGTGGCGCGCCCCTCGGCGTCCTTCTCGACGACGATGCCCGGGGGCAGTTCGGCACCCGGCTCGTCGAGGCGCAGGGCGGCGATGCCCTTGGCGTTCACCAGGGCATAGTCATAGAGATACTGGACATAGGCCGGATGGTCCGGCACGGCCTTGGTCAACTCGGCAACCGTCGGCGCCCGCTTTTCGCTGAACTGGTCCGGGTGCCAGGAGCCTACCACCGCCACCCATTGGCCGGCGTCGCGTTTCGCTGCCGCCGACGAGAGCTTTGCCAGGGCCTGCTCCAGCGTGCCCTCGTCGTACCAGTAGGTCTCGAACTGGAAGGTCTGGCCGCCGCGGATCGCATGGACATGGGTATCGATCAGCCCGGGGATGACCGTCTTGCCGGGTGTCCTTGGCGGCGAGGGCATCGATGTCCTGGTTGGAGCCGACGGCGACGATCCGTTCGCCCGAAATCGCCAGCGCCTGCGCCTGGGGGTTTGCCGGGTCCATCGTGATCACCTCGCCGTTGCGCAGGATCAGGTCGGGCGCCTGAGCCAGGGCAGCACTCAAGGCGAGCGGACTGCACATCAGGGTCATTGTCAGCACGGTGTTCCGCAGCAGCCGTCTCATGGCATGGTCTCCAGTTCGGTTTGGTTGCTTGGATACGTGGCGCTTGCCCGGTTCAGGAGGCGGCGCGCCGGGTTCGGCACCTGTTCAAAAGCGTCATCGCGTCGCCGCGGCGTCATGGACGACCTTGCCGCCAAGCAGCGTCAGCACCGACCGGATGCCGTGGATGTCTTCGACGGGCATCGTCATGTAGGGTTTGTCGAGCACGGCAAGGTCGGCAATCCTGCCTGTAGCAAGCGTGCCCAGCTCGTTCTCACGCCGCATCACCCAGGCGGCGTTGCGCGTGTACAGAGCGAGGGCTTCCTCGCGGGTAAGCCGATCCGAGGCGATGCGCCGGGGCGAGCCCCCGACCGAGCGCCCGTCGACCAGCCACTGCAAGCCGATCATCGGATTGTAGGACGACACGCGCGTCGCGTCCGAGCCTCCGGCGACGACGAGGCCAAGGTCCATCGCCTTGCGGATCGGCGGCAGGATCTCGGCCGCCTCGTCGCCGAGCTTGCCGGCTACGTCTTGTCCCCTCAGGAACATGTTGTCCTGCACCGTATAGCTCATGCCCATGGCCTTCATGCGCGAGAACGTCTGCTCGGTGCCGTCGGTCAGGTGGGTCACCGTCCAGCGCAGGCTCTCGATGGGCGTTTGCGCGTTGACCTTCTCGACGATGTCCAGGATCTGGCCGCCGGCATCGTTGGAGAACGCATGAATCTCCACCTGATAGCCGCGCGCTGCCGCCAGTTGCAGGACTTCCAACAGTTCGCCTCTTGCCGCGTCCGACGATTTGAAGCCCGGGCCGATCTGCTCGCCGTCGTGCATCTTCCATACCAGGACCTCGCCCAGCCCGGCGAAGCGCAGCATGGTGTCGCCAAAGCTCGGCGGCATGTAGCCCAGCACGTCCTTGAAGCTGGCAGCCTCGTTGTCGGGGGTCGGCGCGCTGATACGATAGGCCACGCGCACGCTCATGCCGCCCTGCTGCCAAAGCTGAAAGATCGTGTCGTATTGCGGAGGCGTCATGCCGCCGCCGCCGGCGTCGATCACGCTGGTGATGCCCAGACCGTTGAGTTCGCTGAAGAAGCGGCGCGAACTTTCAAGGCGCTGCGCGGGCTCGGCGGCGAGAATGCGATTGGACAGACCCGAAAACGCTGGGATGTTGCCGCGTAGGACACCGGTGGGCTTGCCCTGCGCGTCGAGTTCGGGGTAGCCGCCAGGCTGGAACTTGGTTTCCGACGTTATGCCCAGCGCCTGGACGGCCTTGGCATTCAGGAACGCCTCGTCATAGAGGTACTGGACATAGACCGGGTTGTTCGGCGCCGCATCATTCAGCTCCTTTATCGTCGGCATGCGGTTCTCGACGAACTGGCGCGGATGCCAGCCGCCGACAACGGCGATCCACGCACCCGGGCCACGCCGTGCCGCCTCGCGGCGAATGACGTCGAGCCCGTCCTGCAAGCTGGACACACCCAGCCACAGCGTCTCGCCATCAAATGTCTGTGCCGCGCGAATGGCGTGCATGTGGGTATCGATCAACCCGGGGATGTCCTTGGCGGCGAGGGCATCGATGTCCTGGTTGGAGCCGACGGCGACGATCCGTTCGCCCGAAATCGCCAGCGCCTGCGCCTGGGGGTTTGCCGGATCCATGGTGATGACCTCGCCATTGCGCAGGATCAGGTCCGGCGACTCGGCAAAGGCAGCGCTCAAGGCAAGCGGGCTGCACAGCAGGGTCATTGTCAGCACGGTGGTCCGCAGCAGCCGGGTCATGAGGTGTTCTCCAGAATGTTTCATTGCTTGGACGGCGCTTGCCGGTTCAGGATGCGGCTTTGCGCGCTACCGCCGGGTCGGCAGCGAGCAAGGCCCCGGTGAGTTCGGCATGCACGGCATCGATGTCCTGCGGCAGCCGCTCGCCGAAGGACGCAAACAAGGTCCGGTGGTCGCGCAGTTCTTCGCCAAGCTCGTCCATGTCGGTGGCCATCAGCGCCGCGAACCGCGACGGACCGAAATCGAGCCCGCGCCACTCGATGTCTTCGTAGCGGGGAACATGGCCGATGACAGGGGAAGCGGTTGCGGCGGCCGTGCCGCGCACCCTTTCGACGATCCACTTGAGCACGCGCATGTTCTGGCCAAAGCCCGGCCACATGAAATCGCCATTGCCGTCGCGGCGGAACCAGTTGACGCGGAAGATCGCCGGCGCCGTTTCCAGCCCCTCGCCCAGCCTCAGCCAATGGCCCCAGTAGTCGGCCATGTTGTAGCCGCAGAAGGGCAGCATCGCGAACGGATCGCGGCGGATCGGCGGCTGGTCGGCGGCCGCGGCCGTCGCTTCCGAGCCGAGCGTGGCCGCCCAGTAGACGCCGCTGCGCCAGTCCGTTGCCTCGAACACCAGCGGATAGGTGTGCGACAGCCGGCCCCCGAAGATGAAGGCGGATATCGGCACGCCGCGCGGATCGTCGCGGGCCGGGTCCATGCTCGGGCAGCGGCTTTGCGAGACGGTGAAGCGGGCATTGGGATGCGCGGCCGGGCGACCGCAGCCGGGGGTCCACTCCTGCCCCTGCCAGTCGACGAGACGGCTCGGCGCCTCGGGCGTCAGGCCCTCCCACCAGACATCGCCATCCGGGGTCAGGGCGCAGTTGGTGAAGATGACGTCCTGCTGCAGCGCTTCCATGATGTTGGGGTTGGTCCTGGCATTGGTACCGGGCGCCACGCCGAAGAAGCCGGCTTCCGGATTGACCGCCCACAGCCCGCCGTCGGCGCCGCGCCGGATCCAGGCGATGTCGTCGCCGACGGTCTTGACCTTCCAGCCTTCGAACTCTTCCGGTGGCACCAGCATGGCGAAATTGGTCTTGCCGCAAGCGGACGGGAAGGCGCCGGCGACATAGGTCGTCTCGCCGTCAGGGCTTTCGACCCCGAGGATGAGCATGTGCTCGGCCAGCCAGCCCTCGCGGAAGCCGTTGTACGAGGCCGTCCGCAAAGCGAGGCACTTCTTGCCGAGGAGCGCATTGCCGCCATAGCCGGAACCGAACGAGACGATCGAGCCGTCGTCCTGGAAGCTGACGATGTATTTCTTGTCCTTGTTGCAGGGCCAGGGCACGTCCGCCTCGCCGGCCCGGAGCGGCGCGCCGACCGAATGCAGGCAGCGCACGAAATCGCCATCGCCCAGGTGCCGAAGCACGTCGGCGCCGACATAGGCCATCAGCTTCATGCTGATCACGACATAGGGGGAATCGGTGATCTGGACGCCGATCTGCGCATGCTCGGCCCCGACCCGTCCCATCGAGAACGGGATGACATACATCGTCCGCCCCTGCATGCAGCCGTCGAACAGCGGCCTGAGTTCGGCGCGCATGGTTTAGGGTCGGCCCAGTTGTTGGTCGGGCCGGCATCCTCCTCGTTCGCGCAACAGACGAAGGTCCGATGTTCGAGGCGCGCGACGTCGCCCGGATCGGAACGGCACAGGTAGGAGTTGGGGCGCTTTTGCGGGTCGAGCCGGATGAGCGCACCGCTCGCCACCATCGCAGCGCAGATGCGGTCATATTCCTCGGTGCTGCCGTCACAGACATGCACGGCATCCGGCCGGCACAGCGCGCGGACCTCGTCGATCCAGTTTGAGAGGCCAATATTGTCGATCGTCATTTCACGTCTCTTCAGCAGGAATTCTGGCCGCAGCGGTTGAGCGCCGCAGCGATGCTCGTCACATGTTCGGATAGACGGGCCCCTCGCCGCCCTGGGGCGGGACCCAGTTGATGTTCTGGTTGGGGTCCTTGATGTCGCAGGTCTTGCAGTGGACG